>NZ_JBEXMH010000093.1:0-26927 GCF_040610415.1 Amycolatopsis sp. NPDC004079 | reverse complement strand
CCCACCGGGGGGGGTTTTTTTTTTTATTCTTATTATTTCCCCCCACACAACCCCCCCCCCCGCGCCGTCGTCACAATCAGCTTCGGGGTGCCCCACGCAACCAAGGGCGCAATGCCGCCGCCAGGCGACGAGCCGCAAGCGAAACCGGACTCAATCCCCGATCCGAGCCATCAACCCGTCCACATAAGCCCGATACCGCCCAGCGACCTTCCCCACCGGATGCATCAACGAAGTCACATTGGCCCCGATGGAAACCGCGATGATCTCATCTGCCAGCACCCCGATCACCGGAGCGTCAGCAGACTCCTCTTTCCCCCGGGCGGCAGCGATCCGCACAGTCAGCTCAGCCCGCCAACTGTCGAGCAAATCCCGATACTGCCGGGCAAGATCCGGATTGGCCACGGAATGCTCCCACAACACCAGCAACACCCGGGCCGACGCGATCTGGTGCGCATCCGTCGGAATCGCGGCTTCCACAAACCCCCGCAGCGATTCGACCGGACCCAATGAAGGGTCCAATTCAGACATCCGCTGCGAGGTCTCCTGCAGCACGCTCTCGAACGTGGCCGCGATGATGCTGTCCTTGCTGGGGAAGTAGTGCTTGAGGGCACCGTTCGCGAACCCGGCCGCGGTGACGATGCTGCGCATCGTCGCCGCCTCGAACCCGCCTTCGATGATCAGCTTTTTGGCGACCTCGACGATTTCCCGTCGTCGCTGATCGTGATCGATGACCTTCGGCATGGTTACAGACTCTAACCCGTATTCTCCCGCGACGGATGTGACCCTGCTCGACCGCACGCGGGAGCGGTGAGCCCGGAAAAGCGGGCACCGAGAACCAGCCGCCGGCACTCGAGGCGGCCTGCGGAAGCAGGGCCTATCCCAGCCCCAGCCGAGCGGCCCGTCTCTCCGCCTGCCGGGCCGGATCCGCCACCGGGGCGGCCAGCAGCAACCGCTGCGTGTAGGGATGCTCCGGTGCCCGCGTGACCACCGCCGTCGGACCGGATTCCACGATCTCTCCCTGGTACAGCACCGAAACCCGATGACAGATCCGATGCACCACACCGAGGTCGTGCGAGACGAACAGGTAGGACACCCCGGTCTCGCGCTGCAGTTCCAGGAACAGCTCGAGGATCGTCGCCTGCGTGGTCAGGTCGAGCGCACTCACCGGCTCGTCGCAGACGATCAGCCGCGGCCGCCGGACCAGCGCCCGTGCGATCGCGATCCGCTGCCGCTGTCCGCCGGAGAACTCCCCCGGATACCGGTGCACCGCGTCAGCGGGCAGCCGCACCCGGTCGAGCATGTCCGCAACAACTGTCCGGGCGTCCGCGCGCGAAGTCCCGGCCACCACCAGCGGCTCGGCAAGCACTTCGCCGACCGTCATGGTCGGGTCCAGCGAACCGTACGGATCCTGGAACACCACCTGGATGTCGCTGGCCAGCCGACGCCGCACCGCACCGCGCGCGTGCGTGATGTCCTCGCCGTCGAAGGTGATCCGACCGGACTCCGGCGCGGCCAGCCCCAGGACGGCTTTGCCCAAAGTGGACTTCCCCGACCCGCTCTCGCCGACCAGCCCGACGCATTCGCCCGGCTTCACATCCAGCGAAATCCCTTTCAGCGCCCGGAATCGCACCCGGCGGCTGAGCCGGTAGTCGACCACGAGGTCCTCGATCGCGAGCAGCGGAGCGGTCATCGTCCGGCCTCCTCTCCGGTCGCGTGGGCGAGGCCGCGCCGTTCCCAGGCTTCGTCCAACTCTTCCCGTCCTTCGGTGTCGTCCAGCGACGCGCTGATCAGCTCGGCGGTGTAGGGGTCCTCGGGCGCGCGGAAGATCCGTTCCACCGGACCGGTTTCCACGATCCGGCCGTCCTTCATCACCACGACGCGGTCGCAGATGTCCGCGACGACGCCGAAGTTGTGCGTCACGATCACCAGCGCCATCCCGTACTCGGCCTGCAGTTCGCGCAGCAGTTCCAGCACCTCGGCCTGCACCGTCACGTCCAGCGCGGTCGTCGGCTCGTCGGCGACCAGCAGCGACGGCCGCCCGGCCACCGCGCCGGCGATCAGCACGCGCTGCGCCATGCCGCCGGAAATCTGGTGCGGGTAGCTCGCCATCACGCGGTCCGGGTCGGTGAGGCCGACCTGCAGCAGCACCTCGCGCGCCCGTTCCTTCGCCGCGGCCTTGTCCAGCCCGTGCACGCGGCGCAGCGGCTCGACGAGCTGGTGCCCGATCAGATAGCACGGGTCGAGGTTGGTCATCGGCTCCTGCGGCACGTACCCGATCTCGCGGCCGAGCAGTTTCGCCCGCTCCGCCGCTTTGCCGACCTCGCGCCCGCCGACCCAGATCCCGTCCGCGACCGCGGTCCCGCCCGCGGGCAGGAGGTCGAGCACCGAGAACACCGTCTGCGTCTTGCCGGACCCGGATTCGCCGACGATCCCGAGCACCTCGCCGGGAGCCGCGTCCAGCGACACCCCGCGCACGACCTCCTTGACGCCCTTGTCCGTCGCGTAGCCGACCCGCAGGTTCTCGATCCGCAGCGCGCAATCCGCCGCCGCGTGCTCGTGCGCGCCCGAAGCCGCGCCGCCGTCCAACGCATCCGGCGAAGGAGCCGCGAGCGCTTCCCGCACTCGAGCCCGGCCGCGCCGCGTCGGCTGTTCGGCGCGGACGCTGACCAGGTCGGCGAGCGTCGAGCCGATGAACGCGAGCGCGGCGATGGTGACGCCCAGCGCGATCGACGGCCACAGCAGGATCAGCGGGTAGGTCAGCATGTTCAGGAAGCCGTCGTTCATCGTCTGGCCCCAGCTGGGCGTCGACGCCGAGCCGATGCCGAGGAACTGCAGACCGGCCTGCATGCCGATGGCGAGCCCGGCGGTGAGCGCGGTCTGCACGATGATCGGCGCGTACACCGCGCGCAGCAGGTGCGTGCGCAGGATCCGCAGCGTGCCGACACCGGCCACGCGCGCCGCGTCGATGTACGGCTCCCGGCGCACCGTCAACGCACGGGCGCGGGTGATCCGGTAGTAGCCGGGCGCGAGGAACACGCCGAGCGCGATCATCAGCACGGTGAAGTCCTGGCCGGTGCCGGCCGCGACGACCAGCAGCACGATCATCCCGGGTACGGACTGCAGCGCGTCGCTGATCCACGAGCAGATCCGGTCGGTCGCGCCGCCGAAGTACCCGGCGACCACGCCGGTCGGGACGCCGAGCACGATCCCGGTCACGCAGGTGATCAGCCCGCCGTACAGCGTGGTCCGCGCGCCGTAGAGCAGGCGGCTGAAGATGTCGCGGCCGGCGGAGTCGCCGCCGAGCAGGTGCCCGTTGCCGGGTTCGGCGTGGGTCAGCGCGAAGTCGACGTGGTTCGGGTCGTACGGGGCCAGCCACGGCGCGAACACCGCGGCCAGCACGACGATCGCGAACACGACCAGCGCGACGATGCCGACCGGACGGCGGAAGTACCGGCGCAGCAGGGAAATCCGCTTCACCGGGGCGAGCGTGGCGGGGAACGGGGCAGCGGTCATCGGTCGCGCACCTTCGGGTTGACCCACCCGAGCACGAGGTCGAGCAGGAAGTTGACGATCACGACGAACACGACGGTCACCGCGGTCAGGCCGAGCAGCACCGGGATGTCCCCGATCTGCGACGCCGACTGCGTCAGGCTGCCGATCCCCGGCAGGTTGAACACGATCTCCACGACCACCGCGCCGCCGAGCAGGCCGACGAACATCAGCGCCAGCACGGTCAGCGCGGACGGCGAAGCATTCCGCAGCACGTGCGTCGTGACGCGGCGCGACGACAGGCCGCGCGCCCGCAGCGTGCGCACGAAGTCTTGGTTGGCGACCTGGAGGAAACCGTTGCGCAGTTGTTCGGCGATCATCACGATCGCGCCGAGCGACAGCGATATCGATGGCAGCGCGATCGAGCGCAGCCAGCCGACCACCGACTGGTCCGGCGAGACGTAGCCGACCGCGGGGAACCACTGCAGCTGGATCGCGAACCAGGTGACGAGCACGAGGCTGACCCAGAACCCGGGCAGCGCGAACAGCACCACCGAGGCGAGCTTCAGCACGCGGTCGACCACGCCGCCGGGACGCAGGCCGCAGATCACCCCGACGAGCACGCCGAGGATCGCGGCGAGCAGCGTCGCGGCGACCACGACCGACAGCGTCACCGGCACGCGCAGCGCGATCTGTTCGCCGACCGGCTGGAAATTCCGCCAGGAGGTCCCGAAATCGCCGGTGGCCGCGTGCGTCAGCCAGTCCCAGAACTGCGCGAGCAGCGGCCGGTCGTACCCGATCTGGGCGCGCAGCGCCGCCTGCTGCGCGGGGGTCGCGCTGTTGCCGAGCAGCCCGGCGGTCGGGTCCCCCACCGCCGTGTGTGCCAGGAAGAACGTGCCGCTCGTGACGAGCACGAGCAGCAGGATCCCGGACACCAGGCGTTTGACGATGAATGTGAGCATGTTCCGGCTCCTCCCCGGGGCTCGTCTCTCCATCATGGACGGACGAGCCCCGGGACGACGGGCGCGTCAGCCGCGCTGGATGAACCGCAGCGTCGGGAACATCATGCCGGTGATCGGCGTGACGGTGATGCCCTTGACGCTGAAGTAGAGGTTGTCGGCCTGGTACCAGACGTTCCACCAGGCGAGGTCCACGAGCTTCGTGTTGAGCTCCTTGAGCGCGGCGGTCTGGGCCGGGCCGGGCTGGGCCTGCTCCGCCTTCTGCACGAGCGCCTTCACCTCCGGGAAGGCGTCCACCGACGGGTTCGGGTTGTACCACTGCTTCGAGGTGACCTGGTCGGTCAGCGTCGCCATGTCGTTGCCGTCCATCGCGATCACCGCGAGGAACATCGGGTACGTCGGCGCGTTCTTCTGGTAGTCCGGCATCGACATGTTCTGCCAGTCGACCTTGATGCCCAGCTGCCCGAACGTCTGCTCGGCGGCGGGCTGCCACGCCTGGAAGATCGTGGACATCGGCATCTTCAGGCTGAACCCGTTCGCATAGCCGGCTTCGGCGAGCAGCTGCTTGGCCTTCGCGAGGTCAGTCTTGTACTTGCCGTTGCCCGCCGGGTCGTACACCTGGCTGCCGCTCGGCCACAGCTGGTCGGTGACCGTTCCGGCGTCGTTGCCGACCGCCTTGAGGATCCCGGCCGCGTCGAAGGCGTAGGAGATCGCCTGCCGCACGCGCTGGTCGCCGAGTGCCTTCACCTGGCTGCCGGTGCGGTCCGCGAACTGCACGCCGACCCACGACGCCGGCTTCTTCGCGACGTTCCAGCCGTTCTGCTGCGCCTTCGGCAGGTTCGCCGCGTTGGCGAACTGGACGTTCAGCTGACCGGACAGCATCGCGTTGAAGCTGGCCGCCTGGTCGGTGATCGGGAACAGCCGCACCGTCGGGAACGGGTAGGTCGCGCTGTCCCAGTGCTTCGCGCGCTTCTTGAACACGTACTGCGACTGCGGCTGCGAGGAGCCCTTGTCGAAGGTGTACGGGCCGGAGCCGTCGGGGCCGTTGGCGAGCGAGTTGGCCTTGATCGCCTTGGGCGAGGCCATCCAGCTGCGGCCGAGACCCATGAAGTACAGCAGCGCGTCGTCGCGTTCGGACAGATGGAGCACGACCGTCGACGCGTCTTTCGCCTCGACGCTCTTCACGTCGATGTAGGCCTGCCCGGAACGGGTGCCGGACTTGAGGTGGTTGAGGTTCTCCACCGCCGCGGCGGAGTCGAACTTCTGGCCGTCGTCGAACGCGACGTCGTCGCGCAGGTGCATCGTGAGGCTCAGCCGGTCGGCCGACCAGTCCCACGACTTCGCGAGCGCGGGGATCGGCTTGGCGTCCTTGTCCAAGGCGACCAGCGGGTCGTAGACCGCGGACAGGTACGGGCCGTCGAAACCGATGTCGGCGTTGGCCGGGTCCCACGACGTCACGTCGAGGAACACGCCCGCCTTCAGCTCGTCGGTGCCCGCGCCCGCCCCGGCGGCGCCCGAGCCGGTGCATCCGGCGATCGCGAGCAGCGCCGCGGCGGCCGCCGCGAACAACGCCGCTGTCCTTGTCCTCGTCATTGAGTCCCTCTCTCAGGGTGCTGGACCGCCGGCGGGATCGCTCGGCGCCCCGCCGGGAACGGCGGGCCGTCGAGTGCGGCCCGGCTCGCCGTGGTGCGGGATAGTCTACGATTGTCGGCTAAAAAATCAACGGGCCGGATACGTTTGTTATCTCCCGGCCCTTCCGCCGTTTTCAGACGGCGTCGGCGACCAGAACGCGCGGACTTGCAGGCAGTGCGAGGACATCGCATACGCGCCATCCTGCACCGTCCAGCCATTCGCGGACTTCCGCCTCCGGATAGACGACGGTTCCGTCGATCACGAAGTACTCCCCCGCGTGCAGCGCGTCGATCGGGCGCTGCCGTTCGTCGTCGTCGAGGAAGAAGTCCAGCAGCAGCAACGTCGCGCCGTCCCCGGCGGCGGCACGGGCGTTGGCCAGGATTTTCCGGTTCTGTTCAGCGGTGAACCGGTGCACCACGTGGTTCACCATCACCAGATCGTGCTCGCCGCCCGGTTCCGCGGATTCGGTCGGCGCGGGGTCGATGCTGATGCGATCCGCGTACCCGGCCGCATTCACCGCATCGGTGATCCCCTGCGTGGACTCGGGTCCGAAAACGAAGCGAGCGGTCAGTGCGGGATTCGCCCGCAACGCGCCGATCGCGAATTCCGGAGACAATCCGCCCAGATCGAGCATCGAACGGTAGGGCGAGAAATCGAATGCGCGCGCGAGCATCGACGCGTGCAGCGAGTTGTAGCGCATCACGCCCGCCATGAACGTCGCCCAGCGGCCCTCGTCCATCTGGAGGTCGCCCGGTTTGCCACTGTCCACAGTGGTGTCGAACTGGAGCCAGTGTCCGTAGCTGATTTCGTTGAGGAAGGTCAGGAACGGCGCCAGATCCGTGGCGCCGTTCCCTCCCAGGTACTCCTGCGCGTCCTCGGCCAGCGAGTAGCGGCCGTCGGTTCGCTCCAGCAGACCGCGCGCGTTCATCGCGTCGGCCAGGATCCGGGTCAGCTGCTCGCCGGTGCCAGTGGCGACGGCGAGTTCCGGCGCCGTTCGCGGACCGTCGGCGAGCGCGCGGAACAGACCGATCCGCGAGGCGGCGAACAACTGCTTCGCGCCCATGTACCCGATGGCGATGTCGACGATGCGGTCCGGCGCTGGTTTCGTCATGTGGCGGCTCCTCACGGCGTCGGGGGTGCCTCTCCGGGCACCCCGGGAAGCTTTAGTCTACGCACGTCGACAAAAAACACCAGCCCCTTCACCAGGTTCCGTCGGCAGCGACCTCGCGATCGAGCCACAGTTCCTTGGTCAGCTCGCGGATCCGGTCCGCGCCGACGCGTTCCAGCAAGTCGAGTGCCCCCGCATTGTCCTCCAGCTGCGCCTGCCGCGATACGCCCACGAGGACGTTCGCGGTCGCAGGATTGGCCAGGCAGAAGGCAATTCCCAGCTGCGCGGGCGACGCGTCGAGCTCGGCGGCGATCTTTTGCACAGCCGGCCAGGCGTCGGCGATCTTCTCCCGGATGCCGCCGACGTCCGCGCCGATCTTGCGACTCGGCTTCAAATTCCCGACGAGCAGCCCGCCTTCGAAAATGTCCGACGCCTGCAAGGTCAGCTCTCCGGAAGCGAACAGTGGCGCGTAGTACTCGCCCTCGGCCATCGACCGGCGCGCGAGCCCGTACTTGAGCTGAGCGAAAACCGGCGGCTCCAAACCACGTTTGCGCGCAATGGCAAAAGCTTTGCGCAGATCGTCAATGCGCCAATTGTTCACGCCCCACGCGCGGAACCGGCCAGCTTCGATCTGTTCGGCGACGTCCGCGACGACTCGCTCGAGGTCGACTTCGCCGAAGTAGTCGCCGACCACGACCAGATCCGCCGACTCGACGCCGACGCGTTCGAGCGAGGTGTTCATCTGCTGCGCGAAGCCGACGTTCGGGTAGTCCCAGAGCCAGAGTTTCCCGCAGTAGAGCCAATCTTCGCGGGCGAGCCCGGCTTCGCGGACCGCGCGGCCGAAGATCTGATCAGTCGTGGAGCCCTCGGCGTGCGGGCCCATGTCGTAGTGCGCGACGTCGAAGAAGGCGTGCCCGAGTTCGGCCGCGCGGGCGATCAGCGCCACCGCGTCGCCGAACTCCATCCGGTCCCAGGTGTTCCACGAGCCGAGCGACAACGCCGGCACGCGCGGGAACGCCGGGCCCAGTCCAGGTCGATCCGTCGCCACGATTCCTCCTGCGATTCAAGGGATTTATTTTCTACGCTTGTATACTATAAGCCCGCGTACCCCGCTCCCGGCGAAAGGAAACGACGATGCCCGCTGCCCGTACCGTGCTGATCACCGGAGGTGCCGGCGGCATCGGCCGCGCGATCGGCGCCGCCTTCGCCCAAGCCGGCGATTCCGTGGTGCTCGCCGACCTCGACGGCGCCGAAGAAGCCGCCAAACCGGTTGGCGGGCGCGGAATCCGGCTCGACATCACCGACGAGGCCGCGATCTCCGCGGCGCTCGACGAGGTCGGTCCGGTCGACGTCCTCGTCAACAACGCCGGCCTCCTCAGCGTCCACGGGCGGTTGCTGGACCTGCCCGGCGCGGACCTGCTGCGCATTCTTTCGACCAACGTGCACGGCACGTTCCTGATGACGCAGCTGATTGCCCGCCGGATGGTCGAGCGCGGCGAGCCGGGCGTCGTGGTGAACCTGTCCTCGATCGGCGGGCGGCAGCCTACGCCCGGCATGGGCGGTTACGAAAGCAGCAAGGCCGCGGTCGACGCGCTGACCCGCTGGGCCGCGATCGAGCTGGCGGAGCACAAGATCCGGGTGAACGCGGTCGCCCCCGGCCCGGTCGCGACGCCGATGCTCGCCGCCGCGATGCCGCCGGGATCGCCCGCGCACGACGCGTGGGTGGCGCGGATTCCGGACGGCCGGATGGCCGCGGTCGAGGACGTCGCCGCGGCGGTGGTGTTCCTGGCGAGCCCCGCCGCCGCCCACATCACCGGCACCAGCCTCCCGGTGGACGGCGGCCAGCTGCTCACCTGAGCCAGCCGTCCGTGAAGGGCCCCTCGAGGGAATCTGATTCCCCCAAGGAGCCCTTCACGGACGTTAGGCGATCATTCCGGGCGTGCGCTCGAACACGATCTGTCCATCCAGGACAGTCAGGTCGACCTCGACCTCGGGCAGCTCGGCGGGGGTCACCGCGAACGGATCCGCGGACAGCACGCACAGGTCAGCCGCCATCCCCGGGGCGAGCGTGCCCTTCCACGACGCGGCGCCGTCCTGCTGAGCGGGGTGGACGGTGTAGCAACGGAGCAGGGTTTCCATCCGCTGCCGCACGTCCTCGGCCGGGCCCATCCACTGGTCCGCGGCAGCGATTTCCTTGCGCCAGTCCGGCGGCAGCACCGGCGCGTCGGACGTCAGGCACAGCGGGATCCCGGCGTCCAGCGCCTCCTGCAAGGGCCACGCGGCGTCCGAACTGCCCGCCCCCAGCGCCGCGTCGACGACTCCGGCGGTCCGCACCGCGATCCCGGCCTGTGCGGACAGCCCGACCCCCAGCCGGGCCATCCGCTTCAGCTGCGCCGCGTTCACCAGGTCGCCGTGGATGACGTAGTGGCCGAGATCGACGTCGCGCTCTCCCCTGGCCCGCTCGACGGCGTCCAGCATCAACTCGATCGCCCGGTCGCCGGTCGCGTGCACGCCGACCTGCAGTCCGGCCTCGTGCGCGGTGCGGACCATCCGGGTGAAGTTCTCCTCGCGCTCCGGATCGTCCGCGCCGCCGACCAGCAGGTGGGCGTGGCTGCCGTCGGCGTAGCAGTGGTGGGTGTAGGCCGAGCGCATCGGCGGGATGCCGTCGGCGAAGATCTTGACCCCGCGGAAGTTCAGCCGGCGCGGGTCCGGGCCCGGTCCGTCCACTGTGGCCAGTCCGGCGCGGAAGTTGTCGAACGTGCTCGGGCCGTCGAGTTCGCCGTACAGCCAGAGCGCGGTCACCCTCGCCCGCAGCAGTCCTTCGGCGGCCAGTTCGCGGTATTGCTCGACGACGGACATGCCAAACGCGCCGATGTGCCCGTTGTCCTCCCCCGGGCCGAGGCCGGGTTCGGTGTAGCTCGTTATGCCTAGCACGGCAAGGATTTCGCCCGCGCGGAGGATGGCCGCCCGGCGTTCGGCGGCGGTGCGCAGCGGTTTTTCCGGACCGGGCCCGGGCGCGCCGTCGTCGGCGAACAGGGTGTCCGGCCACAGCGCGCCGAGCCAGGCTCCGTGCAGGTGCGCGTCGTTGATGCCCGGCAGGACCGCGCGGCCGCCGAGGTCGAGCACCTGAGTGCCGGGTCCGATCAGCTCCCGCACGTCCGCGTCGGTTCCGGCACGCAGCACGCGTCCGTCCCGCACGGCCAGCGCGGTCGCGGGCGCGGCACCGGCCATGGTGTGCACCGCTGCTGCCCGCAAGACGAGATCCGCAACTGAGGTCGGCACAGGCGCTCCTGGAGGGATTCGGGGACTCGACATTTTTGTCGACGTCCGTAGACTAACCCATCACACGGCCCTCCCGGGCCCGCCAGCCCCCGGAAAGGTTTCCCATGACCGTCCCGACTTCCACCCGCGCCGCGGTGCTGACCGAGCACGGCGCGCCGCTGGAGCTGACCGAACTCCCGCTGCCCGCCGAGCTCGAAGCCGGCGCGGCGCTGGTCCGCGTCTCGTGCGCGACGCTGTGCGGCACGGACGTGGAGATCTGGTCCGGGAAGATGAGTTTTCCCGGCATGCTGCCCATGGTGCTCGGCCACGAAATGGTCGGCGAGGTCGTGGCCGCCGGACCGGACACCCGCGACGCGCTCGGCCGCGAGGTCACGGTCGGGTCCCGGATCGGCTGGTCGGAGTCGACCTGCGGCGAGTGCTACGGCTGCACGGTGCTGCGCGAACCGGTGGCGTGTTCGCGGCGCGGTTACGGATTCCTGCAGCGCTCGGACGTCGCACCGTTCGCGACCGCCGGATTGTGCGAATACGCCTACGTCGTCCCGGGCGCGGCGAAGCTCCTGCTGCCCGCCGAAGTGCCCGACACGTGGGCCGCGATGGCCGGATGCGCGGCGAAAACCGTGCTGCGCGCGTTCGACCGGGTCGGCGGCGTCCGGCCCGGATCTCGCGTGGTGGTGCAGGGATCCGGCGCGCTGGGCCTGTTCGCGACCGCGGTCGCGCACCTCAGCGGGGCGGGCAGCGTCATCACCGTCGGCGCTCCCGCGTCGCGGCTGGAGCTGGCGAAGGAGTTCGGCGCCGACGACGTGGTCGATGTCGCCGGGGGTTCGGACGCGATCGTCGAGCGCGTCACCGAACTGACCGGCGGCCACGGCGGCGACCTCGTGCTGGACTTCGCGGGTGCGCCGTCGATCGGTCGCGAGGCGGTCGCGATGGCGGCGCAGCGCGGCCGGGTCGTGATCGTCGGCAGCACCGGGCCGGAGCCGACGCCGGTCCCGCTCGGCACGGTGATGGGCAAGGAGCTGACCGTCGTCGGTTCGCTCAACGGCGACATCGCCGATTACCACCACGCGATCGAGTTCTTCGGTTCGTTCGCCTCCCGGATGCCGTGGGACCGGCTGTTCGGCAGCCCGGTCGGGCTCTCCGGCGCGAGCGAGCGGATCGAGGCCATGCACCGGCTGGACGAGACGAAAGCCGTCGTCGACCCGCGTCTCCCCTGAGCTTTCCTGACGAGTCAATCCCTTACGAGCCAAGGAGGTCTCGTGTCCGCATCCTCGCCCCTGCCCCGCCGCAAGGTCGGCACGTCCGGTTTGGACGTTTCGCTGCTCTCGCTCGGGTCGTGGCACACCTACGACCGGATGGACTTCGCCGATTCGGTCGCGATGATCCGCGCCGCGGTCGAGGCCGGCGTGAACCTGTTCGACGTCGGCGTCTACGGCATGCCCGGCCACCCGCCGGTCTTCACCGACGTCTTGTGGAGCGCGATCGTCCGCGCCGCCCGCATCCCGCGCGAGGACTACCTGGTCTCGGCGAAGCTGTGGATCGAAGGCTTCGGCGACCAGGGATTCCGCCCCCAGCTGGAAAACGCGTTCCTGCGCGGCGGTTTCGACGTCGCGGATCTGGTGATCCTCGGCGACCTGCGCCGCGACGACGTCGCGCTGGAGGACCTGGTCGAGGACCTCGCCGGGCTCACTCGCTCCGGGCTGATCCGGGCGTGGGGCGTCAACAACTGGTCGGCCGGGAACATCGCGCGGCTGCGCGAAATCGCCGAAGCGCTGCAGGTGCCGGGTCCGCAGATCGCGCAGCTGAAGTACAGCATCGGCCGCCGGTCCATTCCGGACGGCGAACCGTTCTCCCGGCTCTTCGCCGACGGTTTCGTCATGCAGGCCTCCGACGTCCTCGAAGGCGGCATCCTCGCCGGGCGCACCAACCTGACCCGCGAGATCGGCCGCGACCCCGGCGACGTCCGCAAGCGGATCACCCGCGACGCGGCCAAGGTCGTGAAGGCCGCGGAGGAACTCGGCACGAGCGCGGCCCGGCTCGCGGTCGCGTTCACGCTGACGCATCCGGCGAACGTCACGACGCTCTTCGGCGCGACCCGGATGGAACAGCTGGAGGACAACCTCGCGGCGGTCGAGCTGGTCGAGAAGGTCGGGGCCGAGCAGATTCGCGCGCTGGTGGAGCCGTTCTGGGCCGACCGCGACGCCGTCGATCCCGAAGGCCCCTGAGCCACTGGCCAACCCTGGCCGGTGGCGATGCCCGGAACTCCGCGCACACCACTGAACCGGATCGCCTGGCTGGGGCGCATGGGTGCCGGGGACCTCCCGGCACCCATGCCGCCGCAGCGGTCCGCGATTCCCGCTCGCCGCCTGCCCTTGCTCCCGGCAGGCCCGCTCACCCCCGACCCGTCCTCGCCGAGGAGGCTGCCTTGACCCATCCCCCCGTCCCGTTCGACCCGGAGATCGAGCCCGCGCTCGCCGAGATCGTCCCGGCCGACGCGCCGCCGTTCACGCGAGAGACGATCCCCGGCCTGCGCCGCGCGATGGCCGAGATGTTCCCGCCCGCCGCCGAAGCGGTCGGCGACGCGCCGGTCACCGTCGTCGAGCAGACCATTCCCGGTCCGGAAGGCGCGCCGGACCTGGAAATCACCATCCTGTCCCCGCACGAGAGCGACGGCGCGCTGCCGGTGCTCTACAACATCCACGGCGGCGGCATGATGGTCGGCCACCGCAACATGGACGTCGGCCGCCTGCTGGCCCTGGTGCTGGAACTGAACGTCGTCGCGGTGAACGTCGAATACCGGCTCGCGCCCGAACACCCGCACCCCGCGCCGGTCGAGGACTGCTACGCCGGTCTGGTGTGGACAGTCGAGCACGCCGACGAACTGGGCGTCGACCCGTCGCGCGTCGTGGTGATGGGCGGCAGCGCGGGCGGCGGACTCGCCGCGGCGGTCTCGCTGCTCGCCCGCGACCGGAAAGGCCCGGCGATCGCGGGACAACTGCTCCTGTGCCCGATGATCGACGACCGCAACACGACGATCGCGAGCCGGCAGTACCCCGGTCTCGGCACCTGGACCCGGGAGTCGAACCTCGCGGGCTGGCAGTCGCTGCTCGGCGACGCGGTAGGCACCGACGACGTCTCCCCCTACGCCGCCCCGGCGCGCGCGACCGATCTGTCCGGTCTGCCTCCGGCGTTCATCGAGGTCGGCAGCGCGGAGCCGTTCCGCGACGAGGACACCGAGTACGCGCTGCGGATCTGGGCGACCGGCGGCCAGGCCGAACTGCACGTGTGGGCGGGCGCCTTCCACGGGTTCGACATGTACGTCCCGGACTGGCCGATCAGCAAGGCCGCGCTCGAAACGCGGAACTCGTGGCTGCGCCGGATCCTCGGGAAGGCGGGGAAATGAGCGTCCCGCCGGTGCCCTACGACCCGGAACTGGAACCCGGGCTCGCCGCGTTCCTCGACCTGGTCGAGCGGATCCCGCTGCGCGCGGACACGATCCTCGCCAACCGCGCGCATTTCGCGACGATCATCCCGCCGGTCGAGCAGATGGTCGGCGACCGTCCCGTCGAGTTGACCGAGCACACCGTCCCCGGTCCCGAGAGCGCTCCGGACATCGTGCTCACGGTCGTCCGCCCCGCCTCGGGAGTCGCCGACGCGCCCGCGCTGTACAGCATCCACGGCGGCGGAATGGTGCTGGGCAACCGGTTCTTCGGCCTCGACGGCCTGATCGACGACGTGCTGCGGTTCGGCGCGGTCGGCATTTCGGTGGAATACCGGCTGGCTCCGGAAAACCCGGCTCCTGCCGCCGTCGAGGACTGCTACGCCGGTCTCTTGTGGACAGTCGAGCACGCGGACGAACTCGGCATCGACCCGTCGCGGATCGTCGTCACCGGCGCCAGCGCGGGCGGCGGTCTCGCGGCCGGTGTCTCACTGCTGGCCCGCGACCGCAACGGCCCGGCCATCGCCGGACAGCTGCTGGCGTGCCCGATGCTCGACGACCGCAACGAATCGGTCTCGACCCAGCAGTACAACGGCATCGGCGCCTGGGACCGCAACAACAACGACACCGGCTGGGACGCCCTGCTCGGCCCGGCACGGGGCACCGACGCGGCGTCGCCGTACGCGGTCCCGGCGCGGATGGCCGATCTGTCCGGCCTGCCGCCCGCGTACCTGGACGTCGGCGCCGCGGAGATCTTCCGGGACGAGACGACCGAGTACGCCCTGCGGATCTGGGCGACCGGCGGACAGGCGGAACTGCACATCTGGGCGGGCGGGTACCACGGGTTCGCCGGGTTCTCCCCCGACGCCGAGGTCTCCCGATCCGCGGTCGCGACCCGGCTTTCGTGGCTGCGCCGGATCCTGCGTGCCGGATGAAGCGTCTCCAGACCGAAGCGAGCCTGGTCGAGCCGGTGGTGCCGAAGAACCGCCCAGGCGCGCTCCGGATGGCGGTCGTGCTGGGGCTGCTGGAGGTCTTCGGCCCGATCTCCATGGACCTCTACCTTCCAGCGCTCCCCCAGCTCGCCGACGACCTCCGAGCCGGGCAGAGTCTCGCGCAGGCGACCATGTCGGTCTGCATGCTCGGACTCGCCTTCGGCCAGCTCGTCGTCGGCCCGCTGAGCGACCGGTTCGGCAGGCGGCGTCCGCTGCTGGCCGGAATCGGGCTTTTCACGGTTCTGTCCGTAGTGTGCGCCTTCGCACCGTCGATCGAGGTGCTGCTCGCGGCGCGATTCCTCCAAGGACTGTGCGGTTCGGCCGGAATCGTGCTGTCGCTGGCCGTAGCCCGAGACCTCGCCGAGGGCGTCGAACTGGTGCGGCTGCTGGCCTTGCTGACCACCGTCGGCGCACTCGCCCCGATCGTCGCTCCGGTGATCGGCGGCCAACTGGCGGCGATCATCGGATGGCGCGGCATCTTCGGCGTCTTGGCCGGGATCGGAGCGGCGCTGCTGATCGTCGCCGCGACCGCGCTGCCGGAAAGCCTGCCACCCGAGGCACGACATCCGCGCAAGGGCAGCGGCGAGTTCCGGATCCTGCTGAAAGACCCGCTGTTCCTGGGTTTCCTGCTCGTGAGCACCTGCGGCGGAGCGGCGTTCTTCACCTACCTGGCGTCGATCAGTTTCGTCCTGCAAGACGGATTCTCGTTGTCGCCGCAGCTGTTCAGCGCGTGTTTCGCGGCGAACGCGGTGATGTCGGTGCTCGGCGCGCAGGTCAACCGCGCGGCGGTGCGCCGTGTCGGGCCGGTCCGGATGTACGTGCTGGGCACGACCTTCACCGCGGCGGCAGCGCTGACCATGCTGGGCGCGGTGTTGTTCGGCGCCGGATTGGCGGCGTTGCTGATCCCGTTGGCACTGCTGATGCTCGCGGGCGGAACGACGCAGGCGAACGGCAACGCGCTAGCCCTCGCCAACCACGGCCGGCGAGCCGGAACCGCGGCGGCACTGCTCGGGACGGCGTCGTTCGCGATCGGCCCGATTGTCGCGCCGCTGGTGTCGCTGGGCGGGACTACGCCGTTGTCGATGAGCCTGACGATGACGGTGGCGTACGGAATCGCGACCGTTTTGCTGTGGCTGGCGGTGTTGCCCCGCCTGCGCCGGTCAGGGACGGCCTGACGCGAACACGAGCTGGCCGTCCTCTTCTCCGACCGCCCGGAAGCCCGCTTTCTCGAGCACCCGGCAACTCGCTTCGTTGCCGGGCAGCACATACGCCCGCAGCTCTGGCACGAGAGCGGGTTCCGGGTGGTCGTCGTGCCACTGCCGCAGCGCCTGCGTCAGCTCCGTAGCAAGTCCCGAGCCCCATGCCGCTCGGACCAGCAGATAGCCGACTTCCCGGTGTCCGCTGCCGTGCGCGAGGCCGAACCCAGCACGGCCGAGAAATCCCGACGCGCCTTCGACGCGCCACTTCGACCAGCCCCGCCGACGGTGTTCGGCGATGAACGTCTCCAGCCTTTCGCGAGTAGCCGCGCGGGTCTGCGGACCGGTCGTCATGTGCCGCATAACCTCGGCGTCGGCATGCAGCGCAGCGAGATCGTCCAGGTCCGAAGGCAGCCAGGTGGTCAGCCGCAGCCGCGGGGTGCGGAGGATTTCTTCCCGGTCCGTCACCAGCCGGGGTGGTACGGCGCCGGCGGGGTTTTCGGCAGCAGCCACGCGCCGGTCGCCCGATGCGCCGCCAGCACGAGCGCAGCGACCGGGACGATCAGCCACAGGAACCCGCTCGGGAAGGTCATCTGCAGGGTCGGCGGCGCGCTCTTCCGGACGAAACTGGAACCGAGCCCGACGATCATGAAGACGACGATGTCCAGCACCGCCAGGCCGCCGCCGACGAGCACGCAGACCCGGCCCGCCGGAGAACGCTTGAACAGGCCGATCGCGCCGGCGACCGTCAGCGCCGCGATCGCCAGGTCCGCGGCGCCGACGATCCCGTTGGACAGCAGCCTGCTCGAGGACGGATTGCCGATCATCCGGATGACAGCCACGACGAAGCCGATCGTGGCCACCAGGCCGATGACCGAGGCCAAAGTCGCCGCGGCGACCGCGGTGGCACCGAAATACGCGGTCGGCGGCGCCGGAGGCGGCGGCTGCGCCGGGAACTGACCGCTGTAAGCGGACTGCCCGCCGTAAGCAGGCGGCAACGGCGAGTACTGCTGCGGACCGGTGCCGGGATACGGCTGCGGCGGTTGCGTCACGACGGCGGTTCCTCCGAGGTCAGGAAGACATTCGGGACTCATCTTGCCAGGTCAGCGGCCCCTTCCCGGCCCGACTGCCCGAACGGACGACACGCGGTTCGCCGGTACCTCTCGCGATACGGCCAGATAGGTGTTACCTTAGGTAACAGTGAATCGCGGTAACGCCTAATCAATGTCGCTCAGGGAGGACCGAATGACCAGCGCAGACGTGCGGCGAGCACCGGAAGCGGCCCCGTCCGGCCGGCACGAGACCGCGCAGCGGCTGCTCGACTCCTCCGCGACCCTGTCGTACGACCCGGCCACCGAGGTCGACTGGGAAACCCCGCTGGACAAGGACTTCCACGGGGCGAGCCCGGAGTGGAGCACGCTCTACGGCACGAGCTACTGGGCCGAGATGACCCCGGAGCAGCAGAAGGAGCTGACGCGCCAGGAGGCGGCGTCGGTCGCGAGCACCGGGATCTGGTTCGAGATGATCCTGCAGCAGATGGTGCTGCGCGATTTCTACGCCAAGGACCCGACCGACCCGGCGTTCCAGTGGGCGCTCACCGAGATCGCCGACGAATGCCGCCACTCGATCATGTTCGCCCGCGGCGCGCAGAAGCTCGGCGCTCCCCCGTACCGGCCGCGCAAGCTCGCCGTCGAACTGGGCCGCGTCTTCAAGGCGGTCGCCGGCGGCGAAGCGGCGTACGCGGCGATCCTGGTCGCCGAAGAAGTGCTCGACGTGATGCAGCGCGACTGGATGCGCGACGAGCGCGTGGTCCCGTTCGTGCGGACGATCAACAACATCCACGTCGTCGAAGAGTCGCGGCACATGAAGTTCGCCCGCGAGGAGACGCGCGAGCAGCTTGAGGGCGCGGGAGCCGTGCGCCGCCAGGTCAACGCGCTGGTCATCGCGATCGCGTCGTACTTCATCGTCAGCAGCATGGTCAACCGCGACGTGTACAAGAACGCCGGGCTGGACTCCGAGCGCGCGCTGCGCGAGGCGAAGGCCAACGAGCACCACAAGTCGATGATGCGGTCGAGCTGTGCCGGGCTGATGGAGTTCCTCGGCTCGTGCGGGCTGCTGACGAAGCCGGCGCTGGTGTTCTACAAGCGGGCGAATCTGATCTGACATGGCCTTCGCGATCACCCAGACCTGTTGCAACGACGCGACGTGCGTGTCGGTCTGCCCGGTCAACTGCATCCACCCGACGCCGGACGAGCCGGACTTCGGGACCACCGAGATGCTCTACGTCGACCCGGAGACGTGCATCGACTGCGGCGCCTGCGCCGACGCGTGCCCGGTCGACGCGATCTTCCCGGTGGACCTGCTGACCGACTCGATGAAGGTGTACGCGGGGATCAACGCGGACTTCTACGCCGACCGCCCGCCGGTCGCCGCGAACCCCGCGCCGAACTTCCACCGCTGGGGCCCGCCGACGTTCGACCGCGAGATCCCGAGCGACCTCGAGCCCGCGGACGTGGCCGTCGTCGGCACCGGCCCGGCCGGGATGTACGCGGTGGAAGACCTGTTGCTGCACACCAACGCCCGCGTCACGCTGATCGACCGCCTGCCGGTCGCGGGCGGCCTGGTGCGCTTCGGCGTCGCCCCGGACCACCCGGACACGAAGCGGATCGGCGAGGCTTTCTCGCGGTTCCACAACCACCCCCGGCTGAAGCTGAAGCTCGGCGTCGAGGTCGGCCGCCACGTGACTGTGGACGAGTTGGCCGAGCGCCACGACGCCGTGATCTACGCCGTCGGTGCTTCTTCCGCGCGCACCCTCGGGATTTCCGGCGAAGACCTCCCCGGCAGCCTCGCCGCGACGACGGTCGTCGCCTGGTACAACGGCCACCCGGACGTCCCCGCGCACGCCGTCGACCTCTCCGCGGAGCGAGTGGTGCTGATCGGCACCGGCAACGTCGCCCTCGACGTGGCCCGGATCCTCACCGCCGACCCCGACGACCTCGACGGCACGACCATCGCCCCGCACGCCCTGGAACGCCTGCGCTCCAGCAAGGTCCGCGAGGTAGTGCTGCTCGCGCGGCGCGGCCCGGAAGACGCCGCCTACACCTCCCCCGAGCTGATCGCGTTGGCGCAGCGCGCGAACGTGCCGCTCGTCGTCGACACCGAAGACCCGCGCACCGCTGCGGCGATCGACGCTGGCACCGGAAAAGCCGCGCTGCTGCAGGGTTTGGACCGCGAGACGGTCGACTGGACCGCCCCTCCCGCAGACGGCCCCCGTCGGATCGTGCTGCGCTTCCACTCGGCTCCAGTGGAGATCACCGGCGACCGCCAGGTACGCGGATTGCGCGTCGACGGCCCTTCCGGACCGGTCGAGATCGCTGCCGGTCAAGTCGTGCGCGCCGTCGGCTACCGGGGACGTCCGGTGCCGGGTCTGCCGTTCGACGAGGCGGCCGGGACGATCCCGAACACCGCGGGCCGAGTCGAGGGCCGGACCGGCGCCTACGTGGTGGGCTGGATCAAGCGCGGCCCGTCGGGCGGGATCGGTGCGAACCGGACGTGCGCCGGGGAAACCGTGGCGACCCTTCTCGCGGACATCACCTCCGGACAGGTTCCGTTGCGAGGACGGCGGTCGCCGATCGCCGCACTGACCGCGCGGTTCCGGGGTCGCTGAGAGAGTCCTTTGTGGACTGCCGCCGCACATTCGGTCGCGGCGGCAGTCCGCCACTCGCCCTTTGCCGCGTTCTTTGGGCTTCTGGCGCATCGGCCGAGCTGAATCACGCCTGACCCCTTACCGGTCAACGATTTCGCGCAGCCGGGCAAGGAACGCCTCATCCGGTCCGCTCCTCCATCAAGTGCGCCAAACCCAGCGCGCCTCACAACGGCTTGCCATATTGTCGGACAATCTGGCAATCTAGTTCTCACTGGCGGGAAGGTCAGGGGGACTGATGAGTTCGACGAATCCGATCACCGGCCTCGGCGCGAGCATCCAGCGGCAGAGCACCGCCGAGCAAGCCGCCGACGCCGTCCGGCAGGCCATCCTGTCCGGCCGACTGCCTCCCGGCACCCCGTTGCGCGAGACCGCCCTCGCCGCCGAACTCGGCGTCTCCCGCAGCACCCTCCGCGAGGCCGCGCGGACCCTCGAAAGCGAAGGCCTCGTCCGCCACCAGATGAACCGCGGCATCATCGTCGCGGACGTCACCGGTCCTGACGTCGTCGACATCTACGCAGCCCGCACCGCCGTCGAACTGACCGCGGCCGACGCCCTCACCGAACACCGCGATCCGGGCATCTACCAGCAGCTCGCCGACCTGGTCGACCAGATAGAGCACGCTTTCGACCACGGCGACACGGCCGCCGCGCTCGACGGCGACCGGCTCTTCCACGCCACTCTGGTCACGGCCACCCGAAGCCCCCGCCTGTCCCGCTTCCACGCGCAACTCCAGCAGGAACAGCGCCTCGCCCTGGCCCTGGCCGAGCGCTCCCGCCGCGAACTCGGCCGCACCGAAGACGACCACCGCCAACTGCTGGACGCGCTCCACGGCACCCCGAAACAAGCCAGAACCGAACTCACCGCGCACCTGCGAGCCGGCGCCGCCGAACTCCGACGGCTGCTCGACCTGCTCGCCCACCGCACCGAAAGCGAGACACCTCGTGGCTGACAGCACCTGGGACCTGATCATCACGCCCTGGCACCTCGACCAGCACATTCCGGACTTCCCGATCCCCGCCACCGCGACCCAGGTCGTTCCCCCGGTCCTGCCTTCCGGCCCCGTCCCCTCCCGGATGAGCCTCCTTCACCGGGCAACAACCGACACCGTGGCCCATGCCGCCCGCCCCCTGGTCCTCTCCGGCGACTGTCCCACCAGCCGCGCCGCCGTAGCCGCGCTGCAGCAGCGCCACCGCGACCTGGCCGTGCTGTGGCTGGACGCCCACGGCGACTTCAACACCCCCGCCATCTCCACCAGCGGCTACCTCGGCGGGATGGCCCTGTCCATGCTGACCGGCCGGACCCCCGACCTGTTCGACGACATACTCGGCCTGCACCCCGTCCCCGACACCAACGTCGTGCTCGCCGACGCCCGCGACCTCGACCCCGCCGAGCGCGATTCCCTTGCCGCCAGCCAGATCCACCGCATCCCCGCCGACCCCGCCGCGATCACCGCCGCCCTCGCCCGACTCGGCCCGGTGCCCGTCTACGTCCACCTCGACATCGACATCATCGACAGCACCGACCTGTCCGACGCACGCTTCCCGTCCGGCCCCGGTCCTTCCTTGGCGCAGATCGAGGAATGCCTCGCCGCCGCCCGCGCCACCGCTGACCTCGCGGGGGCCTACCTCGCCTGCGCCTGGCTCCCCGACCACATCAACGACGAAACCACCCGCCAGACGATCACCCGCCTGACCGCAGCGCTCGGCGCGAGCCTGAGGTGGCACGAACCCGCCCGCGGCTGACCGATTCCTTTTCGCCCCGACCGGGGTCTATCCGTCATGACCACAACAACGCGAGACCCCAACCGGACACTCTGGGAAGCACGGGCGCGCGGTGCGCAAACCCCGGCCTGGGAAACGCTCGCCACCGAGCCGAAAGACATCGCGGTCGAAGCAGTCGAGACACCGGCCGGACTATGGCTCCGTCCGCCGAACGCCATGGCGGGTCCAGCGATCCTGGCGATCCACGGCGGCGGTTTCGTGGGCGGATCCGCTGACACCCATCGCCGGACGTTCGGCCATGTGGCGAAAACCGCCGGAGTAACCACGTTCGCCGTCGAGTACGGACTCACGCCCGAGCACGTGTTCCCCAGCCAGCTCGACACCGTCACGGCGGCCTACCGATGGTTGCGTAGCAACGAATCCGGGCCGATCGCCATCGCTGGCGACTCCTGCGGGGCGATGCTGGCAGTAGGCCTCGCCGCACGCGCCCGTGCCGAGAACCTGCCGATGCCCGCGTCTTTGCTGCTGCTGTCGGCATGGACCGACCTCGAAGCCAACGGCGCCACCTACGACACCGGCAGCGACCCGTTCTTCACCCGAGAGCTAGTCCGCGGCCTCGCGGCCGGTTACCTGGCCGGAAAAGACCCGCGTGACCCGCTCGCCTCGCCCCTCCACGCGGACCTGCGCGGGCTGCCGCCGACGTATCTTCAGGTCGGTACCGAAGAATCCCTGCTGGACGACAGCAGGGAACTCGCCCGGCGGATGCGGGAGGCCGGTGTCGAGGTCCGCATCGACGAATTCCCCGGCCAGGTCCACACGTTCCAGATGGCCGCCGGGACCACCACCGTGGCCGACGAGGCGGTTCAGGAGGCGGGATCGTGGCTGCGGTCGACACTGGTCCGGTGACGGATTTCGAACGGGCGGCGGCCCCACTGCGCTCAGAGCTGCTGGCGCACGCCTACCGGCTGCTCGGGTCGTGGCACGAGGCCGAGGACGCGGTCCAGGAGACCTACCTGCGCGGCTGGCGCGCCTGGGACGGCTTCGAGGAGCGGTCCTCGGTGCGCACCTGGCTGCACCGCATCGCGACCAACGTGTGCCTCAACGCCGCCCGGGACCGCGGGCGGCGAGCCCTGCCCTCAGGCATCGCCGCCGACGACACGCGACCGGACGTGCTGCCGCCGGAGACGTGGATCGAGCCGTTTCCCGGCGACCGCGCGGACCTGCGGCTGGCGTTGATCGCCGCGATGCAGACGCTCCCTCCCGCTCAACGGGCCGTGTTGCTGCTGCGCGAGGTGCTGGCATTCCCCGCCGCCGAGGTCGCCGAGATGATGGACATGTCCGTCGCCGCGGTCAAAAGCAGCCTGCAACGGGCACGCGCCCGGCTGGCGGAAGTCGAGTCCGGTCCCGAGGACGTCGTCGAGCCCAGCTCCCCGCAGGCGCGGCGGCTGCTCGACGCGTACGTCACCGCGTTCGAAAGCGCGGACGTCTCCGGCCTGACGAACGTGCTTCGCGCGGACGCCACACTGGAACTCCTGCCGAGCCGCACGTGGTTCAAGGGCATGGGCGACTGTTCTCAGGTGTTCGCCGCAGCGGTGGGCAGTCCCGGTGATTGGCGGATGGACCGGGCGGTAGTCAACGGTCAGCCCGCGGCGGTCGTCCGCTGGCACGGGAAACCGTTCGGCGTAGCGGTGCTCGACGTCCGGCGGGACGGCATCGCGGGGGTGACCGTCTTCGACGATCCCGCACTCGTCGAACGCATCCAGGTCACTCCGTCTTCTGCCTGGCCGCCAGCGTCTCCTCCACCTCCGGCACCCAAAAGCTGAGTTCCAGCGTCTTCACACTCGCCCAATGCGACATCAACCGGCCTTGCGCGACCAACGCCGGGAACGCGCCCGCGAACAGCACCGCCGCGCAGGCCGCGAACACCGGATGCTGCCCGACGATCAGCTCGACCACCGACGCCACGAACCCGAACGCCATCGCCGGGCTGGAATTGCGCAGCATCAGCCCGGCGGTGCGCAGTCGAGTCGCTTCCATCGCCGCGTCGGCGTCGTGCAGTTGCAGGGCCGACAGCAGCAGAAACGAGTCCGCCTCGACGAAGACGCGCCCGCGCGCGGCCGGGTTCCGGCGCAGGAACTCCTCCCGCGCGTTCCGCTTCCGTCGTCGCGGCAGCCACCGCGACGCCCGCGTTCCCATCGGATACGCCAGGTACCCGAGCAGGTAGCTCGCCACCACGATCCCGATCACCAGCACCACGCCCGGCCCGCGCGAGACGGCGGCGAGGTCGAGCCAGTGCAGCCGTCCGGCGAGATAGGCCAGGAACGCCAGGTGCAGCGCGCCGGGGATCGCATAGGTGAAGAGGTCGAAGAGACCGATCGCGAAAGTCACCCGGTGATCCAACTACGGCCGGACCCCCTCCGGTACGGCTTTTCCGGCGATCACGCCGACGAACCGCCTCCCCTGGCGAGCGCCTCGACGCGGTTCATCGGCCCGTTGTAGTAGTTCTGGTCGCCGGGCAGGCTGCCGGTGCGCGAGAACTGCCAGATGCTCTGCTTGTCCCAGCCCGCCGGGAGTTCGCCGATCTCCGGGGCGTACCGGGCGAGCCACAGCGGGTTGGTGTCGCCGAACCCGCCGGCGTTGCCGGTGCAGAGCTTCCACCAGGACGTCGAGGTGTAGATGATCGCGCTGCGGCGCTGTTTCGCCAGGTAGCGCTGGGTGAAGTCGGCGATCCACGCGGTCATGTCGGCCTGGCTCTTGCCGTAGCAGGCGTCGCCGTACGGGTTGTACTCGATGTCGAGCGCGCCCGGCAGCGTCGAGCCGCCGCCGCGCCATGCACCGCCGTGGGCGATGAAGTAGTCGGCTTGCTGTGCGCCGCTGGAGACGTCCGGGCGGGCGAAGTGGTACGCGCCGCGGATGAGGCCCGCGTCGTGCGCGCCGTTGTACTGCTGGTCGAACTGCGGGCTCACGAATCCGGTGCCCTCGGTCGCCTTGACGTAGGCGAACCGGGCGCCCGCTCCGGCGGCCTGGCCCCAGTCGACCGCGCCCTGGTGCCCGCTCACGTCGTGGCCGAGGGTCTGCCCGGCCGCCGGATCGAGCCGAGGGCTCCCGGTCCGGACGCCCTCGTGGCGCACAATTTGTGAACCGGCAACATTCTCGCCGGCCTTCGAGTAGTCCGCGGCGGCGGCCGGTCCGGCGGTCGCGACGCCGCACGCCATCGCCAAAACCGACGCGGCGGCGGTGAAAGCGAGCCGCCAGGGCTTGTCCGTTGCTGTCCGGGTCACCGAGACTCCGATCTTCACGGCGGCAGGTCCAAGGTCATCTTGAGGCACGACGCGGGACGGGGCTGGCTGCGTCACCCGGACGTGAACGAGATTCCGATAGCCGGAATCGCGCCAGTGGTCCAGACAACCGTGACCGAGTTGTGACCGGCGCCACGCGGCCGGGCGTTTAATTTGTTGTGGCCGACCACAAACTGGTGGGTAAATCCCCTACCGCGGAGGTGTCCCCGACGTGAACCGGACTTATCGACCACCCCGACCTCGTCGATCCCGGGGCCCGGCAGTCGCGATGCTGGCCTTGCTGGCCGCGGCCGGGCTGGCTGTCCCGGCCGCCGCGGCCCCAGCGTCCGGCCAGGCGGGCTGCGGCGGCCAGCCGGACCAGCCGGACTTCGGGCCGAACGTGCACGTTTTCGACCCGGGAATGCCCTCCGCGACGATCCAGGCCCAGCTGGACAAGGACTTCGAGGCGCAGAAGGACACGCAGACCGCGCAGTTCGGCTCGGGCCGCGTCGCGCACCTGTTCAAGCCGGGCACGTACGCGGTGCACGACAACGTCGGCTTCTACACCTCGGTCGCCGGGCTCGGCCAGAATCCGGACGACGTCCAGATCAACGGCGACATCACTGTGGACGCCTTCAACGGATCCGACCAGGGCTCGGCGCTGCAGAACTTCTGGCGCTCCGCGGAGAACATGGCCGTCACGCCTTCCAGCGGCAGCGACCGCTGGGCGGTGTCGCAGGCCGCGCCGTTCCGCCGGATGGACATCAAGGGCGGGTTGCAGCTGTTCCCGGCCAGCTACGGCTACGCGAGCGGCGGCTACGTCGCCGACACCCGCGTGTCCGGCCAGGCCGCGTCGGTTTCGCAGCAGCAGTGGTACACGCGGGATTCGGCGCTGGGCAGCTGGGACGGCGGCGTGTGGAACATGGTCTTCTCCGGGACCACCGGCGCGCCGGCCAACTCGTTCCCGAACCCGCCGGAAACGACGCTCGACACCACGCCGGTGTCGCGCGACGTGCCGTACCTGTACGTGGACGACGGCGGCAACTACCGCGTTTTCCTGCCGTCCCCGCGCACGAACGCGTCCGGGCCGAGCTGGGCGAACGGCGGCACGCCCGGCGATTCCGTCCCGATGAGCCAGTTCCGCGTCGTCAAACCCGGCGACACCGCGGAGAGCATCAACAGCTCCCTCGACTCCGGCTGCAACCTGTTCTTCACCCCCGGCGCCTACCACCTCGACCAGACGCTGAACGTGACCCGCCCGGGCACGACCGTGCTCGGCATCGGCTACCCGACGCTGATCCCGGACAACGGCGTCGACGCGATGCACGTGTCCGATGTGGACGGTGTACGGGTGAAGGGCCTGCTCTTCGACGCGGGCACGCAGAACTCGCAGTCCCTGCTGACCGTGGGCGAAAGCGGGAAGCACACGAGCCACGCGGCGAATCCGACCTCGCTGCAGGACGTGTTCTTCCGCGTCGGCGGCGATCTGGCGGGCAAGGCGACCAACAGCCTGGTCGTGAACAGCGACGACACGATCGTCGACCACGTCTGGGCGTGGCGTGCCGACCACGGCAACAGCGGCACCGTCGGCTGGACCACGAACACGGCGGACACCGGCGTGCTCGTCAACGGCGACAACGTGACCGCGACCGGGCTGTTCGTGGAGCATTACCAGAAGTTCCAGGTCGTGTGGAACGGCCAGAACGGGAAGACGATCTTCTTCCAGAACGAAATGCCTTACGACGTCCCGGATCAGGGTTCGTGGAATTCCGCGCCGGGCACCGCCGGGTACGCCGCGTACAAGGTCGGCCCGGACGTGACGTCGCACGAGGCTTGGGGTCTGGGCAGTTATTGCTTCTTCGACACCAACCCGGCGGTTTCGAGCTATCACGCGTTCGAGGTGCCGCAGAACGGCGGAGTGAAGCTGCACAGCCTGCTGACGGTGTCGCTGAACCACCGCGGCACGATCACCCACGTTGTGAACGACACCGGCGACGTGACACCGGACGGCACGAAACCGGTCAACGTCCCGAATTACCCCTGATCCCGGCTGCGTGACCCCGCGTCTTCAGGTCCGTGAGGGGAACCCTGAGGGACTCTGAGTCCCTCAGGGTTCCCCTCACGGACG
>NZ_JBEXMH010000092.1:0-26965 GCF_040610415.1 Amycolatopsis sp. NPDC004079 | reverse complement strand
CTGATCCTGCCGACCACGCCGATCCTGCTGGTCGACGTGTGGGAGCACGCGTTCTACCTGGACTACAAGAACGTGAAGCCGGACTACGTCAACGCTCTGTGGAACATCTTCAACTGGGCCGAGATCTCCAAGCGCTTCGACAACGCCGTCGCCGGCGGCAACGGCCTCCTGCTCGGCTGAGCCCGACGCACTGAGGCACCGGAAACGGGGTCCGGCCCACGCGGCCGGGCCCCGTTTCGCATTTCGTGGCGGAAATAGTCGCCCGGGTGGGGGAAATCGCTGCGGCAAATGTCGGGAACTGCTGGTCCATCGGCACTCCGGCGGCGGCTCGCTAACCGGGGAAGCCGCGCCGCACGGCCGGATCCGGCGGCATCCGGGCGGGCACGGCGCTTCCGGCTAATGCGTGCGCCCGATCCGGCGAGACGATTTGTCTCGCTTTCGCGGTTCCGCTGCGAACTGTGCGTAGACGGGCCACCTGATTCAGCGAGATTCGCTGGCATTCGGTGGGTTCTTTCCCCCACGGGAAAAAGCGCCTGGACAGCGGCGGATCCGCGCGGCACTCTGGAAGCGCAACCATGTCGGGGGGCAGGGGGAGCACATGGCGTTGCGCATTCATTTCACCGACGACGATTTCGGCCGGACGAGGCGGCGCACCGGCCCCGATCCGCTGTGGGAACTGGTGCTGAGCCTCACGGCTCTGCAGAGCCGCCGTCCGGCGAGCGGGCTGCGGGTCTGGTCCGCGCGTGCCCGCAAGCAACTTCGCAGAGAGAGCCTGCTGCCGCAGCCTCGTCCGGCGGCGGCGCTGGAGATCCGCAACCGGGCGTTGCGGGCGCTGCCGCCCGGCGCGCCGGGCATCCGGCACGCGGCAGCGCTGAGACAGCCGGACCGGCGGCAGCTCGGTCCGGTCGCGGGAGACGGTCTCGTGCACGTTCCGAAAACGACGCTGCGCGCGGAGCTTCAGACGTTCTTCGTGCACGGGGTCACGCCCTCGTGGGTCGGGGAGCTGGCCGACGGGGCGCGCGCCCTGCTCGGCTCGGCGCTCGCTTCGTACGGCACGGCTCGGCAGGCGCCGAATTGGCCGTCCGCCGGCGACAAAGCCGCCGCGCCGATCCGCTGGGAGCGCCCGGAGTTGCCCGGCGAACCGCCCGCGGACCGCAGTGTCTACTTCGGAGGGTTGCTCGTGATCCCGGCCTATTTCCGGGTCGTGGAACCGGATTCGGCGACCGGACCAGAGCTGCCGGTGGTCTGGGGCGCGCCCGCGGAACGCGCGATCGCGGCGGGCGACACCGAGCAGGACCCGCTGCCGGATCTGCTCGGCACGACCCGGGCCCGCGCGCTGCACGCGCTGGCTGTCCCGCTGTCCACGGCCGAATTGGCCGGGGAGATCGGCGTGACCCCGGTGGCGGCGGGCAAACACGCGGGTGTCCTGCGCCGCGCGGGATTGGTGGAGAGCCAGCAAGAAGGGAACACGGTGCGGCACGCGGTGACGGCCACCGGACAGGCATTGCTGAGCGCGTCCGGCGGGTGATTGTGCGTTCCGGAAGAATCCCACGTACTGACGGAAGACAGCGGCAATAAACGACGCGATCCAGCGCGGGCGCTGCCGGGCGATCCGGAATGGGCGGCAGCTGCTCCGACGCTCTCGGGCAGCCGGTCGCGTCCGGGTTGCCTCCGTGTGGCGTTACCCACGAATGAGTGAAAAGAACGGGTGAAACCGGGCATCGACCCGGCGTCGTTTGCCCGTCGCGGGCGCCTTTTCCTGCGACTTGGGCACATTTGTCCGCAAACCCTGCCGTGCTCCCGGTTTTCCCGGCATTCTCTAGGCATGGCTTCTGGTGGTTTCCGCGCGTCCGCGGTGCGCGGTCGCGTGTTCCTCCTTCCCGTCCTGGCCGCGGCCGTCGCGGCCTCGGCGGTGGCCGGGCTCTGGCTGGGCCTGTGGATCCACCGGCAGGGCGCCGCGGCGATCGACCGCGCGCCCGGCCGGTCCGTGGTCGCCTCCGTCGCACCCGAGTCCGGCGCGCTGCGCGGCACCGAGGGCGCCGCGATGCCCGACACCCGGCGCGTCACGTGGACCGCCCCGGACGGCGGTACCGAGGAAGCCAACATCCCGCTGCGTTCGGATCCGGCGGCTCGTGGGCTGACCCGTGTCCGCGTGGACGCGCGAGGGCAGTTGCGGTCGTCGTCTCCGGATCAGGTCGACGTCATGTCGGTTTCGGTGATCACGACGGTTGCGTGGGAGTTGGTGACGGCGATCGCGGGTTTCGCGCTGTTCCGTCGTTTCGTGCGCGGGCGCGTCGCCGCCTGACGATGCTTTCCTTGCCAAACAGGCGTCAGCGCCAGTGGCAGCGGTAGAACCAGATGATCGCGAACGGGATCGCCGTCGTGAGGACCGCGCCCACCGCGATCGGCGGGGCGGAGTCCATGCCGAACCCGACCACGAGCGTGACCAGCCCGGTGAGGAACACGCTCAGCACGCCGAGCGCGGCCGCGGCGAAGGTGAGCACCGGCATCGGGCGGAACTTCTCGAACCGGCGGGCAAGGCGCGGGTTTTCCTGGGCGAGGCATCGTTCGATCTCGTCCAGTTGGTGTTGTTCGTGGTCGCGCAGCGCCATCGTCCGCTCCGCCCGTCGACCTGGCCGAAACTTGTCCGCTGATTCTGCCACGAAACGAGCCCGGAATCCGGGGTCGCGTTCAATTCGAAGCCTTGCCCGGGTGAGTCGGCCGACAGCGTGAAAGCCTTTCGGGATACGCGAAGCGGGGGCGGCCCGCCGCGCGCAGCGAAGCGGGCCGCCCCGGGGGTCAGTCTCGGCGGCGGCCGCCCACGATGAGCCGGTAGCCGGTCAGGATGACCAGCGCGCCGAGCACCGCGAGACCCCACGTGCGCAGGTCGAAGAACGTCCCGAGCTGGGTGTGGAACAGCGTTTTGCCGATCCAGCCGCCCACGAACGCGCCTCCGATCCCGAGCAGGATGGTGATGATGCAGCCGCCCGGGTCCTTGCCCGGCATGAGGGCCTTCGCGATCAACCCGGCGATCAGGCCCAGCACGATCCAGCTGACAACGCCCACGTCGGTCCTCTCCTCGGTACGGCGGCGGCCCGTCGGGCCGCCCCTGGCGGGGACCAGAATGGCATGGTCCGTACGGGTGGCGCGCGCCAGAGTCAGGGCTACTGTGCGTAGCCTCACCGGGAGTCAGCGGCGAAGGGCGGTTTCCTCGTCCATGTGCGACAGCTTCGCCGGATTCCGGACCGCGTACAGGCCGGTGATCTTGCCCTCGTCGATGCGCAGCGTGAGCACGGTGTCGACCTCGCCGTCGAGCTTCAGCACCAGCGCCGGGTGCCCGTTGACCTGCATCGGGCGCAGCGGCGCGGGGAGCCGGACGTGCCCGGTGGTCAGCAGCCGCGCGACCTTGTCCGCGCCGACGATCGGCCGCGGCACCGCCTGCTTCACGCCGCCGCCGTCGCCGAGGAAGACGACGTCCGGGGCGAGCAGATCGAGCAGTCCCTGCAGGTCGCCGGTCTCGACGGCCTTCTGGAACGCGTTGAGCGCGCCGCGGGTCTCGGCGGGCGTGACGTCGCCGCGCGGACGGCGGGCGGACACGTGCGATCGCGCCCGGTGCCCGATCTGCCGCACCGCGGCCGGGGTTTTGCCGACCGCTTCGGCGATTTCGTCGTACGGCACGTCGAAGACCTCGCGCAGCACGAACACCGCGCGCTCGGTCGGCCGCAGGGTTTCGAGCACCAGCAGCATCGCCATCGAGACGTTGTCGGCCAGTTCGACGTCCTCGGCGACATCCGGCGCGGTGAGCAGCGGTTCGGGCAGCCAGGTCCCGATGTAGGACTCCTTGCGCCTGCCCAGGGTGCGCAGCCGGGTCAGCGCCTGGCGGGTGGTGATCCGGACCAGGTAGGCGCGGTGCTCGCGGATCTCGTCGAGGTCGACGCCCGCCCACTTCAGCCAGGTTTCCTGCAGCACGTCCTCGGCGTCGGCGGCCGAGCCGAGCATCTCGTACGCCACGGTGAACAGCAGGTTCCGGTGGGCGAGGAAGGTCTCGGTGGCGAGGTCCGGGCTCGCTTCGCCGGGCGCTGTCATGGATGGCTCCTTCGCGTTCTGGGGACGATCGCCCATAGGACGCCGGCCGCCGGGAGTTTGTGACATCAGGTCCGGCGCGCGGTGACGAGCCACGCCCGTGCGTCGAACCAGACGCCGTCGCGGCCGTGGTGCTCCGTCATTTCGGCGCGCAGCCGGGCAAGCGCTCGGTCTTTCTCGCTGGGGTCGCGGGCCAGCAGGTCGCTCGCTTCACGGAGTTGGAGCACCGCGTCGAGCGCCGAAGCGGGATCGGGGCCGTACCAGACCGGTTCGCGCACGTCGGCCAGTGCGACGTCGGCGAATCCGTTCGCGGTGAGGACACTTCGGACAGTCGCGGGCTCGGCGAGGGAGAAGGCGTCGCCGGGTGCGGTGCCGTCCGGCGGATCGGCCTCGGCGAGCGCGCGGTGGATCGCGGTGACCCATTCCTGGCGGCACCGCTCCTGCCAGACCAGTTGCAGGAGCCGCGCTCCGGGCCGCAGCGCTCGGGCGATGTTGGCGAACGCGGCGGCCGGATCCTCGAAGAACATCGTGCCGAACCGGCTCAGCCCGAGCGTGAACGCGGCCATCTGGAACGGATGTATCTGCGCGTCCGCCTGGGCGAACCGGATGTTGGGCACGTCCGCGGCCGCTCGCTCGGCGCGGGCGAGCATCGGGGCGGACAGGTCGACCCCCAGCGCGCTGCCGCGAATCGCGCGCCGAGCGGCGGCGCGGGTGGTCTGCCCGGTGCCGCAGCCGATGTCGAGGACGTGGTCGTCCGGCCGGACATCGGCGGCCTCGCGGAGGTGCCGGTCGTAGCGGCGCAGTTCCGCGTCGTAGTCGAAGTCCCCCATGAGATGCGAGGGTACTGGGAAGGCCCCGGCGGAGAGGAGTTCGCGACGATGGCGGAGCGGGGACAGGACTGGTTGCGGCGGACGTGGGACGAGGCCGCGCCGCGGTACGACCGGGACATTGCGTGGGTCGAGCGGGCGTTGCTCGCCGACGGCCGCGAGTGGGTGTGCGGGCAGGCCTCGGGGGAGGTGCTGGAGGTCGCCGTCGGGACCGGGCGGAATCTGCCGTTGTACCCGCCGGAGGTGCGGCTGACCGGGATCGACCTCAGCCCGTCGATGCTGGACCTCGCGCGCCGCCGGGCCGCCGAGATCGGCCGCGAGGTGACGCTGACCGAGGCCGACGCGCAGTCCCTTCCGTTCCCGGACGGCTCGTTCGACACGGTCGTCTGCACGCTGGGTCTGTGCGGCGTCCCGGACGAACGCATCGCGATCGCGGAGATGCACCGGGTGCTGCGGCCGGACGGGCGGCTTCTGCTGCTGGACCACGTCGGCAGCGACCGGTGGCTCGTTCTTGCCGTGCAGCGGCTGGTGGAGAAGCTGACTGTGCGGCAGCTGGGGGACTACCTGACCCGCCGGCCGCTGCCGTTGCTCGCGGCGGCCGGGTTCGCGGTGGAGCGGGCGGAGCGGAGCAAGGCCGGGATTGTCGAGCGGTTGGTGGCGCGGAAGGCCGCCTAGTCCTGTACGGTCGTATTGTACGTTCGTATAGGAGGGTTCGGATGAACGGCACATGGGGGCATGTCGTGGTCGGCGTGCTGATGGTGATTGTCGGTGCGGTGCTGTACTTCGTGTTCCACGACGTCGAGACGCCGGTGGTCGGGCTGCGGCAGGTCGGCGTGGTGGTGGGGGCGATCGGGATTCTCGAACTGATCGCCGTCGCGTGGCGGGCTCGCGCGGGGGCGTCTCGGCGGTGAAGCGTGCCACCCATGTGCTCGATGCTGTGCTGGAAGTGTTGGCGGAGCAGGGAATCGGTGCGCTGAGCGTCCGGACGGTCGCCGCGGCGGCGGGCGTTTCTCCGGCTCAGGTGCAGTACTACTACCGGACGAAGAACGACCTTGTGCGCGCCGGTTTCGAGTACGCGGGGGAGCAGTTCCTGGCGGAAATCGAAGCGGCGCAACCGGAATCGATCGCCGGTTACGTCGAACTGTGGCTGCCGCTGGACGAAGCGCGCTCCCGGCGGGCTCGGGTGTGGCTCGCGTACGCGGCGGCGGCCGCGGTGGATCCGGTGCTGCGGAAGGAAAACGCGAAGCTCGATCGCGAGCTGCGGCAGTGGTATGTCGACGCCGGGCTGTCCGAGGACGTGGCGGCGCAGGTGTTCGCGATGATCGACGGCGTGACGCTGCAGTGCCTCTCGCTGCCGTTGGCGGACCGGCAGGCACTGGTGGACCGGACGGTCGGCACGTTCCTGGCGGCGCTACCTCGCTGAATGTAACACGTGCTACATTCGGCACTGTGGCAGACGACAAGTGGCTGGTGCTGGTGGTGCGGGTGCCGTCCGGGCCGTCGCGGCATCGGGTCGCCGTGTGGCGTGAGCTGCGGCGGGTCGGCGCGTTGTCGCTCGGGCAGGGCGCCTGGGCGGTGCCGGACGTGCCCGGGTTCGCCGGCGGTGTCGCGCGGGTCGCCGAGCTGGCCGAACGCGGCGACGGCGAGGTGATCACGCTCGACGCCGCCGAACGGGACGGGTCTCGGCTGGTGGAGCTGTTCACCGCCGAGCGGGAAGAGGAGTGGACGGAGTTCCTGGCCGACTGCGGGAAGTTCGACGCCGAGATCGACAAGGAAATCCGGATCGGCAAGTTCACGATGGCCGAGCTGGAGGAGGAAGAGCAGAGCCTCGAGCGGTTGCGGCGCTGGCATCGGGATTTGAAGGCGCGGGATGTGTTCGGTGCGCCGTCGGCTGGGGAGGCTGAGCAGCAGTTGAAGCATTGCGTGGAACGGCTTGCCGAGTACACCGAGCGGGTTTTTGAAGCGCTGCACCAGATGTGAGGGCTTCGGGTGGGTGTGAAGGCGGCTGGGGACGGCGTGGTTGTTCGCCGACTGCGCCAGGCGGGTCTTTCCCGTCCCCGCAGCAAGAGGTGAGGGTTTCGCATGAGTTCCGCTGAACTGCGTCCGCTGTACGCCGCCGGGTTCGTCACCGCGTTCGGGGCGCACAGCATCGCCGCCAGCCTGGGCGCGTACACGCACGGCGATTCCCTCCTGACCTTGGGATTGCTGCTCGCGGTCTACGACGGGGCCGAGGTCGTGCTGAAGCCGGTGTTCGGGTCGCTGGCCGACCGGGTCGGGCCGCGGCCGGTGCTGCTTGGCGGGTTGTTGGCGTTCGCGCTCGCGTCGGCGGCTTTTGTCATCGCGGGAAATCCGGCGGCGGTGGGGCTGGCGCGGTTCGGTCAGGGCGCGGCCGCGGCGGCCTTCTCGCCCGCGGCCGGAGCGATGGTCGCGCGGTTGTCGCCGGAGAAACGGCAGGGGCGGGCGTTCGGCGGTTACGGTGCTTGGAAGAGCATCGGTTACACGCTCGGCCCGTTGCTCGGCGGCGTGCTGATCACGCTGGGCGGGTTTTCCTTGCTGTTCGGCGCTCTCGCGGTGCTGGCCTTCGCCGTCGCGGGGTGGGCCGCGCTGGTGGTGCCCGCGCCGGAGCCGTTGCCTCGCCAGCGGCAGACCGTGCTCGACCTTGCCCGTCGGCTCGCCGAGCCTGGGTTCGTGCGGCCGACCGCGGTGCTGGCCGGAACGACCGGGGCGCTCGCGGTGGGCATCGGATTCCTGCCGGTGACCGGGGCGGCGAGCGGGCTCGGCACGGTCGCGACCGGTGCGGTGGTGTCGGTGCTGGCGTTGTGTTCCGCGCTGGTGCAGCCGTGGGCCGGACGGCTCCGGGACGCCGGCCGGATCCCCGACGGTCCGGGGATGGCTGGCGGCTTGCTGCTGACCGCGGCCGGGTTGGCGTTGGGGGCGCTGATCCCGGGCATCGCGGGGGTGCTGGCGGCGGCGGTGGCGATCGGAGCCGGGGTCGGGGTGGCCACGCCGATCGGGTTCGCGCATCTGGCTGGTGCCGCGCCCAAGGAACGGCTCGGGCAGACGATGGGAGCGGCTGAGGTCGGGCGCGAACTGGGCGACGCGGGCGGGCCGTTGCTGGTCGGCGCGATCGCGTCGGCGGCGACGTTGGGGGCGGGGTTCGGCGGGCTGGCAGTGGTGCTGGCGGTGGTCGGACTGGTGGTGGCTGGCTTCCGAAAGCCGTGAGGGGAACCCTCAGGGAATCAGAGTCCCTCAGGGTTCCCCTCACGTACCGCTCAGCTAGTGGCGATGGCCGGGTCGCTGGTCGAGGCTTGGCCAGTCTCCGCGTGGCCAGCGAAACGCCGCACGTACTGCCCGTCGTGGTCCGCCTTGACCGTGATGTCGTACCAGCCGTTGGCGACGCCCCACTTCGGCACCGCTCGTGAAGTGCCCGGGGCGAGCGTGTACTGGTAAGCCTCGGTAGGCGCGTAGGCGTCAACCCCGGTGAAGGTGACAGTCCGGCTGCTCGGGTTCGTGAACGTGACCGTCACGAAGCCAGCGTCGTGCCGCGCAGTCACCTCCGGGCCCAGGCCGCCGATCGTTCCGGCTTGTTCGCGGAGCCAGCCGTTCGGGCCGAAAACCGAGTACTGGTACCAATCTCCCGCGCCGCTCGGCAGATGCCAGCTGTCGCTGACCGACTTGTGGCCCTCCACGGTGTACGGCCACGGTCCGTCGGAACGCATCTTCGACGTCACGTGGAACCCGGCTCCGGCGTCGCCGAAGTTGGTGAAGGTGAAGTACATCCGGCCGTCGCGGGCCTCGGTGTCCGCGGCCAGGTCGTACGGCAGCGCGCGTGCTTTGCGGGTGCCGGGTTCCTGCTTCGGGAGCGAGCCGTTCGAGGGCGGCACCGGGTGATAGGTCGGCGGGGTGCTGTGGTCGGCGGGCGGTTGGTAGTCGCCGGTGCCGGGCAGGGACGGGACGCCGCTGTTGGCTCCGGTGAAGTCGAACGCCGTCGTGAGGTCCCCGCACACGGCGCGGCGCCACGGCGAAATGTTCGGGTTGTGCACGCCGAATCGCTTCTCCACGAACTGGATCAGCGAGGTGTGGTCGAAGGTTTGCGAGCAGACCCAGCCGCCGGTGCTCCACGGCGAGACGGCCAGCAGCGGCACGCGCGGGCCGAGTCCGTAAGGCATTCCGGTCAGGTACGACGCGGCCGCGCCGCCTTCGTACCATTCTCCGGCGACGCTCGCCGTCGATTTGCCCCAGTTCGCGTCGCGCGGCGGGTACGGCGGGACGACGTGGTCGAAGAAACCGTCGTTCTCGTCGTAGGTGATCAGCAGGACGGTTTTGCTCCACACGTCCGGATTGGACGTGAGCGCGTCGAGTACGCCAGAGACGTACCAGGCACCGTAATTGGCGGGCCACGCCGGGTGTTCGCAGTACGCTTCCGGGGCCACGATCCAGGAGACCTGCGGCAGCCGGTTCGCTTTGACGTCCGCGGTGAGGTGGTCGAAGAAACCGTCGCCCGCGGTGGCGTGGGTGCCGGTGCGCGCGTTGTCGTAGAGCGGGCTGCCTTGCGTCGATTTCTGGTACTGGGTCAGGTAAAGCAGCGAGTTGTCGCCGTAGTTGCCGATATACGGGTCTTTCGTCCAGCCCCAGCCGTGGTCTTTGTCGAGACCGTCGCCGATGTCCTGGTAGATCTTCCACGAAACCCCGGCCTTTTCCAGGATTTCCGGGAAACTGGTCCAGCCGTAGCCGGATTCTTCATTGCCCAGCACCGGCCCGTTGCCGGAACCGTCGTTTCCGGTCCAGCCGGTGTACATGTAGTACCGGTTCGGGTCGGTGGAGGACAGCATGGAGCAGTGGTAGCCGTCGCAGATGGTGAACGCGTCGGCGAGCGCGTAGTGGAACGGGATGTCCTTGCGCGTCAGATACGCCATCGTGGTGCGGGTTTTCGCCGGGATCCACTTGTCCCACCGGCCGGTGCTCCACGCGGTGTGCGTGCCGTTCCAGTCGTGGTTGAGGTCCTCGATGAAGGTGAGGCCGAGATTGTCCTCGGCGGGCCGGAACGGCAGCGTTTCGGCGCCGCTCGCGTCGGCCTGGTTCCACACGGATTTCCCGCTCGGCAGCGAAACCGGGCGCGGGTCGCCGAAGCCGCGGACGCCGTTGAGGGTCCCGAAATAATGGTCGAACGAGCGGTTCTCCTGCATCAGCACGACCACGTGCTCGACGTCCGCGAGCGTGCCGGTGCGCACGGCGGCCGGCACCGAAGCCGCCCGCGCGATGCTCGCGGGCAACGCCGTGCCCGCGGCGGTGGCCGCGGCGAGTTGCATGAATCTGCGACGGCTGACCGATGACATCGGTGTCTCCTCGAAAACTCGGGGACAGTTCGCGGACGCGTTCGGGAATTTCCCACCGGGAAAAACCGAACGAATCATTGACGGACCACCGCCGCGCTGTCAACCGCTGACCGGGAGGGCGCCCGTTCGTACTGCGTCACAGCCGGTTTGCTACCCGTTTAACCGTCTTGATCACCGGTGCCGTTTCCACGTGGGTGACCGCGGGGAGCGCGGCGACGCTGGTGGTGAGGTAGCGGTACAGCTCGTGCTGGCTCGCGCACACCGCTGTCGCGTACAGGTTGGTCGGGCCGGTGGTCGCGGCGGCGAACGCGACTTCCGGGTGCGCGGCCAGCGCGGCCCCGGCCTCCTCGAGCGCGGACGGGGCGACCGAAAGCCACAGCAGTGTCCGGATTCCCTTGCCGTGCAACCGCCAGTCGAGATCGAGGTCGAAGTACAGCACGTCCCGTTCGCGCAGTTCCGCCATGCGGCGGCGGACGGTCGTGGGGGACCAGCCGGTCTCGGCGGCGAGCTGTTCGAACCCGGCGCGGCCGTCGGCGGCCAGCGCGGCGAGGAGTTTGCGGTCGCCGTCGTCGAGTGTCGCCGGGCCTGGCCGGAGAGGGATCGGCGGCGGGCGCAACCGGGCGACTGTGGCGTCGTCCAGCACGCCGAGCTTGGCGACCAGGCTGTCCGGCCCGCCGTAGAACGCGTGCAGTACCGAATGCGCGGTGACGCCCTCGACCCGAGGCGTGCGGGGAAGTTTGGCCAGCAGCAACGCTTCGCTGTCGGCCTCGTTTTCGATGCGGACGGTGCAGGTGATTTCGGTGCCGCCGGACGTCAGGCTGACCCAAGCGGTGTCCGGCCGCCGCGCGAGCGCCGCGGCGACCGCGCCCGCTGCGGCAGGTGCGCACCGGATGCGCAGGAACCATTGCACCGCACCGGAAGCCGTCTCGTTGACGCCACCGATGACTCGAACCGCTCCAGTCGACCGAAGCCGCGCGTAGCGGCGCGCGATGGTGCGATCCGACACGCCGAGCGCGTCGGCGATCGTGCTGAACGGGGCCCTCGGGTCGATCTGCAGGGCGTGCACGAGCTGGCGATCGAGGTCGTCGTAGTCGGAATCCACCGGTTTGAGACTACTCAGGTCGGAATCCGCCGCAATCGGGTCGCTTTCTGGCTCGCGGCCCGTCGCCGGGCCGAGAGTCGGTTCCGAACACACCGACCCATGAGGGGAGAGATCATGACTGCCGAGGTGCTCGTCGTCGGAGCCGGTCCGACCGGGATGACGGCGGCGAACGAACTGCGGCTCGCCGGAGTGTCCTGCGTGCTGGTGGACCGGCTGCCGCGGGCGAGCGAACTGTCGAAGGCCGGCGGGCTGCAGACCCGTACCCAGGAGGCGTTCGACCAGCGCGGCCTGCTCGAACCGCTGCTGGCCACCGGCGACTATCCGGTCACCACCGCGCATTTCGCCGGGAATCTGCTGCCGCTGGTCCGGAGACGGCACCGGTTCCCGTGGCGGTCGGTGCCGCAGGTCGTGATCGAGGGGTTCCTGGAGGAACACCTTGCCGCGGAAGGAATCCGCGTCCGCCGGGACTACGAACTGGCCGGGCTGGAGCAGGACGCGGACGGCGTCACCGCGACGTTCGCCGACGGCACCGCGATCCGGTCCCAGTACCTGGTCGCCGCCGACGGCGGGCGCAGCACGGTCCGGAAGCTGCTGGGCGCGGAGTTCTCCGGCCGTCCCGGGACCGAGACCATGGTGGCCGCCGACGTGCGGCTGAGCGCCGAGGTCCCGATGACCACGATCACCCCGGAGGGTTATCGCGCGCAGGTGTTCCCGCTCGGCGTCGACGCCGAAGGCCGCCCGCTGCGCCGTCTGACGTTCGGCGGACCCGGCTGGTCGCGGGAACGGGACATCCCGGTCACCGAGGACGAGATCCGCACCGGGCTGAAGACAGTCTTCGGCGATCGCGTGGAACTGGTCGAACTTCGTTACGCACGCCGGATTACGAACGCCGCGCTGCAGGCCGCGCAGTATCGGCACGGCCGCGTCTTCCTCGCTGGCGACGCCGCGCACGTGCATCTTCCCTTTGGCGCGCAAGGCATGAACGCCGGAATCCAGGACGCGATGAACCTCGGCTGGAAGCTCGGCGCGGCGGTTCGCGGCACCGCGCCCGAGGGGCTGCTGGACAGCTACCACGCGGAACGGCATCCGGTCGGCGCGGCGGTGCTGCGCAACGTCCAGGCGCAGTCGCTGCTCCTGGACGACGGTCCCGATTCGGCCGCGGTCCGGTCGTTGTTCACGGAACTGGTGCACTTGCCCGAAGTCCAGTACCTGCTGGACGACATGTTGTCCGGCATGGGTTTCCGCTACGAGATTCCGGGCAGCGAGGAGCATCCGCTGGTCGGGTTGCCCGCGCATGATCTCGGCCTGGAACTGCGGTCCGGACGTGGTGTTCTCGTGGACCCAGGCAACCAGTTCGGCGATCTCGCGCAGCGGTGGGCGGACCGGGTGAACCGCGTTGAGACAGGTGCCGAGGCGAAGCTGGTCCGGCCGGACGGATACGTGGCGTGGGCGGGTGATTCGGACGGGCTCGAACCCGCGCTTCGCCAGTGGTTCGGCGAGCCGTTGAGCTAGCGTGGCTGTGGTGCAGACCTGGCTGACCGACACCCGGAACTCGTACGACACCGTCGCCGACAGCTACGCCGACCGCTTGCGCGACTCGATCGCCCAAAGCCCGTCGCTGAGGATGACGTTGGGCTTGTTTGCCTCGCAGGTACACGGAAACGGCCCGGTCGCCGACGTCGGCTGCGGCACCGGGCACGTCACCGCGCACCTGAACAGCCTCGGTCTCGACGCGTTCGGCCTGGACCTTTCGTCCGGCATGATCGAGGTGGCCCGGCGGGATCACCCGGCGCTGCGGTTCGCCGTCGGGTCGATGACCGCGCTCCCGCTGCCCGACGCTTCGGCGGCCGGGGTGCTGTCGTGGTGGGCCCTGATCCACGTCCCGGACGAGGAGGTGCCCACTGCGATCGCGGAGTTCTACCGCGTGCTGCGGCCCGGCGCACCGGTCGCGATCGGCTTCCACGTCGGCGACGTCGCCCGGTTGAAGACGCAGGGTTACGGCGGGCACGCGATGCGGCTGTACGTCCACCGCCGACGGCCCGCGCAGGTGTCGGAGTGGTTGCGGGAGGCCGGATTCACCGTCAACGCCGAATGGGTGGAGGAGCTGGACAGCGAGGTGCCGCAAGCGGTGGTCTACGCTCGCCGTCCAGCCTGAGAGCTCAGCCCAGGTCCAGCTTCGCCAGTCGCGGCAGCACGCCGTCGCGCCAGCCGGGGCCCATCCGCTCGCACGCGTCGGCCTGGCGTTTGTCGTCGAGGTCGAAGCCGGAGTGGTTCAGCAGGAGCCGGGTGCCCTGGCCTTCGGCGACGAGCGTCCAGGTGAGGGTCCAGTCGCCGTTGAAGGTGTAGACGAACTTCGACGGCGGCTCGGATTCGATGACGCGGCAAGGGATCGAGCCGAACCCGGGCATCTCCAGACGAAACTCGTGGCCGACGTCCGGGCCGATGTCGCCGGGCGCCCACCACTTCGCGTGCAGTTCGGGGTCGGTGAGCGCGCGCCAGACCTTTTCCGGGGCGGCGGCGATGAACTGATCGACCGAGATGCTGCCGATGCGGGCGTACGTCACGGGGTTTCCTCCTCGTTTTCCAGCAGGTCGGCCATGGTGCGCAAGCGGCTGCGCCAGAACCGCTCGAACGGGTGCAGCCATTCGCCGACCTGCTCCAGCGGGTCGCTTTCCAGGTGGTAAAAACGTTGCCGCCCCACGGCTTCGTCGCGGACCAAGGCGGCGTCCCGCAGCACCTTGAGGTGCTCGGCCACCGCCGGGCGGCTCAGCTCGAACCGCGCCGCGAGGTCGCCCGCGGTGTGCGGGCCGTCCGCCAGGATCTCGAGCAGGCGTCGGCGGACGGGGCTGGCGAGAGCGAGGAAGACGTCGTCGGGCATGACGCTACGTTACGTCGGAAGTTTCCGACATGTCAACCAGCGGGACCCCGGGCGGTGATCGGTAACGTCCGTTGACCTGGGGGATATCCACCCAGTATGACGCTTATGTCGAATTCCCGAGTTCGAAGACTGGCGGCCGCGGTTGTCCTCGCCGCGCTGACTGTGACGACTGGGGTCGCCGCTCCGGCGGTGGCGACGGCGGCCCCGATTGCCGCTGTGGCGCAGACTCCGGAGGAGGTGCGCACGAACGCGGCCGCTGTCGTCGGGCTCGCGATCACGCCGGAAATGCTGCGGCTCAGCGAAAGCGACTTCGTGCACGAGATCTACCTGGCCGCGCAGCGGCAGGGAGACGTCGCGGAGGAAGTCCAGTGGGAGGCGGACTACGCCTACAGCCACGGGACGACGTCGCTGTTCCTCGCCACCCGGATTTATCTGGCACACCAACGGGATCTGGACCGGGAAGCGCTGTACCAGGTCCGGCGCACGGAACGGCAGCCCGCTGCCGCGCTGCTCGGGCTCGAGCTGACTCGGATGCTGCTGAGCCAGGAGGATCCGAATTTCGTTTTCGCGTTGTGGGAGCACGCTCCCCGGGATTCGTTCGTACGGGCGGCCGCGGCTGCCGCCGTCAAGGGAACTCCGGAGGAGAAGAAGGAGTTCATCGTGCACGGCATCTTCGTCGAGCATCAGCGCGACGTGGAGGCCGCGAAGGAGGCGGCGGAAAAGGAAGCCGCGGAGAAGAAACTCCGCGACGCCCGGGTGAAGGCGGCCGCCGCAGTGGGCATGGATGCCGCGCTGGCCGCGCAGTTGACGGACGATCAGTTCGTATGGCACATCTGGGCGCGTCAGGCGCCTTACGGTTCCGAGATGTGGATCGCGGCGTACTCCTGCGAGACTCCGGAACAGCGGCGGGCGTTCATCGACACCGGCATCTTCGAGGCCGCGGCGAAGGACAAGCTGAACGACATGAAGGCGCGTGCGGCCGCGGTTGTCGGCGTCGAGGCCGGCTACGCCAGGTATCTCGAGGAGGGGCCGCTGGTCCGGGAGATCTGGACTCGCTCGACGCCGGGCAGCCACGTCCAGGCAGCTGCTCGCCGGGCGATGGACAGTCAGTCTCCGGCTGAATGGCGGGCATTCCTGGAGACGGGGATCTTCGTGGCTCAGGCTGCGGACAAGTCCTGAATCGATGTGCTTCGTGAGCGGTGATTCCGGAATCGCCGCTCACGAGGCGCAACCACTCGCCAGCTGCCGCGTCTTGATGGTGTAACGCCAGCTGCCGAAGGGATGTCCTGATCATGCTGCTCCGCCGGTTGGCCGTCCTGGCCCCAGTCGCCGCATTGGCCGCCGTCGCGGTAGCGACCCCGGCGTCGGCCGTGATCGGCGGTTCGGTCAGCGGCTACGGCCCGTGGGCGGTGCGGATGCTCGTCGACGGCAAGCCCGAGTGCACCGCCACGGCGATCAGCCGCGAGTGGATCATCGGCGCCGACCACTGCTTCACCGAGGCGGCCGAACCCATCGCGGATTCCCGGATCGAGTTCCGCGTGGGCAATCTCGACCAGCGGCTCGGCACTGTCGTCCGGCCGGTGCCGGGCAGCCGCAACAATCACACGCTGGCCGACATGATGCTGATCAAGGTCACCCCGATGACCGTCACCCCGGCGAAGCTGCCGACCGCAGGGCCGGTGCGGCCGGGCGAGACTGTTCGTCAGCTCGGCTGGGGCGCGACTTGCACCGGCGACGAGAACAGCTGCCAATCGGACGTGCTCAAGCAGGTGGACGCGAAGGTCATCGACCCCGACGACCAGCGCTGCGAAGGCATGACCATCTCCGGCGGCACCGATTTCTGCGCGCTGACCACGACCGGCGTCACGGCGGGCGGTGACTCCGGCGGACCGGTCATGTCGACCACTGATCGCGACACGATCGTGGGAGTCACGAGCAAATCCGACCGCAGCAGCGTCGCGGCCGACGGGGATGTGTTCGGTCAGCTGGACTGGATCAACAAGACCATCAAGGGCTGAGAACGGCGCTCCGCAGGGTACGCACGGCTTCGTCGCGTGCGCCGGTGAGGGCGGGGGAGTCCGTGGCGTGCGGGGCGCGAAGCGGGACATTGCGCGGCAGTCGCGCGAAGCGGGCCGACACCGCGTCGAGCACGGCGGGGCCCCACGGGCCGCCCAGGACGATCAGCTCCGGGTCGGACACGGTGACCAAAGCCAGGAGCACGCCGCAGATCGCCTCGGCGAGGGTGTCGAGGACGTCGTCGGATTTGATCGCGCACAGCAGGGCGTCGACGTCGATTGTGGTCGAATCCGGTTGGCGCACCCCGAGATCCGCGAAGACGTCGATGAAAGCCAGCGCCTGACCGTCCGCGCCGCGGGTGAGGACGTGCGCGATTTCTCCGGCGAAACCGGCGTGTCCCCGGCGCACTTCGCCGTCGGCGACCACCGCGCAGCCGAGTCCTTCGCCGAGGAAGAGGTAGGCGAAATCGTCGGCGGCCTGTTCGGTGCGGGCAGCCCAGTTCACGTCGTTGTCGACCGTGACCGGGCCCGCGACGAGCGGCGCGAGGACGTCGGCGGGGGAGAGTTCGCCGAGCAGGAACGGGGAATCGGGCAGGTGAACCAGCTTCCCGGTGGCGCGGTCGACCGGATCGGCGGCGCTGACGACCGCGAGCCGCAGCGGTCCGGCATCGTCGGCGACCTGTGTTGCGGCCTCGCGCAATGCCTGAGCGACCTTCCGCGGACGCACGGGTCGGCCGAGGTCTTCGACGTGCCGGGCTAGCACCTCGCCGAAAACATCAACGGCTTCAGCGATGGCGCCGTCGTGGGCGATGCTCACGACCAAGGCCGTGCCGAGGTCGTCGGCCAGCGCGTAGTAGGTGCCGACGCGGCCGCGGCCGGTGGTGCGTTCGCCGGTGTCGCGCAGCAGCCCGGCCTCGGCGAGCCGGGCGACGCTGTCGCCGACCGCGGGCTTGGAAATGCCGGTGCGGGCGGCGATTTGCGCGCGCGTGAGCTGCCGCTGCGCGAGGAGCGCCCGCAGCACGTGCTCGTCGGTCAGCGACCGGAGCAGGTCGAGGGAGGGCTTGGCCGGGGTCACCGGCGGGAGTGTAGCCGATTTAGTCAGGAGTGTTGCCTGAATCGGCGCGGGCGCCCTACCGTCGGTTCAGTAAGGAGCCCTTCCTGAATGGAGCGAGCGCTATGCAGCTTCCCCCGTTGCCGCACTGGGAGACGACGCCGGACGACCTTCCGGCCGCGATTCGCGAGATCAAAGCCGCGCTGCGGGCGCGGATCGAGGCGTCCGGGCGCACCGTGGAAGAGGTTTTCGCGGTGATCGAGGCGCGCGTCGCCGCCGCGGTCGGGGAGATCGAGGCGGCGAAAGCGCGCGGCGAGGCGATCTGGCCGGAGCTGGACTACGCCGACATCGAGGCGGGCAAGGTCTCCGAAGAAGATCTCGCCCGGCTGAAGCGGCGCGGCTGCCTGGTCGTGCGCGGTCATTTCCCGCGCGAGCAGGCGCTGGACTGGGACGCGGGGATCGTCGGCTACCTCGAGGGCAACCGGTTCTCCGAGAGCTACCGCGGCCCCGGCGACAACTTCTTCGGCAGCCCCGTCGCCAAGGCGGGGATCTACCCGATCTACTGGTCGCCGACGCAAATGGAGGCGCGGCAAAGCGACCGGACGGCGCGCGTGCAAGCGTTCCTCAACGGGCAGTGGCACTCGGAATCCGACGGCGTCCGGTGGTTCGACCCCGGCCGGGATTCGCTGTACCCGGACCGGATCCGCCGCCGCCCGCCGGGCGCGGATTCCGGCGGTCTCCGTCCCCATCTCGACCCGGGCACGCTGGACCTGTGGATGACCGAGGCGTACCAGCGGGCGTTCCGGCATCTGTTCGACGGCACCGTCGAGTCCTACGACCCGTGGGACGCCGCGCACCGCACGGCCGGGCCGCAGTTCGAGGGCTCGACGATGTGCTCGGCGTTCCGCACCTTCCAGGGCTGGACCGCGCTGTCCGACATGGAGCACGACCAGGGGGTGCTGCACGCGGTGCCGATCCCGGAGGCGATGGGCTACCTGATGCTGCGGCCGCTGCTGGCCGACGTGCCCGGGGACGACATGTGCGGCGTCACGGTGAACAAGATGTACGCGGTCAGCGAGCAATGGCATTCCTTGCCGCTGCGGGCTTCCAGCGGCATCCCGGACGTGCGGGCCGGCGATTCCGTGTGGTGGCACTGCGATCTGGTCCACAGCGTCGCGCCGGTAGAGAACCAGCGGGGCTGGGGGAACGTCATGTACATCCCGGCCGCGCCGTGGTGCCCGCGCAACGAGGCGTACGCCGGTTCGGTGCGCGAAGCGTTCGAGTCCGGGTCCAGTCCGTCGGACTTCCCGGCCGAGCATTACGAGCGTTCCTGGCCGGACCGGTTCGCGCCCGGGCAGCTGAACGCGGCCGGGCGGCGCGGGCTCGGGATCGGGTGACAGTGGTCTAGTCCATTCGGGGCAGCGGGCGAGGCGGGCCCGGTACTGCGAGGTAAAGCTGTTGGTACGCACGGGAACTCCCGCCTGTCGCGGCCGGGCGGTGCGTGCCAGTGTCGGGGACGGCGGTCGCAGCGGCTGCCGGAGCCGAACATCGGAGGCATCATGGACGTTCAGGACAAGCAGGTTCGCGAACTGCCCGAATACACGCCGCCCGCGCTGGCCGAGGTCGGCGAGTTCAGCGACGACACCCTCGGCTTCGGGGGCTACCTGTCGGACACGATGGGCTTCTTCGCCTCCTGAGCCGGGACCGCAGCCGATGAGCGGGCCGGGATTCTTCGTGCTGCCCGATCTTCCCGCCGCCGCGGGGATCCGGCGGCCGTGGGCGGACGCGCAGGTGCACGCCCACGCGTCCGGGCGGCCGTGGCTCGTCGGGCGATGGCGTCGCGCCGAGGTGGCGGTGGGGACAGCCGGGCCGGTGCGGCTGGCGGTGATCGGGCATTCCCCGGTCACCGCCGCCCGGCTCGGCGAGCTCGCGGCCCGGGTGTCGGCGCTGCCGGACGTCGACCGGGTCGCCGCCGCGCTGACCGGGTCGTTCCATCTGGTGGCCACTGTGGACGGTGCGGTGCGGATTCAAGGAACCGCGGCCGGATTGCGGCGGGTGTTTCATTGCCGGGTGGACGGAGTTCCGGTCGCTGCGGACCGGGCCGATCTCCTTGAGTCCTCAGTGGACGAGGAGGTGCTTGCCGCACGGGTGGCGTGCGGGCTGCAGCTTCCCCCGCCGTTGAATGAACAGCCGTTGTATACGAAGGTTTCTGCTGTGCCGCCGGGCGACTGTCTGCTGTGGACAGACGGACGAGCGCAGGTGAAGCCGTGGTGGCGTCCGCCAGCCGCTCGCGAGTCGCTGGCCCGCGGTGCCGAAGGGGTACGGACCGCGCTGGCTGAGGCGGTCCACTCAGGACCCGGGTCCGCTGATCTGTCCGGCGGCATGGATTCGACGTCGCTGTGTTTCCTCGCCGCCCGGGAGAACCCGGAGCTGCTGACCTTCCGCTGGGCCGAGGCGGAGGCGGGCAACGACGACGCGGAGTTCGCCGCCCGGTCCATCGCCGCGCTGGACCGGGCGGAGCACGTGATCGTCCCGCAGCACGACCTGCCCGCCGTCTTCGCCGATCCGGATCGCCTGGTCGACGCCGACGAACCGTACGCGTTCACCCGATCCGCGGCCAGGATCCGGTTCAGCGCCGAAGCAGTGGCCGCGCGCGGGTCCGAACTCCATCTCGCCGGGCACGGCGGGGACGAACTGTTCAGTCCGCTGCCCGGGTACCTGCACCAATTGCTGCGCCGTCGGCCAATTACCGCGTTGAGCCACGTCCGAGCGCACGCCGCGCTGCGACGGTGGCCGCTCTTCGGGACGATGGCGGGACTTCTCCGGCCGGGCGCCATCGCTGGCTGGTGGCGGCAGCAGGCCGAGCACCTTTCGGATCCGGTCAGTTCGGCGCGCCGCCCGGTGCTCGGCTGGGGCGTAGCGCCGCTTCGGGCTCAACCATGGATCACCGGCGACGGCCTGGACCTGGCTCGAAAAGCCCTGCACCGCACCGCGAACGAAGCCCAGCCGCTCGGCCGCGACCCCGGCGAACACCAGGCGATGCTCGTCCTGCGTTCCGCCGCCGCGCAGTACCGCTTGACGGCCGGGCTGTACGCCGAGGCCGGGGTCCAGTTGCGGCTGCCGTTCTTCGACGACCGGGTGGTGGAAGCCGTCCTGCGCGTCCGACGGCACGAGCACGCCGACCCGGGCCGCTACAAACCGCTGCTGGCCGAGGCGATGCGGGGGATCGTGCCGGACGTCGTGCTCGGCCGGGCCACCAAGGGCGAGTTCGGTGCGGACATCCGGGAAGGCCTGCGCCGCAACCAGACTGCGATCCTGCGGCTGTTCGAGGATTCCGCACTGGCCGCGCGCGGGCTGCTCGACCTGGACCGGCTGCGGGCCGCCGTGCTGGCGCCGCAACGGGATTACCGCGTGGTCGCCGCCCTGGAACCGCTCATCGGATGTGAGATGTGGCTTCGCGCCGCCGACCGCCCAGCCCCGAGGAGGCTCGATGCGCTTGCACCCTGACGTCACCACCACCGACACTGCGGACGGCACCGTCCTGCTGCACCTGACGACCGGCCGGTACTGGCAGCTCAACGCCACCGGAAGCACTGTGCTGCAAGGGCTTCTCGACGGCAGCGACCCGGAGGGCATCGCGGCGGAACTGGCCTCGCGGCATGGGGTCGACGAGGCGGTGACGCGGAAGGACGTGACCGCGGTGCTCGATCAGTTGCAGTCCGCCGGTTTGGTGACGGCATGACCGCCCCGGTCGCGCTCGCCACCCGTGTCCGCCTGCCGCTGCATCGCCGCCCGTTGCCGCTGCTCGCCGTCGCACTGGCCCGGCCGCTTGCCCGGCTGCGTCCAGCGAAGCTGCGCCGCGTCCTGGAATTCGCTCGCCGGGGCGCGCGGGCAGCCACCACCGACGAGGCGGCCGCGGCCCGCTCAGACGTCGTCTCGGTGAGCCTTCGCTGTGCTGGGCAAGGCTGTCTCCAACGCTCAATCGCCGCCGCGCTTCTCTGTCGCCTCAGGGGCTCCTGGCCGACGTGGTGCACCGGAGTGCGGACGAGCCCGTTCGCCGCGCACGCGTGGATCGAGGCGGACGGCCGTGCGGTAGGGGAGCCGTATCCGGACGGCCACTACGCGCCGATGCTGTCCGTCCCGCCTGAGGCGAGCGTGATGTCCACAAAGGCCTGAGTCGCCGCGGCGATCGGCCCGGACCGGTAGATCAACCACTGCGGGAGCTTCTCCGGCGGCGCGAACCGGAGCACCTCGGCACCGGCTCGGCGGGCGAGATCCGCCCAGCCGTCCGGCATCAGGCTCGCGCCGATCCCGCGCAGCACCATGGGCAGCACAACGCTCCGGTCGCCCACCTCGGCCGCGATCGACAGGTCCGGCACGCTCGCGGCAAGCCGGTCGAAGAACCCGCGCACCGCCGTGGGCGACGTGGTGACGACGAACCGCATACCGCTGAGCGCGGCCCGTTCGACGACCCCGTCCGAACCGATCTCCGTGCCCGGCGGGGCGACCAGCAGCAGTTCCTCGTCCCGCAGGTGATGCGCCACCAGACCCGGCCCGACCGGGCGTTCCGCGCTCCCGCACACCCCGGCCTCGCAGCGGCCCTGCACCACCATCGCGACCGCCTCGGCCGCCGACAGCGCCGCCGACGTGCTCACCAGAACGCCCGGATACCGCGTGCGCATCTCGGCGATGATGCTGATCACCGGCTCCAGCGCGGACGACGACGTGGCCGCGACGTCGATCCGCCCGGCCGGTCCGTCGCCCGCCATCCGCGCGGCGGCGCGCAGGGCGTCGAGGTCGCGCAGCACCAGCCGGGCGCGTCCGGCGAGCAGTTCGCCGGCGTTCGACAGCACCGCGTTGCGCCCGACCCGGTGGAACAGCTCGACGCCGAGGTCCTGTTCCAGCTTCGAAATCGCCCGCGACAACGACGGCTGCGCCACCCGCAAAGCCCGCGCCGCGTGCGTGAACCCGCCGTGCTCGGCGATCGCGACGAAGTACTCCAGCTGACGGCGTTCCATAGCGACACGCTATCGGACCGGTGTCTCAGATGTCTTTGACGTACCGCCGGCTCGCGCGCGACGATAAGGCCATGGTCCAGACGCGCCCGACGTTGCAGGGCACCTTCGGCATGGTGTCGTCCACCCACTGGCTCGCCTCGGCGGCCGCGATGGCGGTCCTCGAGGACGGCGGCAACGCCTACGACGCCGCGGTCGCGGGCGCGTTCGTGCTGCACGTCGTCGAGCCGCACCTCAACGGTCCCGGCGGCGAGGTGCCGATGATCCTCGCCCCGGCGGGCGGCGCGCCGAAGGTGCTGTGCGGGCAGGGGCCTGCGCCGGCCGGCGCGACGATCGAGCACTACACCTCGCTCGGCCTGGACCTCGTCCCCGGCACCGGCCCGCTCGCCGCCGCGGTGCCCGGCGCGGTCGAGGCGTGGCTGCTCCTGCTGCACGACCACGGCACGAAGTCGCTGCGCGAGGTCCTCAAGTACGCCATTCGCTACGCGGCGGACGGCCACCCGGCGGTGGAGCGCGTCGGCGCGACGGTGGAGACCGTCCGCGAGCTGTTCGAGAACGAATGGACGACGTCGGCCGAGCTGTACTTGCCCGGCGGGATCGCGCCGAAACCCGGTGGGCTGCTGAAGAATCCCGCGCTCGCCGAGACCTGGCGCCGGCTGATCGCGGAAGCGGAGGCGGCGGGGAGCGATCGGGAAGCGCAGATCGAGGCGGCGCGGAAGGCCTGGCGCGAGGGGTTTGTCGCCGAAGCGCTTGCCGCCTTCGCCGCGAAACCGGCGATGGACTCTTCCGGCGAACGGCACGCGGGCACGCTCACTGCCGACGACATCGCCACGTTCCGGCCCACCTACGAGGATCCGGTCACGCACACGTGGAACGGCTGGACCGTCGCGAAAGTCGGCCTGTGGAGCCAAGGCCCGGCGTTTCTGCAGCAGCTCGCGCTCCTCCCCGACGAACTGGAGTACGCGACGCCGGAGTACTACCACCGGCTCATCGAGGGCACGAAGCTCGCGATGGCCGACCGTGAAGCCTGGTACGGCGACAGCACCGAAGTGCCCATCGAGGCGCTGCTTTCCCGTGAGTACAGCGAGACCCGGCGCAAGCTGATCGGTGAGCGCGCTTCTTTCGACCTGCGTCCGGGCAATCCCGAAGGCCGCGAGCCTCACTTGAGTCGACACGCGCGGTACGTCGCGGACGGCGGGGTCACCGCGTCGGCGATCGGGGCGGGGGAGCCGACCGTCGCGAAGGACGGCCTGACCCGGGGCGACACGTGCCACCTGGACGTCGTCGACCGCTGGGGCAACATGATCGCCGCGACGCCGAGCGGCGGCTGGCTGCAGTCCAACCCGGTCGTGCCGGAGCTGGGTTTCCCGCTGGGCACCCGGCTGCAGATGGCGTGGCTCGACCCGGGCCTGCCGAACTCGCTCGCGCCGGGCAAACGGCCGCGCACCACGCTTTCGCCGTCGCTCGCGCTGCGCGACGGCGTGCCGGTGCTGGCGTTCGGCACGCCCGGCGGCGACCAGCAGGACCAGTGGAACTTCCACTTCTTCCTCGGGACGGCGCTGCGCGAGAAGGTCCGCGGCGGGCTCGACCTGCAGGGCGCGATCGACGCGCCGAACTGGCACACCGACAGCTTCCCGAGCTCGTTCTACCCGCGCGGCATGGCGGCCGGGAGCGTGACGGTGGAATCGCGGATCGGTGCGGAGGTCATTGCCGCGCTGGAGGGCCGGGGGCATGACGTGACGGTGGGGGAGCCGTGGTCGGAGGGCCGGTTGTGCGCGGTGGCGAGGGATCCTGAGACCGGGGTGCTTTCGGCGGCGGCGAATTCGCGCGGGGAGCAGGGGTACGCCGCCGGTCGGTAGCCGGGAATGACAAGCGCTGTCGGGAAACGGACAGCGCTTGTCAGTGCTTTCGGCAGATTTACAACGTTGTATCGCGGTGCCACACTGAGGCAGCTCGGTTTCTTCTTTCCCGTGTCCGGCATCTGACCGAAAGAAGCTGTCGATGTCCTCCTCCGAACGTCCCCGCGAAGTCAGCCGTCGCGACGCCCTGCGCTGGGCGGGCACCGGCGCGGCCGCGGCCGCCGCGCTCTGGTGCGCTCCGGAATTGGTCCAGTCCACTGCCTCGGCCGCTCCGGCGGGCACGCTGAACCCGCTGCGCCCGCCCGCGACGCCGCTCATCGTGCGCTCGCCGTACCTCTCGACCTGGCAGGCCGCGGACAACCTGCCCGGCGCCTGGTCGACGTTCTGGACCGGGCACATCACCGCGTTGTGCGGGATCGCCCGGATCGACGGCACGGCGTACGTGTTCGCCGGTGCGCCGCAGCTGCCGTCCGGCCCGAGCCTGACGCCGATGTCGCAGAACTCCTTGCAGGTCACCGCGACCCGCTCGATCTACGAACTCACCGGCGGCGGCGTGACCCTCACCGTCACCTTCTTCTCGCCGGTCGACCCCGGCAACCTCCAGCGGCAGTGCGTGCCGTTCGGCTACGTCACCATCGCCGCAGCGAGCACCGACGGCCGGGCGCACGCCGTTTCGCTGCATTTCGACACGTCGGCCGAGTGGCTGCAATGGGATTCGGCCACGCCGGTCGGCTGGCAGCGGCAGGAATCCGGCGGCGTCACGTCGCTGAGCGTCCAGGCCGCCTCGCCGGGCGTGCTCGCCGAGGACGGGCACGACCAGCCGCGCTGGGGTTCGCTCGTGGTCGCGGCGCCTTCGTCCGGCGTGACCTGGCAGATCGGGCAGGACACGGTCGTGCGCGCGACGTCGGCGAACGGGGGAGCGCTGCCCGGGGCCAGCGACCCGGACCAGCCGCGGGCGATCAGCGACCGCTGGCCCGTCCTCGCGTTCGCCAAAGACCTGGGCACGGTCCAGCCGGGCGCGGCGGCCGATCCGCTGGTGGTGGCGATCGGGCACGTCCGCACGCCCGCCGTCAGCTATCTCGGCGCGCAGCTGGCGCCGTGGTGGACGCACTACTGGTCGTCGTGGCAGGACATGGTCGCCTGGTTCCACGCTGACTACCCGGCCGCACTCGCCGCCGGGATCGCGCTGGACCAGCGGATCGACAACGAAGCGTCCGCCGCCGGCGGCGAGCACTACTCGGCGATCTGCGCGCTCGCGCTGCGTCAAGCGTTCGGCGGCACCGAGCTGGTCGACCGGAACGGCTCGCCGTGGGCGTTCCTGAAAGAGATCTCGTCGAGCGGCAACGTGTCCACAGTGGACGTCATCTATCCGGCGCTGCCCGGCTACCTCCACCTCTCGCCGGACTTCGTACGCTTGTTACTGGAGCCGGTGCTCGACTACGCCGAACACGGCGGCTGGCCGATGACCTTCTCGGAACACGACATCGGCGCGTCCTATCCGAACGCGGCCGGGCACAACGACGGCAACGAGGAGAGCATGCCGGTCGAGGAATCGGCCAACATGCTCATCATGTCCGCCGCGGTGGCGCAGCGCCTGGATTCCGCGGCGGCGAAGGCTTTCGTCAACGCCCACTACGGAATCCTGCGGCAATGGGCCGAATACCTGGTGGGCAACACCCTCGACCCGGGCAACCAGAACCAGACCGACGACTTCACCGGCTGGATCGCGCACAGCGCCAACCTCGCGTTGAAGGGGATCATCGGCGTCGGAGCGATGGCCGTTCTCGCCGACGTCACCGGCAATTCCGCCGATGCTTTGCGATACCGGTCCATTTCGCGTTCTTACATCAGCCAATGGACGACACTGGCCGACGACGGTTCGCACTTGCGGATGGCTTATGACCAGCCGGGCACGTGGAGCCTGAAGTACAACGGTTTCGCGGACCGGTTGCTGGGTCTCGACCTGGTTCCGCTCGGCACCGCCGCACGAGAAGCTGCTTGGTACCAGTCAAAACGAGGTGCGCACGGCGTCCCGCTGGACCTCCGTCACGACTACACGAAAGCCGACTGGGAACTGTGGACGGCCGCCTGGCTGACCGACCACACCGACATCCGCGCGACGCTCGTCGAAGGCGTCTACAGTTTCGCCAACACCACCGGTTCGCGGGTTCCGTTCTCGGATTGGTACTTCGTCGCCGACGCCCGGCAGTCCGGCTTCCAAGCGCGCCCGGTCGCTGCCGGGTACCTCGCTTTGCTGCCGCGTCCTGCTGCTTCGACGACTTCGTGGCGGCGGATCCAGAACCAGCGGTCCGGGAAGCTCCTTGCGGTGCAGGACATGTCGCTTTCGGACATTGCCGATGTGACGCAGTGGCAGGACAACGGCACAGTCGATCACGTGTGGACAGTCGTGGACAGCGGCGACGGGACCGTCCGGATCATGAACCGCAACAGCGGCAAGGTGCTGGCAGTGCACGACCAGAGCCTGGACAACGGCGCCCACGTGCAGCAGTTCCAGGACAACGGAACGCCGGATCACCTGTGGCGCATCGTCGACGCGGGCGGTGGCTGGTGGAAGCTGCGGAATGTCCACAGCGGAAAGGTGATGGCAGTCGATCAGCAGTCCACTGCGGACGGTGCACAGGTGACGCAGTGGGACGACAACGGGACGCCGGACCACTTGTGGCGGTTCATCTGATCCTGGCGACGTGCCGTGAGGGGAACCCTGAGGGAATCAGAGTCCCTCAGGGTTATCCACAACCCCCCAAAGCGGGGACCGATGGGCGGGGTGGGGGGTTGGGG
>NZ_JBEXMH010000091.1:0-27831 GCF_040610415.1 Amycolatopsis sp. NPDC004079 | reverse complement strand
TGGCCCCCCGCCAGGCCCCGCCCCGGTGGCCTCCCCACTGTTCCGGTTGGGGGGCCCTTGAGGGAATCAGATTCCCTCAAGGGCCCCCTCACGGACTTCAAGACCCGGCCACATGGTGACAAATAGGGCATTCCGGTGCTATTGGAGTCCTTTGTGGACGGTCGGCGGGCCGGGGTCGCGCGGCTTAAGTTCCTGGCATCGGCTCTGATTCCCCCAGGGTTCCCTTCACGGACTCAACCGGCGCGCGCAACCAGCCCCGCCGGAACTCACGGCGCATCCGGCAACGCCCGCAAGAACGCCAGAACAGTCGCCCTCCCCAGCGACTCCCGGTCAACCCCCAGCGCGGCAAGCGTCGTCTCCCCGTACCGCCCCCGAGGCAACGCCCCTGCCCACTTCCGGGCAACCGCCGCCGGATGGATCGGATCGTCCGAACACCCTCCGACCCCGGCCGGAACCTCCACCCCCCGCAACGCCTCCAGCGTCGGCGCGGCCCGCCCGGCAGCCACCCGCAGCCCGGCCTCCAGCCCGGCCCCGTGCCGCCGCCAAGCCCGCCCCAGCTCGGCCGCGAGCCACCCCGGACTCCCCGCCGAAGCCTGCGTGACCGCCCCTTCAACCCCTGAAGCGGCCACCAGATCCGCTGTAACCGTCGCAGCCAACGCCGCGGGCGCGGACCCGGATTCCCCATTCCAAGCCGGGAGCGCCGCCAGCAGCCCCCCGCAACGCCCGGGATTCGCCACCGCCCACTCCGCCGCGAGATGCGCCCCGAACGAAATCCCGCCCACCAGCACCGTCCCGTACCGGTCAGCGAGACCGTCCAGCTCCGCCAGAAACGCCTCCGCGAGACCGGCCCCGGCAACCGGCGCGGGCGTGATCAGCGGCACTCCCAGCGCAGCGAGCGGCCCCCCGAACACCGAGCGCACGAAGACCTCGTCAGAGCCGGTACCGGGCAGTAGGACGGCGGCCGGGACATGGATTGCGGACGTCACGTTGCGATCTTGCCCCAAACCCGTTTCCCTGACTGGGACCACAGCTACGCTGGAACACGCACGGGCCGAACGAAGTCGGGGGCCCCGGAGCACAGGAGCACACCATGTCCGCCAAGGACGGCGGCTACTTCAGCCGGTTGGTTCGCAAGCTGACCAGCGACGTCGAGGACCTCGACGCCGACGAGATGTCCGAGAGGTCGGGTGCCGAGGGCGCGCAGCGCGCCTGCGACTGCCGGTCCGGCGAAGAGGTGACCGTGCTCGGCAGGCTGCGCAGCGTCGAGCTGTCGCCGACCGACGGGCCCGCCTCGCTGCAGGCGGAGCTGTTCGACGGCACGCAGGGCGTGACGCTAATCTGGCTGGGCAGGCGCCGGATTCCCGGCATCGAGCCCGGCCGCACCGTCAAGGTCCGCGGCCGGATGGCCGAACGGGATGGGCAGAAGGTGCTCTACAACCCGTATTACGAACTCCAGAGCCCGGTAGGGTGATCAACGCTCGTGACTGAACCCGCTGCTCCCCGCGACGAGAAGGACGCGCCCGGAAACGGGGGCGACGAAGAGCGGCAGCCGACGCTGATGGAGCAGATGGGCGGGGTTTCCGGCCTGTTCTACTCCTCGGTGCCGGTCATCGTCTTCGTCCTCCTGAACGCGATCTTCGGGCTCACCGTGGCGATCTGGGGCTCGATCGGCAGCGCGGTGGCGATCACCGTCCTGCGCGTCGTGCGCAAGGAGCCGCTGCAGCCGGCCATCTCGGGGTTCTTCGGCGTCGCGATCGCGGCGTTCATCGCGTTCCGCACCGGGTCCGCGAAGGGGTTCTTCCTCTTCGGCATCTGGGCCAGCCTCGTGTACTGCGGCGTGTTCGTGATCTCGGTGCTGGTGCGCTGGCCGCTGGCGGGCGTCGTCTGGAACGCGCTCAACGGCAACGGCACCGCCTGGCGCAAGGACAAGCCGTCCCGCTACGGCTACGACGTCGCGACGCTCGCGATGGCCGTCATCTTCGCCGCCCGGTTCGTGGTGCAGCGGTGGCTGTACGACGGAAACCAGACCGGCTGGCTCGCGTTCGCCAAGATCGCGATGGGCTACCCGCTGTACGCGATCGGGCTGCTGGTGGTCGTCTGGGCGGTGCGCCGCTCCGACAAGCGGCTGAAGGCCCTCGCCGAGGAAGAGCCGGAGCCGGAAACCGACGCGCAGCTGGAAGCGCGTTTGCGGCAGAAGTACGCCGAAGCCCCGACTCCCGAAACCTGACCAGCACGACCCCAATGTGGCGTTGGGTGCATGCGACGCACCCAACGCCACATTGGGGCGCTAGTAGCCCAGGGCCGAGCGGATCTCCGGTTCGACGTCCGAGGTCGCGACGAACAGCAGCTCGTCGCCCGCCTCCAGCGGATCCTCCGGCTGCGGCACGATCACCCGGTCGCCGCGCAGGATGGTCACCAGCGCCGCGTCGCGCGGCAGCGCCAGCTCGCTCACCGGCTTGCCCGCCAGCGGCGTCTCCTCCGGCAGGGTGAGTTCCACCAGGTTCGCCTGCCCCTGCCGGAACGTCATGAGCCGCACCAGATCGCCGACGCTCACCGCCTCCTCGACCATCGCGGCGAGCATCCGCGGGGTCGACACGGCCACGTCGACGCCCCACGCGTCGGTGAACAGCCATTCGTTGGCCGGGTTGTTCACCCGCGCCACCACGCGGCGCACCGCGAACTCCGTCTTCGCCAGCAGCGACACCACGAGGTTCGCCTTGTCGTCGCCGCTCGCCGCGATCACGACGTCGCAGCGTTCGATGCCGGACTCCTCGAGGATCGACACCTCGCACGCGTCGCCGAGCACCCAGTCGGCCTGCGGAACGGATTCCGGCTCGAACTGGTCGGCGTCGCGCTCGATCAGCATCACCTGGTGGTTGCCGTCGATGAGCTCCGCGGCGATGGACTGCCCGACGGCTCCCGCGCCCGCGATCGCGACCCGCATCAGTTCTCCTCCTCGGGGGCGCGAGCGGCCAGGCTCGTCACGTCTCCGACGGTGCCCGATCGCGCCGCCACCCACACGTCGTCGTCGGCCTGCACGACGGTCTTCGCGTCCGGCAGCACCGGGGTGCCGAAGCGCATCATGAACGCCACCCGCGCGCCGGTGGTCTCCTGCAGTTCGCGCACGCTGCGGCCGACCCAGCCCTCGTGCAGCGGCAGCTGCAGCAGCGCGACGTTGCCGGACGGGTCGCGCCACGCGGAGGCGACGCCGTCGGGCAGCAGGGTGCGCAGGAACCGGTCGGTCGTCCACGGCACGGTCGCGACGGTCGGGATGCCCAGCCGTTCGTAGACCGCGGCGCGCTTGTGGTCGTAGATCCGCGCGACCACGTGCTCGATGCCGAAGTTCTCGCGCGCGACCCGCGCGGAGATGATGTTGGAATTGTCGCCGCTCGACACGGCCGCGAAGGCGCCCGCCCGCTCGATCCCGGCCTCGACGAGCACCCGGCGGTCGAAACCCGCCCCGACGACCTGCTGGCCGTGGAAGTCGCTGCCCAGCCTGCGGAACGCCTGCTGGTTCTTGTCGATGACGGCCACGTCGTGGCCGAGCCGCTCCAGCGCCGCGGCCAGAGACGCGCCGACGCGGCCGCATCCCATGATCACCACGTGCACGCTTAGCCTCCTCGCAGGGTGGGGATGACCCGGTCGTGGGTACCCTCGGACACCAGCGCCGAACCTACCTTGCGCCCACCCGGTTACGCTCTCGTGGTGTCGAAGTTCCCGACCGTGCTGAAGCGGCTGGTCCTCGGACGTCCGTTCCGCAGCGACCGTCTTGCCCACACGCTGTTGCCCAAGCGCATCGCGCTGCCCATTTTCGCCTCCGACGCGCTGTCCAGCGTGGCCTACGCGCCGGAGGAGATCTTCCTGACGCTGAGCGTCGCCGGCTTGTCCGCGTACGCCTTCGCGCCCTGGATCGGGGTCGCGGTCGCGCTGGTCATGCTCGTCGTCGTGGCGTCGTACCGGCAGAACGTCCACGCGTATCCGAGCGGCGGCGGCGACTACGAGGTCGCGACCACCAACCTCGGCGGGAAGTTCGGCCTGACAGTGGCGAGCGCCCTGCTGGTCGACTACGTGCTGACCGTCGCGGTGTCCACTTCGTCCGGTGTCGCCAACATCGGCTCGGCGATCCCGTGGGTGGCCAACCACAAGGTGATCACCGCCGTGGTGATCGTCGCCGTGCTGACCGCGCTCAACCTCCGCGGGGTGCGCGAATCGGGCAAAGCGTTCGCCATTCCCACTTACGGCTTCATCGCCGGCATCCTGATCATGGTCGTCTGGGGGCTGTTCCAGACCTTCACCGGCACCGAGATGCGCGCCGAGAGCGCGGGCTTCACGCTGCACGAGGAAGGCAGCTGGGCGGGCGTCGCGTTCGTGTTCCTGATCCTGCGGTCGTTCTCGTCCGGCGCGGCGGCGCTGACCGGGGTCGAGGCGATCAGCAACGGCGTGCCCGCGTTCCGCAAGCCGAAGTCGAAGAACGCGGCCACCACGCTGCTGCTGATGGGCGTGCTCGCGGTGACGATGCTCGTCGGGATCATCACGCTCGCGGTCGTCACGAAGGTGAACTTCGCCGAGGACCCGGCGCGGCAGCTGGCGGGCGCGCCCGCGGGCTACGAGCAGAAGACGATCGTCGCGCAGATCGCGCACGCGGTGTTCGAGAGCTTCCCGCCCGCGTTCTACTACATCTCGTTCTCCACCGGCATCATCCTGCTGCTGGCCGCGAACACCGCGTTCAACGGCTTCCCGGTGCTCGGCTCGATCCTCGCCCAGGACCGCTACCTGCCGCGGCAGCTGCACACCCGCGGCGACCGGCTCGCGTTCTCCAACGGCATCCTGTTCCTCGCGGCCTTCGCGCTCGTGCTGATCATCGCGTTCGACGCGGAGGTCACCCGGCTGATCCAGCTGTACATCGTGGGCGTGTTCGTGTCGTTCACGGTGAGCCAGGCGGGCATGATCCGGCACTGGAACCGGTTGCTGGCCAAGGAAACCGACCCGGCGGCGCGGCGGCGGATGCGCCGTTCGCAGACGGTGAACGCGGTCGGCCTGACCATGACCGGCGTCGTGCTGGTGATCGTGCTGATCACGAAGTTCCTGCTCGGCGCGTGGATCGCGATCGCCGCGATGGTGGCGATTTTCGCGCTGATGACGGCGATCCGGAAGCACTACGACCGGGTGTCGGAAGAGCTCAAGGACATGGGCGACGCGCCGACCGTGCTGCCCTCGCGCAACCACGCGATCGTGCTGGTGTCCAAACTGCACCGGCCGACGCTGCGCGCGCTGGCCTACGCCAAGGCGATGCGCCCGGACGTGCTCGAGGCGGTCACGGTCAACGTGGACGACGCCGACACCCGCGCGCTGACCCAGGAATGGGAAGCGCACAAGTTCAAGGTGCCGCTGAAGGTCGTCGAATCGCCGTACCGGGAAATCACGAAGCCGGTGCTGGATTACGTGAAGCGCGTTCGCGGCGCCAACCCGCGCGACGTCGTCACCGTGTTCATTCCCGAGTACGTCGTGGGGCACTGGTGGGAGCAGGTCCTGCACAACCAGAGTGCGTTGCGGCTCAAGGGACGGCTGCTGTTCCAGCCGGGCGTGGTCGTGGCGAGCGTGCCGTGGCAGCTGGAGTCGTCGCAGAAGGCCGCCGCGCGGATGCGCAAGGCCCGCCCCTCCGCCGGTGACGTCCGGCGCGGGTTCACCCCCGGCACCGCTCGACCGGCGGACGCCAAGAAGCCAGCCCCTGCGACAAAGGAATCATCGGAATGAGCGACAGCTGGCTAGGCCGCGTACTGGAACTGGAAGTGGGTCCGGTCGCGCACGGCGGGCACTGCGTGTCGCGTGTGGACGGACGAGTGCTGTTCGTGCGGCACGCGCTGCCGGGCGAACGCGTCCGGGCGGAAGTGACTGAAGACAAGGGCGGCTCGTTCTGCCGGGCGGACGCGATCGAGGTGCTCAGCGGGTCCGAGCACCGGGTGACGCCGCCGTGCCCGCTCGCCGCGCCGGGCGGCTGCGGAGGTTGCGACTGGCAGCACGCCGAACCGGCCTACCAGCGTGAGCTGAAGGCCGCGGTGGTGGCCGAACAGCTGCAGCGGCTCGCCGGGATCGAGCGCGAGGTGGTCGTGGAAGCGCTCGACGACAGTCCGCTCGGCTGGCGCAGCCGGGTGCGGCTGGTCGCCGGACGCGACGGCCGGGCCGGGCTGCGCGCGCACCACAGCCACCGTGTCATCCCGATCGACGACTGCCCGATCGCGGTGCCGGGCTCGCTCGACGCCGCGCTGAGCAAGCGCTGGCGGCCGGGCGTCGAACTGGAAACGACCAGCGACGGCGACAACCATCTCCACCTGCGCGAACTCGTCACGGTGCGCGGGCGCACGCAGGGCAAGCAGCTGTCCGGCGGCATGGCGATCCAGCACGCGGCCGGGCGGGACTGGCGGTTCGACGCGCACGGATTCTGGCAGGTCCACCCGCTCGCGGCGGACACGCTCGCGGAACTTGTCCGGGAATGGGCGGACGCGCCGCGCGGCGGGGTCGCCTGGGATCTGTACGCCGGGGTCGGGCTGTTCGCCTCGGTGCTGGCCGAGCAGGTCGGCCCGGACGGGCGGGTGCTGGCGATCGAATCCGGCCGGCGCGCGGTGACGGACGGCGAGCGCAATCTTTCCGACCTGCCGCAGGTCAGCTGGCGTTCCGGGCGCGTGGAACACCTCATCGGGGAAGCTCCGACGCCGGTCGACGTCGTGGTGCTCGACCCGCCGCGCAAGGGGGCCGGCCGAGAGGTCGTCAACGCGATCGCGGCCGGTGAGCCGGACCGAATCGTCTACGTGGCGTGCGACCCGGCGGCGCTGGCGCGGGACGTGCAGTTCTTCTCCGAGCACGGGTATTCGCTGACGGATCTGCGGGCTTTCGACGCGTTCCCGATGACGCACCACGTGGAGTGTGTCGCGCTGCTGCAGTGACTTATCGGGCTCGCTGAGCGGCAGCCGCTGCGGCGAGTCCGGTCGCGGCCAAGACCAGGCCAGAGGCGAGCAGCACCCACGCCCCGGCCGCTGGCTGTACTGCGGCGGACGGGGCGAGGCGGTCCGCGCCGGGGAGCGTGATCACGAGGTAGCGCAGGAGGATTCCGGCTACCGCGATTCCCGTCAGGGTGGTGAAGGCCAGGGGCTCGGCCTGATGTCGGCGCAGGGTCAGAACCGCCAGGGCGAACGCGAGCGCCAGCGCTCCGGCGCACGCGAGACGGAGTCCCAGATCCAGGTCGGGCTCCGCCGCGCCGGGCGGCAGGTGCGACGGCAGGTAGTGCGCGGTCGGCAGAGCGAGCCCGACGCCGCCGCCCACCGCGGCGGTCGCCCCGGCCCACGCGAGCGCCCGATTGCCTGCCACACAAGGAAGTCTACGTCCGGCGCGTCGCCTGGCCTGGGTTCTTGCCTTCGCGGTCTCGCACGGTTCCTCCAGCGCTGGCTGGGTGGTCTCGGCTTAGCGTGGGTAGGCCTCTGTTGCTTGCTGCGCGATGTGGCTGTGTTCTTTCCTTCGCGGTTCTCTGGCACTGGTCGGGTGGTCTTGGCTTGGTTCTAGGCGGGGCCTCGGTTGTTTCCGCGCGAGGACGTTTGTGTCCAGCCTGCGGCCCGCCGGGCTGTTCGAGGTGCTCGGCGATCCGGCGGCCGCGCTCGGCGAGGCCAGCAGGCTGATGGGCATCTCGCGCGATTGGGCCGGGTTCTCGCCTCGGTGAAGGCCTTGGCGGTTTTGTGCGGCTCCGGTGCCGTCCGGCGGATGTGCCTCGGTGCAAGGCCTGCAGCTGCGTTCGACTTCTTCCGACCGTTCGATTCCTTGTCCCGCAACGGAATCCGCGCCCTGAACAAGGCTGTGCCCGGCCGGCGATGGTGACTTTTGGTAACGGTTCGATTACTCGAGAACCTGCGCGCTCTCGCTGGCGACTGACCTTGTGTGCATCGAGAAGGTGCGCGAGGACGAAGCGAGGGGCGGACATGATTCTGCGCGAAATGCTGGCCGCGGCACAGGCTCTGGCGACGAGCTGGCTGAGAACCGGCGGGCTGACCGGTCCCGTCAGCCGAGGCGGGCGGGTGGCTGTGCCCGCCGGGACACCACCACCCGCCCGAAGGTCAGCTCCGGTCTTCCTTGAGCATGTCCGCGCACTTCTCGCCGATCGCCATCGTCGTGATGCACGGGTTCACCGTGACGAGGAACGGCATCACCGAAGCGTCGGCCACCCGCAGGCCCTCGACGCCGCGGACGCGCAGGCGGGCGTCCAGGACCGCCTCCGGGTCGCCGTCCGCGCCCATCCGGGCCGTGCACGCCGGGTGGTACACGGTGTTGTGCGTCTTGCGGAGGTAGTCGGCGATCTCGTCGTCGGTCTTGCAGTCCCGGCCCGGCGCGAGTTCCACGCCGGCCCACTCGTCGAGGGCGGGCTGCGCGGCGATCTCGCGGGCGAGCTTCACGCCGTAGGTCATCACGCGCATGTCGTACTCGTCGGTGAAGTAGCGCGGGTCCACCCGGGGCTTGTCGCGGAAGTCGCGGGTGCGCAGCCGCACGGTGCCCCGCGATCGGCTGCGCGTCACGTTCGGCGTCAGGCAGAAGCCGTTCTCCGTCGTCGGGTAGCCGTGCCGGACGGTGTTCATGTCGAACGGGACCGAACCGTAGTGGAACATCAGGTCCGGCCGGTCGAGGCCGCCCTCGGTCCTGGTGAAGATGCCGATTTCCCACCACTGCGTGGATTCGGTGACCATCGGCTGCAGGGCGTCCCACATCACCAGGCCCTCGGGGTGGTCCTCGAGGTTCGATCCGACGCCCGGCGAGTCCACGAGCACCTCGACGCCGACCTCGCGCAGGTGCTCGGCGGGCCCGATGCCGGACAGCATCAGCAGTTTCGGCGTGTCGATCGCGCCGGAGCTGACCACGACCTCGCGGCGCGCGGTGATCGTGCTGTGGTGGATCAGGTCCGGGTCCAGCACCTCGACGCCGGTGCAGCGGCGGCCGTCGAACAGCAGCCGCTTCGCCCGCGCGCCGGTGCGGATCTCGAGGTTCGGCCGTTTGCCCATGATCGGGTGCAGGTAGGACACCGATGCCGAGGACCGGGTGCCGTCCTCGCGGGCGTTGATCTGGAACCAGTTCGCGCCGTGGGTGACCGTCTTGCCGGAGTTGAACTCCGTCGTCGGGATGCCGGCCTGGTCGCACGCGGACAGCAGCGCCGCGCCCGCCGGGTCGTGCGGCGGGACCGACCGGATGGTGACCGGGCCGGAGCGGCCGTGGTGCTCGCCGGGGCCGTCGTTGGTCTCGAGCCGCTTGTACAGCGGGAAAACGTCGGCGGCCGACCAGCCGGGCAGGCCGATCGAGGCCCATTCGTCGAGGTCCTCGGCCGGGGCCCAGAACGCGATGCACGAGTTGTGCGACGAGCAGCCGCCGAGCACCTTGGCGCGGGCCTGGCGCAGGTAGGAGTTGCCCGCTTCCTGCGGCTCCACCAGGTAGTCCCAGTCGTAGCCGGATTCCAGCAGGCCCATCCACTGGGTCAGTTCCAGCACCTCCGGCACGTCCGTGTCGGACGGTCCGGCTTCGAGGAGGCAGACCGTCACGTCCGGGTCCTCGGACAGCCGGGCGGCCACCACCGATCCTGCCGTGCCGCCGCCGACCACCACGTAGTCGAACTCGCTTGCGCTCACCGGGAAACCTCCTCGTCGGGCGCGAGGGCGGCGGCGTGGTCCGCCAGCACCCCGACCTTGTGCCGTTGCACGAACCAGTAATAGGCGAAGCCGCCGGCCGCGAAGACGCCGACGAACAGCACCGAAATCCACTGCAGATACCAGTGGTAGGGCGGGGTCGCGTTGTAGATCTCGTTGCGGGGCCAGGCCAGGTTGACCGTCATCGCGCCGCCCCACAGCACCGCGAGCACGTTCGCCGGAAGGCCCCAGCGGCCGAGGGAGAACCGGCCTTCCGGGGCGCCCTCGCGCGGCCAGCGTCCGCGCAGCCTGCGGATCAGCATGGGCACGGTCACGAGGAGGTAGGACAGGTAGATCAGGATGATCGCGAGGCTGGTGACGGCCGAGAAGATCTGCGTGGAGTTGATGTTCAGCACCAGCAGCGCGACCGCGAGCACGCCGATCACGATCGCGGGCAGCACCGGGGTGCCGGTCGTTTTGTTGACCCGCGCCAGTTTCCGGCCGCCGGGCAGCGCGTTGTCCCGTGCCATCGCGAATGCGATCCGGATCGCCGCGGTGTGCACCGCCAGCACGCACACGGTGATCGCGATGAACACCACGAACAGGAACACGCGGCCGATGGCCGGGCCGAGCGCGTCGGTGAGCACGTACTGCAGGCCGACCGTGCCGAGTTCCGGCGCGTGGATGTTGCCCACGGCCATGAGCGCGAACAGGATGATCAGCCCGCCCAGCACGAAGGAGGCCACCAGCGCGCGCAGGATCGCCTTCGGCGCGTTGCGGTGCGGGTTCAGCGATTCCTCGCCGAGCGAGGCGGCCGTGTCGAAGCCGTACATCACGTAGGAGGAGGCGATGCCGGCGATCAGGAACGCGCCTAGATAGCCGGACGAATGCCCGGCCTCGGTGCCGTTCGTCTCGGTCACCACCGACGGGCCGCGGACGAAGTGGAACGCCAGGAACACCACCAGCAGCACCGCGAACAGCAGTTCCACGAACACGCCCGCGCTGTTGATCCGGGCCATCAGCTTCACGCCGAACGCGTTGATCAGCGTGGTGAACACGATCAGCACGGTGGCCAGCAGCACGCCGTTGGCCGCGTCGCTGGTGCCCGTGCCGTCGCCGATGAACTGGAAGAACGACGTGATCTGCGGCAGCGTCCGCTGGTAGGCGAGCGCGGTCGCGGAGATCGAGACGATCGAGGCCAGCAGCATCATCCAGCCGGCCATCCACGCGATGTGCGGGTTGCTGAGCTTCTTCGCCCAGTTGTAGACCGACCCGGCGACCGGGTACTGCGCGGCCAGTTCGGCGAAGCAGAGAGCCACCATCAGCTGTCCGATGAACACCGCGGGCCAGGACCACCAATAGGCCGGGCCACCCTCGGAAAGGCCGAGGTAGGACAGCTGGAACACTCCGGTCAGCACCGAGATGTAGCTGATGCCGGCAGCGAAGGTGTGGAAACTGCCGAGCGTTCTCTTGAGCTGGTTGGTGTAGCCGAATTCGCCGAGTTCGCGATCGCCGGTGTCGCTCAAGGGCAGAGTTCCTTTCGGTGGGGGAGGGGGATCAGCCGGAGAACCAGTGCTGGGGACCGGGCTTCAGGTTCTGGTGGATGTGCTTGACCTCGGTGTACTCGGCCAGCCCGGTCGGGCCCAGCTCGCGGCCGAAGCCGGACTGCTTGTAGCCGCCCCATTCGGCCTGCGGCAGGTACGGGTGGTAGTCGTTGATCCACACCGTGCCGTGCCGGAGCCGGTTCGCCACGCGCTGGGCGCGGGCGGCGTCCTGGGTGAACACGCCGCCGGCCAGGCCGTAGTGGGTGTCGTTGGCGATGCGGACGGCGTCGTCCTCGTCGGTGAACGTCTCCACGGTCAGCACCGGGCCGAAGGATTCCTCGACGACCGCGGTGCTGCCCTGCCGCACGTTGTCGAGGATGGTCGGCAGGTAGTAGAAGCCGTCCTGCAGCGCCGGGTCGTCCGGACGCTTGCCGCCGGTGCGCAAGACCGCGCCCTCTTCGATGGCGGTCGCGACGTAGCGCTCCACCTTCTCGCGGTGCGCGGCGGAGATGAGCGGCCCGGTCTCGGCGTTCTCGTCGAACGGCCCGCCGAGGCGGATCCGCTCCGCGCGGCGCACCAGTTCGTCGACGAACTCGTCGTGCCATTCCCGCTGGACGATCAGCCGCGCACCGGCCGAGCAAACCTGCCCGGAGTGCAGGAACACCGCGGTGAGCGCGTAGTCGACGGCGGTCTCGAAGTCCGCGTCGGCGAACACGACGTTCGGGTTCTTGCCGCCGAGTTCGAGCGCGACCTTCTTCACCGTCGCCGCCGCGTTCGCCGCGATCACCCGTCCGGTGGCCAGCCCGCCGGTGAACGACACGAGGTCGACGTCCGGGTGCTCCGACAGCGGGGCTCCGGCCGCCGGACCGGCGCCCAGCACCAGGTTCGCGACGCCGCCGGGCAGCCCGGCCTCGGCGAGCAGCCGCATGAACAAGATCGAAGTGTGCGGCGTCAGTTCGCTCGGCTTGAGCACGAACGTGTTGCCCGCCGCCAGAGCCGGGGCGATCTTCCACACCGTCTGCAGCAGCGGGTAGTTCCACGGGGTGATGAGCCCGCACACGCCGACCGGTTCGTGCACGATCCGGCTGAACGAGTCCGCGCTGCCGGTGTCCACGACGCGGCCAGCGTCGTTGCCCGCGAGCTTGCCGAAGTAACGCAGGCAAGCCGCGATGTCGCTCATGTCGTAACGGCTCTCGACCAGGCGTTTGCCGGTGTCGAGCGATTCGGCGCGGGCGAACTCCTCCGCGTCGCGGTCGAGCAGGTCGGCCGCGCGCAGCAGCAGGTTGCCGCGTTCGCCGGCCGGGGTGCCAGGCCACGGGCCGGTGTCGAACGCGCGCCGTGCCGCGGCGATGGCGGCTTCGGTGTCTTCCGCGGTCGCTTCGGCGACTTCGGCGACCAGGCTGCCGTCCGCGGGACACCGGATCTCGCGTCGCCCGCCCGCACGCGCGTCCACCCATTCGCCGCCGATGTACAAGTCCGCCATGGGGTCCTCTCGAGCTCGGGGGTCCGTCCGGGATTATCACGGCCACGCCGGGTGACCGCGACTTGACTGACCGGGCTGGTGATCTTCCCCGCTCGTGGAGTTGCGTTCCCGCCGTGGCTGTGATCCGGGACGCGGGCGGCCGGACCAAGGTGGCGGCCGTCCGTAGACTGGCCGGAACCGGCGGAGGAAGAAACGGGCGAGGTGGAGCGGTGACCATGCTGGACTCGGTGCACGGACCGGCGGATCTGAAGCGCATGAGCGTCGAGGACCTCGGCGAGCTGGCGGCCGAGATCAGGGACTTCCTCGTGGACAAGGTCCGCCGCAGCGGCGGGCACCTTGGCCCCAACCTGGGCGTCGTCGAGCTGACGCTCGCGCTGCACCGGGTGTTCGACTCGCCGCGCGACGCGATCGTGTGGGACGTCGGGCACCAGGCGTACGTGCACAAGATCGTCACCGGGCGGCACGTCGACTTCGACCTGCTTCGCCAGCAGGGCGGCCCCACCGGGTACCCGTGCCGCGGCGAGAGCGAGCACGACCTGGTGGAGAACAGCCACGCGTCCACCGCACTGTCCTATGTGGACGGAATGGCGAAGGCGTTCGAGCTGTCCGGCGGCCCGCGCAGGCACGCGATCGCGGTGGTCGGCGACGGTGCGCTCACCGGCGGCATGTGCTGGGAGGCGCTCAACAACATCGCCGGGCGCAAGGACCGCCCGGTCGTGATCGTGGTCAACGACAACGGCCGGTCGTACTCGCCGACCATCGGCGGGATGGCCGATCACCTCGCGTCGCTGCGGTTGCAGCCGGGCTACGAGCGGCTGCTGGACGGCGGGCGCGAGCTGCTGCGCAGCACCCCGGTGGTGGGCAAGCCGATCTACGCCGCGCTGCACGCGGCCAAGGCGGGCATCAAGGACGCGCTGAGCCCGCAGGTGATGTTCTCCGACCTCGGCCTGAAGTACCTCGGCCCAGTCGACGGCCACGACCTGGTCGCGCTGGAGAAGGCGTTCCAGAGCGCACGGGCCTTCGGCGGCTCGGTGATCGTGCACGTCGTCACCGAAAAGGGCCACGGCTACGCACCCGCGGTCAACCACCAGGCCGACCAGATGCACCAGACCGACCCGATCGACCCGGAGACCGGCCTGCCGCCGGTGAAGGGCCCCAGCTGGACCGGCGTGTTCGGCGACGAGCTGGCGAAGATCGGCGAGGAGCGCGAGGACGTCGTGGCGATCACCGCCGCGATGCTGCGCTCGACCGGCTTGGAGAAGTTCTCCGAGCGCTTCCCGGACCGCTGGTTCGACGTCGGCATCGCCGAACAGCACGCGGTGACGTCCGCGGCCGGCCTCGCGATGGGCGGCTGCCACCCGGTCGTCGCGCTGTACTCGACCTTCCTGAACCGGGCGTTCGACCAGGTCCTGATGGACGTCGCGCTGCACCGCCAGCCGGTGACGTTCGTCCTGGACCGCGCCGGCATCACGGGACCGGACGGCCCGAGCCATCACGGCATGTGGGACCTGTCGCTGCTGGGCATGGTGCCGGGCATGCGAGTAGCCGCCCCGCGCGACCCGGGAACTCTCCGCGAGGAACTGCGCGAAGCAGTCGCGGTGCAAGACGGCCCGACCGCCCTGCGATTCTCGAAGGGCAGCGTCGGCCCGGACGTACCCGCGGTCGAACGGATCGGCACAGTCGACCTGCTGCGCCGCCCCTCAGGTTCGACAGACGTGCTGCTCGTCGCGGTGGGCCCGTTCGCGCAGCTGGCCCTTTCGGCCGCCGACCGCCTGGCAGACCAAGGCATCGGCGTGACAGTCGCCGACCCGCGCTGGGTGGTCCCGGTGCCAGCGGAACTGGTCGCGCTGGCGGAACAGCACAAACTCGTAGTGACAGTTGAAGACAGCGGCCGTCACGGTGGTTTCGGCTCAGGCCTGGCGGCCGTGCTGCGGGATGCCGAATGCGACGTCCCGCTGCGCGATCTCGCGGTGCCGCAGGCATTCCACGACCACGGAACCCGCGCCGAGGTACTCGACCGAATCGGCCTGACCGCCCAGGACGTCGCGAGGCGAATCACGGAATGGGCCTCGGGACGGCTGGGCTCCGACGTGGAGGAGACCGCGGGGGAGAAGCCGCGCGCCTGAGCGGAGGCGAGCTGGGCGAGGAAGCTTCGCGGTTGGGCGGAGCGGGCTTCGGGACGGTTGGGCTCCGGCGTGAGGGAGAAGCCGCGAGCCTAAGCGGAGTGGGCCGGAGGAAGCTGCGCGCTTGAGCGGAGTGAGCCGGGCGAAGGATGCCCCCGTCTGAGCGGCGTCGGCCGAGCGGAGGAAGTCGCGCGCGAGCGGAGCCGACTGGGCTGTGCGGAGGAACCCGCACGCCTGAGCACGTGAATGGCGGGTCCCCGGCGCAGAGGCCCGCCATTTCCCAGCCGGGTGCGCAGAGGCTGCCCGCCCGGGAGCCGCCGGGCCCGCGCTATCCCGCCGTCGGGGTCTCGGCGGTGAAGGTCTGGTCGATGTCCGGGACCCAGTAACAGACCTCCAGCGTCTTCCGCCTGGACATGTGCCAGACCTTTCGGCTGCTGCCCAGCGCCCCAGCGGCGCCGAGAACTGACAGTGCGGCGGCCGCGCCCGCGACGACCCGATGCGGGCCGGTCGCGGTCTGCACGAGTGCGACGACCGCGGCCAGCGTGAAAGCGAACGCGATATTGCGCAGCATGACCGACTGCGCGCGCATCCGGACGATCTCCCCGGCGGCGTCCTTGTCGTGCAGTTCGGCCGCGGCGACGAGCAGTGCCGGGTCGACCTGGACGTAAGCGCGGTCGCGCGCCTGCGGGACCCGGGCGATGAACTCCTTCCGGGCCTCTTCCGCGTCTTGCCGGGGGCGCAGCCGGTCCAGTCGCCCGGCCAGCGGGTGGAAGAGGTGTCCGAGCAGGTAGCTGGCCACCACGGCACCGGCGACCAGCAACGCGCCCGGGGCGGACGTCAGTGCGGCGACGTGCAGCACGCCGAGCCGGTCGAGCACGTAGACCAGCAGCGACAGCTGGACCGCTCCGGGGACGGCGAAGCTGAACAGGTCGAAGATGCCGACTGCGAACGTCACGAATCGCCTCCAGGACAGGGGGTTTCGGGGAACGAGATCGTCCCACAGCCGACCCGGGCTTGTACCGCGTTCGCTCATCGCGGTGCGCGATAGCAGTGATCCGCGCCAAGCGCTTTCCGTTTTTCGTGTTCTCGGAAGAATCAGAGGAAGCAGATCTTCCTCGGTTTCTGGGAAAGGCGGAAAGAATGTCGGAAATCAGCAGGCGGGGTGCGCTCGGGGCGGGTGCGGGAATCGCCGCGGCGGCCGCTCTTGGAGCGACCGGAACCGCGCAGGCGAGCGCCGCGGCTCCAGGGAAGCCGCCGTATGTTTTCCCGCTTGCCAAATCCGCGCCGGCTGTCCACGACGGCGGGACGTTGCGCGGAGCCCACGAGAAGAACTTCCCGGTGCTGGCCGGTCAGCAGGGCTCGGTGTACCTGGTGCACCTCGACCCGGGCGGGGTGCGCGAACCGCACTGGCACCCGTCCGCGTGGGAGTTGAACTACATCATTTCCGGCAAGGCGGACTGGAGCATTCTCGGCACGCACGAGGACGGCAGTTACCACAATGAGGTGTTCAGCGCGAAAGCCGGGGAACTCGTCTTCGCCCCGCAGGGATTCTTCCACTATTTCGCGAATTCCAGCTCCACCGAAGGCCTGGACGTGCTCGTCATGTTCAACACCAGCACCGGGGAGCCGAACGACGACATCGGCATCGTCGGGACGCTCAACTCGCTGCCGCGCGAGATTCTCGCGGCCTCGTTCGGGGTTCCGGTGTCCGCGTTCGCCGCGATCCCGAAGGATCTCAAGCCGGTGGTGATCACCCGCCGCCGGTAGTGGCAGTGCCCACACCTGGTACACGGTCGCGCACCGAGAGTGGTACTCCGGAGTAGTGATCGATCCGGTGCTGCTGCGCACTTTTCTCGCTGTGGCCGAGGCGGGCGGGTTCTCCGAAGCCGCCCGCCGGCTGGATCTCGGGCAGTCGACGGTGAGCCAGCACGTCCGCCGCCTCGAGACGGCGCTCGGCAGCGTGTTGTTCGAGCGCGACACGCACAGCGTGCGGCTCACCGGCGACGGCGAGACGATGACCGGCTTCGCTCGCGGCATTCTCGACCAGCAGGACCGGGCACTGCGCTACTTCTCCCGGCCGGGCCCGCGCGGACGGGTCCGGTTCGGGGTGTGCGAGGACTTCCTGCTCGGCCACGCCGCGGACGTCCTCGGCCGGTTCCGCGGCGCGCATCCGGGGATCGACCTCGAACTGTCGGTCGAGTTGAGCGAGGTGCTGCATTCCCGGCTCGCCGACGGAGACCTCGACTTGGTGCTCGCCAAGCGCGACTCCGGGCAGGGCGTGCGGCGGGACCCGCTCGTGTGGGTCGGCTCGCCCGGGCTGGAGTTGCTCCCGGGCGAGCCGTTGCCGCTGGTCCTCTACCCGGAGCCGAGCGTCACCCGGGCCCGCGCGCTGAACGCGTTGCGCCGCAACGGTGTCCAGTGGCGGATCGGCTGTGTCAGCGAACGGCTCAACGGCCTGCGGGTCGCGCTCGAAGCGGGGCTCGGCGTCGGCCTGTTCGCGGCGTCCGTGGTCCCGGACGGGCTGGTCCCGATCGCGGGGCTGCCCGATCCGGGATCGGTGACGTTCGTGCTGAGCCACCGGGGAACGGCGCGGGGTTCGGCAGCGGCGTTGGCGGACGCGATCCTGTCGGCCCAGTGGAGCCGCCCGCCGCTCACGCTTCGGCAGCCACCGCTTCCGCTGGGGTAGCCGAAGAAGGACCGAAGACCTCCCGAGGCTCCGGAAACACCTTCACCAGCACCGGATACGCCACCGCGGCCGTGCACAGCGTCACCACCAGGCTGATGTCCACCCCGCCCGCGATCCCGGCCAGCGGTCCGGTGATCATCGGCGTATTCGCGCACAGCAGGCCCAGCGCGGTGGCCGGGATCCAGGCGGCCATCGCGCGCCAGTTGACGCCTCGGTGGAACCAGTACCGTCCGCCGGTGCGGCCTTCGTTGAACACCTGCAGGTCGGCCGGGTCGTAGTAGCCGCGGCGTTGCACGTAGCCGATCATCATGATGACCATCCACGGCGACGTGCACAGCACGATCAGCGTCGCGAACGCGTTGATGCTGGACACCATGTCGAGCACGAAATTGCCGACGAAGATGAACAGCACGCTCAGCGTCCCGATCAGCAGCGTCGCCCGAACGCGGGACAGGCGCGGGAAGATCGAGCTGAAGTCCAGGCCGGTGCCGTACAACGCGGTGGTGCCGGTGGACAATCCGCCGATCAGGGCGACCACGATCAGCGGGATCGCGTACCAGAGCGGGGAAATCGCGGTCAGGCCGGTGACGTAGTCGGCCGGGTCGGCGACCAGCGTCGCGGTCGCGATGCCGAAGCCGAACGGCAGCAGCGTCGCCAGTTGCGCGAGGAACGGCGCGGCCAGCAGCGAGCGGCGCGAGTGGGTCGCGGGGATGTAGCGCGACCAGTCGCCCAGGAACGCGCCGAACGAGATCGGGTTCGCCATCACGGTCAGCACGGCGAGGATCCACGTCGGCCAGAAGGTGCCGAGCGCGAAGTTGCCGCTGCCGGTGAACGACGGGTCGAACGAGCCGCCGTAGGCGAAGATCCCGACGAGCATGATGAGCGTGCCCAGGGTCACCGCGACGCGGTTGACCAGCAGCATGAAGCGGTAGCCGTAAATGCACACGACGAGGACGGCGATCGCGATCACGCCGTAAGCGGCCGCGCGCAGGACGGGGCCGCCGTCGATGCCGAAAAGCCGTTGCGCCGCACCGGCTACCGCGTCGCCGCTCACCCACACCGAGATCGCGAAGAAGGTGATCGCGGTGAGCAGCGACAGGAACGAGCCGACACACCGGCCGACCACGCCGAAGTGCGCGCCGGACGAAACCGCGTTGTTGGTGCGGGTGATGGGGCCGAACAGAGCCATCGGGGACAGCACGAGCGCGCCGAGCACCACACCCACGACGGTCGCCGCGAGCGCCGCCCAGAAGCTCAGCCCGTACGCGATCGGCAGCGTGCCGAGGATGATCGTGGCGAACGTGTTGGCCCCGCCGAACGCGAGCCGGAACAGGTCGCGCGGCCGGGACGTCTGCTCGGCGGGCGGGATCGGCGCGATGCCGTGCTGTTCGACCTCGGTGACCTTGTCGCTCATTACTCGAACCTCGTCATCACGTGCTTGACGCGGGTGTACTCGGCGAACGAATACGCCGAGAGGTCCTTGCCGTGCCCGGAGTGGCCGAACCCGCCGTGCGGCATCTCGGCGGTCAGCGGGCCGTGCGTGTTCACCCACACGCAGCCGAAATCGAGGTCGCGCGACACCCGGGCGACGCGGGCGACGTCGTTCGTCCACACCGAGGAAGCCAGGCCGTACGGGACACCGTTGGCCAGCTCCAGCGCTTCGGTCTCGTCGGCGAACGACTGCACGGTGATCACCGGCGCGAAAACTTCTTCCTGGACCAGCTCGTCGTCCTGGCGGAGGCCGGACACGACGGTCGGCGCGAGCTGGAAGCCCGGTCCGGTCGCGGTGCCGCCGGTTTCGACGCGGGCGTGCGACGGCAGCCGCTCCAGCAGGCCGAGCACGCGGTCGAGCTGGGCACGGCTGTTGAGCGGGCCGTAGTCGACGTCCGGACGGCGGGCGGCCGCGGTTTTGGTCAGCGCGGCAACGAATTCGTCGTGGACGCTCTGGTGCACCAGCACCCGGCTGCCCGCGGTGCAGTCCTGCCCGGCGTTGTAGAACGCGGCGTCGGCGATCCGCTCGGCGGTGTCGGCGACGTCGGTGTCCGGGAAGATCAGCAGGGGAGCGTTGCCGCCCAGCTCCAGGTGGGTGCGCTTGAGATCGGCCGCGGCGACGGTGGCCACGTCGATGCCGGCGCGCGTCGAGCCGGTGATGGACACCAGGTCGGTGTGCGGGTGCCGGACCAGCGCGCGGCCGGTTTCGCGGTCACCGCACAGGACGTTGAACACGCCCGGCGGCAGGAATTCCGCCGCGGTTTCGGCCAGCAGCACGGCGGTGGACGGCGTGGTTTCCGCGGGCTTGAGCACCACGGTGTTGCCCGCGGCGAGCGCCGGGCCGATCTTCCACACGGCCATCATCAGCGGGTAGTTCCACGGCGCGATCTGCGCGCACACGCCGATCGGCTCGCGGCGGATCACCGACGTGTGCCCGGCGAGGTACTCGCCCGCGCCGGTGCCTTCGAGCTGCCGGGCCGCACCGGCGAAGAACCGCAGCGTGCTCACGCACTCCGGGATCTCCTCGTCCAGCATGACCGCGCGGACCTTGCCGGTCTCGCGGACCTCGGCGTCGGCGAATTCCTCCGCGCGGGCTTCCAGCGCGTCGGCGATCTTGAGCAGGGCTTCCTGGCGCTGCGCGGGCGTGCTGCGCCGCCAGATCTGGAACGCCCGCGCCGCCGACTCCATCGCGAGATCGATTTCGTTCCGTCGGGAGACGACGCTGGTGCCGAAGACCTTGCCGGTGGCCGGGTCGGTCAGCTCGAGGGTCGCCTCGGTGCCGGGGGTATCGACCAAAGCGCCGCCGACGAAGTTGCGGATGTGGGTCACGAGTGCTCCAAATGGGTTGGGGCGAACATCTTCAGCAGCGCGGGAAGCACGACGACGGACGGGCCGGGGGTGCGCAGCGCGTCGGCGAGGTCGGTGCGGACAGTGTCCACAGTGGTCTTTCGGGCGGGGATGCCGAACGACTCGGCCAGCGCGACGAAATCCGGTCGCGGCAGCTCGGTCGCGGTGGTCTGGCCGAACGCGCCGGTGAGGTATTCGCGCAGGATGCCGTAGCCACCGTCGTCGACGATCAGCCAGGTCACGTCGAGCTGGTGCTGCACCGCGGTGGCCAGCTCGGCCAGGCCGTACATCGCGCCGCCGTCACCGGACACCGCCAGCGACCGCACACCTGCCGCAGCGGCACCGAGCGCGCCGGGCAAGCCGTAGCCGAGGCCACCGGCACCCTGCGCGGTGTGGATCGGCGCGCCGTCGGGATTCCACACCGACCACGCCCAGTAGGCCGCGATTGTCATGTCCCAGAAGGTTTGCGTGCCATCGGGGAGCGCGGCGCGGATGTCGTCGAGCAGCTTCCGCTCCGCATCGAGCGGCTGACTGTCCAACCTGGACTGGACGCGCCCGAGCAGATCCTTCGTCGCCGCTTCGGCGCGGCCGTCCGGAGTGCGCGGGGTGAGCTGGTCCAGCAGTGCGCGGAGGGTGTGCCGGACGTCGGCGTGCAGCCCGAGCGCGGGATAGTTCGACTCCAGTTTCCCCAGATCCGCTTCCACCTGCACGATCTGTCCGCGCGGCGCGAACTCGCGGTAGTTGCTGGACAGCTCGCCCAGCCCGGAGCCGAGCACCAGCAGGACATCGGCGGCGGAGAGGAATTCCGTGGTGTGCCAGTCTTCCATCCACGATTGCGCGGACAGCTCGTGGTCCCAGGCGAACACGCCCTTGCCGCCGAACGTCGACACCACCGGTGCGCGCAGGGTTTCGGCGAGCTGGCGCAGCTCGTCGTGCGCCCCCGAACGCAGCGCGCCGCCACCGGCGAGGATCACCGGATTCTTCGCTGCGTCAAGGAGTTTCGCGGCCTCGGCCACCAGCTCCGGCAACGGTTCGAGCGGTGCCGGAGCCGCGGTCACGCTGGTCAGTTCCGGCAGGTTCGCCGGGGCGAGCAGCACGTCCTGCGGGATTTCCACCCACACCGGCCCGTACGGCGCGGTCGCGGCGGATTCCCACGCCTCGCGCAGCGCGGTCGGGATCTGGCTGATCGACCGGACCACGTGCACCGACTTCACGACATCGCGGAAGCTGGCCTGCTGGTCCGGCAATTCGTGCAGATAGCCGTGCCGTCCGCCGCCGAGTCCGGCGACTGGGATCTGGCTGGAGATCCCGAGCACCGGCACCGAAGCCGCGCGCGATTCCTGCAGCGACGCCAGCGTGAGCAGCGCGCCGGGACCGGTCGACACGATCATCGGCGTGACCGGCACCGGGCCGTGCGGATCGGCGGCGAGCCGGGCGCGCGCGTGGCCGTCCGCGGCGAAGGCGAGATTGTTCTCCACCCGCGAGCTGACCACGCGCAGGTCGTCCGCCCGGCGCAGCGCTTCGAACAGGCCGAGCGCGTGCTGTCCGGGCAGGCCGAACACGGTGTCCGCACCGAGCGCCCGAAGCGTCTCTGCGACAACGTCGCCGCCGATCCGGGTCATGCGTCGCGTCCCAGCGCCAGGAGGCTGACCAGGTCGTAGGCGACATGCGAAGCGGCGACCGCGGTGATTTCGGCGTGGTCGTAGGCCGGGGCCAGCTCCACGACGTCCGCGCCGACCAGGTTGAGCCCGCGCAGGCCGCGCAGGATCTCCAGCAGTTCGCGGCTGGTCATGCCGCCCGCTTCGGGGGTGCCGGTGCCGGGCGCGTGCGCGGGGTCGAGCACGTCGATGTCCACGGACACGTACAGCGGACGGTCGCCGATGCGCTGGCGAAGCGCGTCCACGGTCTCGTCGATGCCGCGGCGCAGTACGTCGCCGGAGGTGACGATGCCGAAGCCGAGGCGACGGTCCTCTTCGAGGTCACGCTTGCCGTACAGCGGGCCGCGCGTGCCCACGTGCGACACGGCGCTGGTGTCGAGGATGCCTTCTTCGACCGCGCGGCGGAACGGCGTGCCGTGCGTGTACGGCTCGCCGAAGTAGGTGTCCCAGGTGTCGAGGTGGGCGTCGAAGTGAAGCAGCGCAACGGGACCGTGCTTCTTCGCCGCCGCGCGCAGCAGCGGGAGCGCGATGGTGTGGTCGCCGCCGACAGTCACCAGCTTCGTCTCGCCCGCAGTAAGCGCTTCGGCTTCCTGCTGCAGCTTCTCGATCGCTTCGCCGATGTGGAACGGGTTGACCGCGATGTCGCCAGCGTCGACGACCTGCTTCTCGGCGAACGGCGAAACGTCCAGGCCCGGGTGGTACGGCCGCAGCAACCGGCTCGCCTCGCGGAGCGCCGAAGGACCGAACCGCGCGCCGGGGCGGTAGGACACGCCAGAGTCGAACGGCACGCCGACCACGGCTACGTCAGCGCTCGGCACTTCGTCGATCCGCGGCAGCCGCGCGAAGGTCGCGAAGCCGGCGAAGCGCGGGATCTGCGACGAGTCGAGCGGGCCGACCGGACGCTGTTCACTCACTGGGTCAACTCCTGTCGGGTTTCGGATGCGCTGAGATCTTCAGCGGCAGTGTGGTCTTCGGAACCATGAAGACGTTCTGTCCACACGGAAAGAATGCTGTCCGGCGTACGCGGTGTCGCGAGGCTGACGCCGATGTACACGACAAGGCTGACGCCGAGACCCCAATAGATCGGACTGTTGGCCGCGACCCCATCGATGATCATGAAGGCGATGACGGACACCGTCCCGGCCACCATCGACGCGTACGCGCCTTCGCGAGTACCGCGCTTCCAGAACAGCGCGCCGATGATCGTGACGAGCAGGCCGCCGACGAGGATGTCGTACGCGATGGTGAGCGCGTTGACGACGTCGTCCACGAGCATTGCGATACCGATGGCCACGATGCCCAGCACAAGTGTCGTCACTCGGTTACGCAAGACCTCGCCGCTCTTAAGGCCGATCTTGCGGAACAGGTCCGAAGTCGTCGTAGTGGCGCACGCGATCAGCGCGCCGCTAGAAGTCGACATCAGCGCCGAGAGCGCCGCAGCGAGCACGAGACCGCGTACGCCGGTGGGCAGCAGCCGTTCGGCGATGGTGGCGAAGGCGTCCTGCGCGCTGCCGAGGTCTGGGTACAGCACCTTCGCCGCCGTACCGATCAGCGCGCCCGCGATGCCGTAGACGAGGCAGTAGACGCCGGAGATGACACCGCCGCCCGTCGCGATGCGCGGGGTGCGCGCGGTGAATACGCGCTGCCAGATGTCCTGCCCGATCAGCAGCCCGAAGGTGTAGATCAGGAAGTAGGTCAGGATCGTCTCGCCGCCGATCGAGGTGAACTCGAAGTACGACGCGTCCAGCTTCTCGGCCATCCCGCTGAAGCCGCCCGCCGAGGCGAGTGCGATCGGCAGCAGCACGAACAGGATGCCGATCGTCTTGATCACGAACTGCGCGATGTCGGTCAGCGTGATCGACCACATGCCGCCCAGCACCGAGTACAGCACCACGATCGACCCGCCGATCGCGATCCCGGCCCAGCTCGGGATCGAGAACAGCACCTTGAAGATCGACGCGAACGCCAGCGTCGAGGTGACCGTGAGCATCAGCGTGTAGCCCCACATCACCACGCCGGACACCGCGCTCGCGCGGCCGCCGTAGCGCAGGTCGAGCATCTCGCCGACGGTGTAGACGCGCAGTTTCACCAGCCGCCGCGCGAAAACCGCGTGCAGCACCAGGATCCCGACGCCGATCGTGATCACCAGCCACGCGCCGGAGATGCCGTAGGTGTAGCCGAGCTTCACGCCGCCGACGGTCGACGCGCCGCCGAGCACGACGGCCGACATCGTGCCGGAGTACATGAACCAGCCGAGCCGCCGTCCGGCGACCAGGTAGTCGGATTTGGTCTTGGCCAGCCGGAGGCCGATCCAGCCGACCCCGATCATGCCCGCGATGTACAGCGCGATCACCGCATAGTCGCCGCCCACGGGTCCTCCTTGAAACGGGGTGGGGTTCTTGCGGGACACCGTAGGGTCGGGCGACCCCGCGGCGGCATGGGACGATGTATCCAGGACTTCGCGGAAGATTGGCCGAAATGACCCACCACGACGTGCTGTTGCCCGCAGAGGTGACAGTTCCACTACGCACCGTCGCGGGCAACCCGGAGCTGGCGCTCGACGTCGTGCCCGAAACGCTGCGCCCGGGCGCGCTGGACCGGCCGGTGCGGTGGGCGCACGTGAGCGAACTGGCCGACCCCGCGCCGTACCTGGTGGGCGCCGAACTCGTGCTGACCGCGGGCGTGAACCTGCCGGAGGACGCGGACCGTTACGTCCAGGGCCTGCGCGACGCGGGCGTCACCGCGCTCGGTTTCGGCCTCACCCCGACAGTCTCGGAGACTCTGCCGCCTGCGCTGCGCGACGCCTGTGCGGAGCACGGCCTGCCACTGCTGGTCGTTCCGCCCGCGACGCCGTTTCTGGCCATCAACCGCGCCGTCGCAGTCGCGCTCGCCGAAGCTGGACGGCACGAAGAACGACGGCTGGCAGAAGGCCGCGAAGCCTTGACGCGAGCCGCGGGCGGCGGCCTGGGGGAGTTGGTCGCCGCGCTCGCTGGCCGGTTGCGCGGGTGGGTTGCGATGGTCGGTGCCGGAGACGTACTTGCCGCGGGCTACGACGCACCGCAGCCCTTGCCGTCGGCGGTAACGGAACTGCTCGCGACCCTGCGCTCCCGCTCCGGAATCCGCATCGCCTCCACCGAATTGCCGGACGGCACGCACGTCGTCGCGCAACCGGTGTACCCGCAGGCGACCGCCGCGCACCTGGTCGTGGTCGGCCGGGCACAGCGGTTCGACAGCGGAGACCGGGCGATCCTGGCCGTCGGCGCGGCGCTGCTGGGACTCGTCGGCCGCGCCGGATCGGACAGCGCGGAACTCGGAGCCGCGGCCACCGCGTTGCTGCTCGGCGGCCCCGGCTCGGACGCGCTGGCCGGAGTCGTCGGAAGCGACCAGGCTCGGCTCGTCGCCGGAGTCGCCCACCGACGGGGCCCGGACGCGCTGGCCCGCCGCCCGGACTGGCTGCGCGCCCGCCTCGACACCCCGCTGGTCCAGGTCGTGTCCGGGCCGCGGTTCTACGCCATCGCGAGTGAGCTCGGCGACCTGGACGGCCTCCTCGAACACGGCTGGCTGGCGGTAGCGAGCCCGCCGCATCCCGCCGCGGAACTACCGGCTGCCGTCGCGGAAACCGAACTCCTGCTGGCCCGCGCCCGCGCACTGGCCCGCCCGCTGGCCGCCAGCGCCGACCCGCTCGGCTTCGACAGCCTGATCCCACCCGCCGCTGCCGGTGCGTTCGCCGAGCGTCTGCTGACTCCGCTGCGCGAACTGGACCGCGCGCACGGCCGCGAGCTGGTGCCGACCCTGCGGACCTGGCTGGCGCACCACGGCAGCTGGGACCGAACCGCCACCGAACTCGGCGTGCACCGCAACAGCGTGCGGCACCGGATCGGGCAGGTGGAACGGGCGCTGGGGGTGGAACTGGCCGATCCGGAAACGCGGATGCGACTGTGGTTCGCGTTGCGGTGGGGGTGAACGCGAGTGTCCATTCAGGTCTCTCAGGTGCTCTCAGGAAACTATGGGATTGTGGTCTGGTGCGAGTTCTGGTAGTCGAAGACGAAGAGCCGTTGGCCGACGCGATCGCCCGCGGGCTGCGGCGGGAGGGCATGGCCGTCGACATCGCGCTCACGGGCGACGACGGGCACGAGAAGTCGTCCGTCACGCGGTATGACGTGGTGTTGCTCGACCGCGACCTGCCCGGGATGTCCGGCGACGACCTGTGCCGCGAGATCGTGACGTCCGGCGAGCTGACGCGGGTGCTGATGCTGACCGCGAGCAGTTCGGTGTCCGACCGGGTGGACGGGCTGTCGCTGGGCGCGGACGACTATCTCGCCAAGCCGTTCGCCTTCCCGGAGCTGGTCGCGCGCGTACGGGCGCTGGGCCGCCGCGCGACGCCGGCCGCGCCGCCGTTGCTCACCGCGGGCGACGTCGAGCTGGACCCGGCCAAGCGCACTGTCCGGCGCGCGAGCGGGCCGGTCGAGCTGACCCGCAAGGAGTTCGGCGTGCTCGAGGTGCTGCTGTCCGCGGCCGGATCCGTGGTCAGCAGCGAGGAACTGCTGGAGCGGGTCTGGGACGAGAACGCCGACCCGTTCACCACGACCGTCCGGGTCACCGTGATGACCTTGCGCAAGAAGCTCGGCGAACCGGGCATCATCGAGACCGTGGTCGGCTCGGGCTACCGGGTGTCGGTCGCCGGTTCCGAGTGAAGCTTCCCGGCGCCCGCAGCCTGCGGGTGCGCGTCACCGTCCTGGCGACCGTCCTGGTCGCCGCGGCGGGACTGTTGCTGCTGTGGCTGGCGTGGACGCTCGTCGGCGACGCGGTCGACGCCGTGCCGCACATGCCGCCGGGCACCATCGTCCGGGTCGACGGCATCGACGTCGACGCGTCCACGCTCGCGCAGCATCTGCGCACGCACGCCGTCACCCGGGTGCTGATCTTCGGCTCGCTGGCGTTCTGCTTCGTGGTGGCCGCGGCGGCGATCCTGGCCTGGACGTTCACCTCCCGAGTGCTGCGTCCGCTGCGCGAGATCACCGGGACCGCGCAACGGCTGTCGATCGAGTCGATGGGGGAGCGCATCGGCGAGATCCGCTCGCGCGACGAGCTCGCCGAGTTGGCGCGGACTTTCGACGCCATGCTCGACCGCTTGCAGGACGCGTTCGACTCGCAGCGCCATTTCGTCGCCAACGCGAGCCATGAACTGCGCACCCCGCTGTCGGTGATCCGCACGGAACTGGACGTCACGCTGTCCGACGAACACGCCGACGAGGCCGAGTTCCGCCGGATGGCCGGGGTGGTCCTGGACGCGACGAACCGGGCGGGACAGCTGGTGAATTCGTTGCTGCTGCTGGCGCGCACCGACGGAGCCGGTCTCGTGACGCGGGAGCTGGTGGACCTGACGGTGCTTGTGGAGCGCGCCTGGTCGGCGGTGCGCGGCGAAGCCGAACAACGGGGCCTGCGCGCGGATTTCGTGATGCAGCCGTCCCCGGCGATCGGGGATTCGGCTCTGCTGGAACGGATCGCGGGAAACCTGGTCGAGAACGCGGTGCGGCACAACGTCGACGGCGGCTGGATCGAGGTGACGACGGAACCGGGCGCGCAGTGGTCGGTCCTGCGGGTGCGCTCGTCGGGCGGCCTGCTGGACCCGGCGGCGGTGCCGGAGCTGTTCCAGCCGTTCCGCCGCGCCGGGGTGGCCCGGACGGCGCGTTCGGGGGCGGGTCTGGGGCTGTCGATCGTGCGCGCGGCGGTGCAGGCACACGGCGGGACGGTGGCCGCGGAGCCGGTGGTGGGAGGCGGACTGGCGGTGACGGTGCGGCTGCCCACGGTGTAGCGACTCGTGCGTGGCTAAGCCGGTTAGAACCGGC
>NZ_JBEXMH010000090.1:0-27951 GCF_040610415.1 Amycolatopsis sp. NPDC004079 | reverse complement strand
GACCCGAGCCTGCCGACTTACTGAGCAACGTCTGTCCGTGAAGGGCTCCTTGAGGGAATCTGATTCCCTCAAGGAGCCCTTCACGGACAGCTACAGGTCCTCTGCCCGGGCGATCAGCTCGTCCAGGAACCCCGCCGCCTCGCTCGCCGCCCGCGCGGCGTCGCGCGCTTCGATCGCGTCCACCAGTTCCCGGTGCCGGATCATCTCCGCGTGCTCCGGATTGTCCGAAGTGGACGCCACGCTCGCCGTGATCGCCTCCATCAGGCCGCGGTACAGCTCCAGCAGCAGCCCGTTGTGCCCGCACCGGACGACGACCTGGTGGAATTCCGCGTCGCTGCGGGCGAAGTCGTCGAGGCGGCCCTCGTCCCAGTCGGTGTCGCGGCGGTTGAGCAGGACGCGCAGCTCGGCCACGTCTTCCTCGGTGCGCGCGGTCGCGGCCAGCCGAGCACCCTCGACCTCCAGCAACCGGCGCACGTGCAGCACCTCGCGCAGTTCCGTGCCGCACAGCCGGCGGATCGCGCCGGACACCTCGCTCGTCGCGCGCACGTAGGTGCCGTCGCCCTGGCGGACCTCCAAGATCCCGGTGTGCGCCAGCGCGCGCACGGCCTCACGGACCGTGTTGCGCCCGACGCCCAGCTGCGCGGACAGCTCCGGCTCGGTCGGGATCCGGTGCCCGATCGGCCATTCTCCTGCGGTGACCGCCTCGCGCAGCTGGTCGATGACCTGGTCGACGAGTCCGGCGCGGCGGGTGGTGGCCAACGGCACAGCCTGATCCCTTCATCCAATCATCCTACGTATGCGATAGTAGCGCACATGTCCGCCGATTCCCGAGACTCCGCTGCCGTGTCCACCGCCACCTATTCCGACCGGCTCGAGCTCGAACTGGAAGGCAGCCTCGAGGAAGAGGTGCCCGCCGGCCGCCGGCCGGGCGTGGTGGCCGGCGGCGTGCTGCTGGCGGTCGCGGTGGTGCTGACGGCGATGAACCTGCGGCCGGCGATCACGAGCGTCGGCCCGCTGCTCGCGGAAATGCGCGGAAGCCTCGGCGCGTCCGCGGTGTGGGCGAGCATCCTCACGACCCTGCCCGGCCTGTGCTTCGCCGGGGCCGGCCTGGCCGCGCCCGTGCTGTCGCGCCGCCTGGGCATCGGCCCGGCGATCGGCCTCGCGCTGGCGGTGCTGACCGCGGGCCTGGTGGTGCGGGTGCTCGACGGACCGTACGTCGTGCTCGGCGGAACGCTCATCGCCACCGCGGGAATCGCGCTGGTCAACGTACTGATCCCGGTAGTCATCAAGGATTCGTTCCCGGCTCGAGTCGGGCTCATGACCGGCGTCTACACCGCGGCCCTGCAGGGCGGCGGCGCGGCGGGTTCCGCACTGAGCCCGCCGCTCGAATCGGCCCTCGGCGGCTGGCGTGCCGCGCTCGGCGCGTGGGGCGTGCTGTCGGCGATCGCTTTGGCGGCCTGGCTGATCGCTTCGCGCGGCGCGGGCCGCCCGCCGCGTCCGGCCGCCGGCGCCGCTCGCGCCCGGTCGCTGATGCGCAGCCCGCTCGCGTGGATCGTCACGATCTTCTTCGGCCTGCAGTCGTTCATCGCCTACGTCGTGATGGGCTGGCTGCCGCAGGTCTTCATCGACGCGGGCGTCAGCAAGGCCGACGCCGGTCTGCTGCTCGGCCTGATCTCGGTGATCGCGGTGCCGATCAGCCTGGTGATCCCGCCGATCGCGGCGCGGCAGAAGAGCCAGAGCCCGTGGATCGTCGGAATGGGCGTCTTCGGCGCCGCCGGGATGCTCGGCTTGGTCCTCGCGCCAGGGTTCTCGCCGCTGCTGTGGAGCGTCCTGCTCGGCATCGGGATGAGCGTGTTCTCCCTGGCGCTGACGGTGATCGCCCTGCGAGCCCGCAGCGGCGCCGAGACCGCGCGGTTGTCGGGGATGGCGCAGGGCTTCGGATACCTGCTCGCCGCGGTCGGCCCGTTCGTGTTCGGCTTGCTGCACGACGCGACGGGCAGCTGGACGGTGTCGTTGATCGTGCTGCTCGTGGTGATGGTGACGCAGATGATCTTCGGTGCCCTCGCCGGGCGGCGTCGCTTCGTCTGAGCCAACGGAAGAACGGGCGGCCGGTAATCCACCGGCCGCCCGTTTCGTGTGGTCCTCGGCCTCGACGGCGTCTGCCCACTGTGGACACTCCCGCCGGATGGCCGCCTAGCTCGCCAGCGCCGCGTCTTCCAGCACCGGCCCGGGAAGCTGGCCCGTGCGCCGGACGTCGTCGAGCGCGGCCACCGCGACCGCGAGGCATTCGGCGGCCCGTTCGGACGGCATCGCCCGCAGCTCCTCCAGCAACGTCAGCGTCGCGGCCGTCGTCCCGAGCTCCGCCCGCCGCGCGGCGAACATCAGCTCGAGATCCGTGACCTCGCTCCAGCGAGCGGCCAAATCTTTCGCGGCCACAACGATTCCCCCGGCGATCATGTCGGTCATGTCAGTCCCCGCACCTCCGCGAGAACACTAACAACGCGACATCCTTGTTACCCGATTCGGGAATCGGCTCCCGCTAGATCAACTCTGGGTATCCCCGGGGTCAGTCGAGCGGCAGGTTCAGCAGCGCGTTCTCCACCAGTTCCGGCATCGCCGGGTGGATCCAGTACTGCCCGCGCGCCATCGACCGCGCGTCCAGGCCGAAGCTCATCGCCTGGATCAGCGGCTGGATCACCGTCGACGCCTGCGGTCCGATGATGTGCGCGCCCAGCAGCTGTCCGGTCGCCGGGTCGGCGAGCAGCTTCGCGAAACTGGTGGTGTCCTCCATCGCCCAGCCGTAGGCGATGCCCGCGTAGTCCTGCTTCGAGACCACAAAGGACACTCCGCGCTCGGCCGCCTGCGCCTCGGTCAGCCCGACCGACGCCACCTGCGGCGAGGTGAACACCGCGTGCGGCACGAAGCGGTGGTCGGCCTTGATGCGGTCGTCCGGGTGCGCCAGGTTGTGGTGCACCACACGGGCTTCGTGGTTCGCGACGTGCTTCAGCTCCAGCGGCGACGAGATGTCCCCGAGCGCGTAGACGCCTTCGACGGACGTCTGCTGGTAGTCGTCCACCACGACGTGCCCGCGCTCGGTGGTGGCGACGCCGGTGGCGCCCACGTCGAGCAGGTCCGAGTTCGGCTTGCGGCCGGTGGCGACCAGGATCAGGTCGGCCTCGACGGTCTCGGCGCCCTGCGGGCCTTCGAGATCCAGGGCTACGCCGTTGTCCGTGCGGCGCGCGCGAACCGTCTTGCGCTCAAGCCGGACGTCGAACCGCTGCGAAGCCAATTCGGTGAACCGGGCGCTGACGTCCGCGTCCTCTTGGCGCAGCAGGGCACCGGAGCGGTTCACCATGGTGACCGCGACGCCGAACGACGCGAAGACGTGCGCGAATTCCGCCGCGATGTAGCCGCCGCCGAGGATGACGATCCGCTCCGGCAGTGCGTCGAGCCGCATGATCGTGTCGGAGGTGTAGTAGCCGGTTTCGGCCAGCCCCGGCACGTCCGGGATCACCGGCCGCCCGCCCGCGGCGAGCACGAACCGGTCGGCGGTGACGACCTCGTCCGGACGGCCGCCGGGGAAGCTGACGCGCAGTTCCTTCATGCCGGTGAACCGGCCCTCGCCGCGGTAGACGTCGACGTTGCGGTTGTCCTCGTGGTTCTCGCGGTACTCCGCGCCGCCCTCGGCGATCGGGTCGATCCGGCCGAAGATCCGGTCCCGGATGTCCGGCCAGCGCACCGCGGTGAGCTCCTCGTCCACGCCGAAGCGCGAACTGCCCGCGGGCGTCGCGGCGACGTCGGCGGCGTAGACGAACATCTTCGTCGGGATGCAGCCGACGTTCAGGCAGGTCCCGCCGAACACGCCCTTCTCGACGATGGCCGTCCGGAGGTCGGCGAACTCCGGCCCGAGGATCGAGTTTCCCGATCCGGTCCCGATGATCACCAGGTCGTAGTGCGGCACGGCGGTCCTTCCCGAAAGCGGTCTGCTGCCAGCCTAGTCAACCCCGGCGCCCCGCCCGGGTGTTCCCGGATCATTCGCCGTTGGCTGTGAAATGCATCCGGTCGACCGGCGACTTCCACGCCCCGCCCCACTGCCAGCCCACTGCGGCGAACGCGCGCACGATCGGCCCGTCGGCGGTGACCATCCCCGGCCGCACGTTCGCGCGGTCGACGTAGGCGGACGCCAGCTCCGGGACCACGAGGTCGTCTTTGGTGTACGGGTTGCAGAACGGATTGACGTCCACCGCGAGCCCGTACGCGTGCGCGGACCAGTTCTTCTGCCCGCGCATCGGACGGCAGACGAACGCGCTGGTGTCATTGCCGTCGCCGGTCGGCGGTGCGTCGAGCTCGGCGGGGGAGGTGATGCGCATTTCCTCGATGGGGAATTGCTGCGCGTACAGCTCGCTGAACGCTTTCACCACCGCCGATGCGCCGTCCTTGTTCACCAGCAGCTCGCCGGTGTGCGCGTGATGGTCGAAGCCCCAGAAAGAAAGCGTGACGTAGCGGAGGTCGGCCGACGACACCGGGCACGCGGCCTGCCAGGTGCTGCGCTTGAGCACGGTGTCGGGGACGTCGACGATCTTCGCGGTGTAGGCGGTGCTCGTCGGCGGCGGAAGGAAGTCCCGGGTCGGCAGCGAGCGGTTCACCAGTTCAGGTGGAGTTGGCTGGATCTCGCCGAAGCCGTCCGGACGCAGCGGCAGCGGACGAGCACCCACCTGCCAGGTGACGGCGGGCGCGCTCGTCGCTGTCCGAGTTGCCGGAAGTGTCGGGCTGGGCGGCGCCGACGGCGCGCTCAGCGGGCCCGGCGGGGGTGCCGCCGGGGTGCTCGTGGCACATCCGGCCAGCAAGAAGACCGCCAGCGCGCCGGCCGTCGCGGCTGTTATCCGTCGCATGACTCCACCTAAGCGAATGCGCCCGGTGTATAGAGAGTCCACCCGTTCCAGTGACACCGTTTTGGGCTTGGCCCGTTTAGGGTAATCGCGGCCGTGTGTGCACGCGCCGGAGTCACTTGATTCCTGAGCGCGTCCAGGCTGTGCTGTCGTAGTGCCGATGAAGGGAAAGCCCATGCCCGCGAAGTTCCGTCGTCCGGTCCTGCTCGCGGCGGGGACGCTGCTCGCCGCCGCGATCGCGGTCCCGGTCGGCTCGGCCTGGGCGTCGACGCCTTCCGATCCCGGCTCGCACGCGCAGCCGCGGATCGTCGGCGGCAGCGAAGCCTCGCTGGCCGACCATCCGTACGCGGTGTACCTCACCGACCAGAGCGGTTCGCAGTTCTGCGGCGCGGTGATCGTGAGCCCGTCCGCGGTCGCGACCGCCGCGCACTGTGCGAAAGCCCTGCCGAAGTCGTCGGTCCACGTGGTCGCGGGCCGCCAGGACAAGCGCGGCGACGACGGCGTGGAACTCGGCGTCTCGCGGGTCTGGGTGAACCCGGACTACAGCGACCCGACCAAGGGCGACGACATCGCGGTCCTGACTGTGCGCGGACGGCTGCCCTACCGCGCCGCGAAGCTCGCGGGCAAGAGCGACCAGTCGCTGTACGCGGAAGGCACCCAGGCGACCGTGCTCGGCTGGGGACGGCTTTCCGAAGGCGGGGATCGGTCGGACGTGCTGCGCAGCGCCCAGGTGCCGCTGGTCAGCGACTCCACCTGCAAGACGGCCTACGACACGTACGACCCCGCGAGCATGGTGTGCGCCGGGTATCCGCAGGGCGGCCAGGACGCGTGCCAGGGAGACTCCGGCGGCCCGCTCGTCGAAGGCGACACCCTGGTCGGCATCGTGTCCTTCGGCGACGGCTGCGGAAAGCCGGGCAAGCCTGGGGTCTACACGCGGGTTTCGCAGTTCTCGGACGACATCGCGGCGCAATCCCAAGCACGGCTTTTCGGCTGAGCTGTGTTAAGCAGGGTGGTGTGACGACTCTGCACCGCGCCGCCGGGCCCGACCTCGCCGCTGCCGACCTCTACGAGATTCTCCGGCTGCGGTCGGAGGTGTTCGTGGTGGAACAAGACTGCGTGTACGCCGACATCGACGGGCGCGATCTGCTTCCGGAGACTCAGCACCTGTGGCTGGCTTCCGACACGGAGATCCTGGCGTACCTGCGGGTGCTGGCCGAGCCCGGCGGTGGGCGGATCGGCCGCGTGGTGACGGCGAAATCGGCGCGCGGCCAGGGGCTGGCGGCGCAGTTGATGGCGGCGGCGTTGGACGGTGCGGTGGGGGAGTTCGTGCTGGACGCGCAGACTTATGCGCAGGGGCTTTACGCGCGGTTCGGGTTTGTGGCTGAGGGTGCGGAATACCTCGAGGACGGGATTCCGCACATCACCATGCGTCGCCCGGGTTAGCCGCGGGGCGGGGCGATCGCCTTCCGCGGACTGCTTGCGGTTGCCGAGCCTGGCCGCGGATTGGCTGGGCGGTGACGGCGCGCGGCCGTGTTTTGGCGGGGCAGTCTGACCCGGCTGTGCCGCCGAGGAGCGCGTGCTGGACGCGCAGCGGCTTTATGCGCGGTTCGGGTTCGTCGCCGAGGACGGGAAGTTCCCGCACATCACCATGCGCCGCTGTGGTCAGCCGCGAGGCGCGGTCGCCGAGATGACCTTCACCGCGCGGTCGACGTCCGCCTCGGACAGGTCCGCGCGGGCGGTGAGACGCAACCGGGAAACGCCGTCCGGCACAGCGGGCGGACGGAAGCACCCGACCTGGATTCCTTGCTCCGCACAGGCTTCTGCCCACGCTGTGGCCGCTTGCGGAGACGGCGTCTGGAGGGCGACGACTCCGGCTTCCGGCAGTTCGACCGGCACACCAGCGTTCTTCAGCCCCATCGCCAGGTTTCCGGCGTTCTCGATGACCTTCGCCGGCAGATCCGGTTCGGACTTGAGCACCTGCAATGCGGTCACCGCGGCGGCGGCGCTGGCCGGGGCGAGGGCAGTGTCGAAGATGAAGCTGCGCGCGGTGTCCACGAGATGCCGGATCACCCGGCGCGGACCGACGACGGCACCGCCTTGCGCGCCAAGGGCGTTGGAGAGCGTGAGAGTGGTGACGACGTCCGGCGCGGACGACAGTCCCGCCGCGTGCACCGCGCCCCGGCCGCCTTCGCCGAGGACGCCGAAGCCGTGCGCGTCGTTGACCACCAGCGCGGCACTGTGCATACGGCAGATTTCGGCGAGTTCGCCCAGCGGCGCGAGTTCACCGTCGGCGGAGAACACCGAATCGGTGACCACAATCGCGCGCGGTTTGCGGCGCGTGGCCAGCGCGTGCTTGATCGCCGACGGAGTCGAGTGCTCGACGGCCGCGATGTCCGCGCGGGACAGACGGCAGCCTTCGACCAGCGACGCGTGGACGTACTTGTCGGTGACGATCGCCGACTCGGACCCGGACAGGGCCGTCACCGCGCCGAGGTTCGCGGTGAATCCGGAGGAGAACACCAGCGCCGCTTGGGCTCCGCAGAACCGGGCCAGCTCGTGCTCGAGCTCCGCGTGAAGCTCGGTGGACCCGGTGCCCAGGCGCGATCCGGTCGCCCCGGCACCCCACCGCAACGCGGCCGCGGCGGCTGCCCCGGCGACGCGCTTGTCCCGGGCGAGACCGAGGTAGTCGTCGCCAGCGAGGTCGAGCGCGGTGTGCTGCGCCGGACGCGGATTCATCCGCCGGGAGAGACCGGCTTCCGCGCGCCGCTGGCCTTCGGTTTCAATCCAGTCGAAGACGTTCTCAGGCGGCAGCGGCGGAGTGTCAGTCACCCAGGCAGTGTCGCATCCGGCCGGGTGGCGCGTTTGCCGCCCCCGCCTCGGCAACACCGGGAAGCGGGGCGGGGCAACGGAAACCAGCCTGGTGCGGCGGTTCCGGGCGTGGCTGGCTGGCGGGGTGTGGTCGGCTGGGCGGGGCGTTGTTCGGCGACGGTCGCTGCGCTGAGCGAGATCGTGCTCGATAGGGACCGCTGCGGCTGTGGCGTATAGCTGGCTGGCGGAGCGTGGTCGGCCAGGCGGGGCGTTGTTTGGTGGTGGTTGCTGCGCTGAGCGGGATCGTGCTCGGTAGGGACCGCTGCGGCGGGCGAGGCAGCGACTGCTGCGCTGGGCGAGATGTTGTTCGGCGGCGACTGTCGCGGCGGCGTGGCGTTGCTCGCCAGCGCTTGTTGCGCTGGGCGTGGCGTTGTTCGGCGACAAGTGTTCGCTTGATGGGACGTTGTGCGGCGACGGCCGCGGGGCGGGCGTGCTGCTGTTGGGCAGCGCCTGTCGCACTGGGCATGGTGCTGTTCGGCGACGATCGCTGCGGTGGGCGAGGCCCGGTGCGGCAACGGCCGCTGCGCCGGGCGCGACTTCCGGGGCGCGGTGACTGGCGCGGGCTGGCAGCGAGCCTGCGCCGGGCCGTTGCGGTGCGCGAACCGGACCTGTGCCCGAAACCTGCCCGGAAATGAAGAACGGCCCCGCCGAAGCGGGGCCGTTCTCAGTGTTCAAGCGTCAATCAGGCGTCGTGTCCGCGACGCGGGCCGCGGCTCGGGCGGCCGAAGCTGCCGCCGGAGCGCGACTGCTGACGGCTGCGGCTGTAACCGCCACCGCCGCTGCGGTTTTCACGGTAGCCGCCGCCTTCACGTGCGTAGCCGCCCTCGCGACCGCCTTCGCGCGAGTAGCCGCCTTCGCGACCACCCTCGCGGGCGTAGCCGCCATCGCGCGAGCCGCGACCCTCGTACGAGCCACGGTTGTAGCCGCCTTCGCGGGAACCGCGGTCGTCACGCGAGCCGTAACCGCCGCGGTCGTCGCGGGAGCCGTAGCCGCCGCGGCCGCCTTCGCGGGAACCGCGGTAGCCGCCGCCTTCACGCGAGCCGCGGAAGCCGCCGCGGTCGCCGCCGCCGAAGCCGCGGCCGCCGGAGCGGCGCGGGGACTCCCGGCGGCGCTCCACCACCGGCTCGCCGCTCGGCTCGCGGGCGCCGGTGATGCGCGACAGGTCCTCGTCGTGGGTGCGGATCATCGTGGTCTCGGCGCGCACGCCGGCCCGGTCGGTCATCCGGCGGACGGTGCGCCGCTGGTCGTGCGTCACCAGGGTGACGACGATGCCGGACGCGCCCGCCCGGGCGGTGCGGCCAGCGCGGTGCAGGTAGTCCTTGTGGTCCGCGGCCGGGTCGACGTGCAGCACCAGCGAGATGTCGTCCACGTGGATGCCGCGCGCGGCGACGTCGGTGGCCACCAGGACCGCCGCGTGGCCTTCCTTGAAGTCGGCGAGGACGCGGTTGCGCTGGCCCTGGGTCTTGCCGCCGTGCAGGGCGACCGCGTGCACGCCGCTCTCGCGCAGCCGCTCGGTGAGCCGGTCCACGTGGTGCTTGGTGCGCACGAACATGATCGTGCGGCCCTCGCGGGCGCCGATCCGGGTGATGATGTCCTGCTTGTCGGAGTGCGACACCTGGAACAGGTGGTGGTCCATCGTGGTGACGCTCGCGGTCGACGGCGCGACCGAGTGCGTGACCGGGTCGGCGAGGTACTGCCGGACCAGCTTGTCGACGTCGCCGTCGAGTGTCGCGGAGAACAGCAGCCGCTGCCCGCCGGGAGGGGTCAGGTCCATGATCTCGCGGACCTGCGGCATGAAGCCCATGTCGGCCATCTGGTCGGCCTCGTCGAGCGCGATGAAGTTGCAGTCGCCGAGCGAGGCGGTGCCCTGGCGGACGTGGTCCGACAGCCGGCCCGGGGTGGCGATCAGCAGGTCGACGCCGCGGGCGAGCGATTCGGCCTGGCGGCCGAAGGACATGCCGCCGACCGCGGTGCGGCACCACAGGCCGAGCGACTTGGCCAGCGGGGTCAGCGAGTCGGCCACCTGCATGGCCAGCTCGCGGGTCGGCACCAGCACGAGCGCGCGGGGGCGCTTCGGGCGGGCCTTGCCGCCGTCGAGCCGGGCCAGGATGGCCAGGCCGAAGGCCAGCGTCTTGCCGGAGCCGGTCTGGGCGCGGCCCAGCACGTCGCGGCCGGCCAGCGCGTCCGGGATGGTCGCGGACTGGATCGGGAACGGCGAGTCGATGCCCGCCTCGGCGAGCGCCCGCAGCAGCGGCTCGGGCAGGCCCAGCTGGGCGAAGGTCTTCACGGCGGGGGTTTCCACCGTGTCGTTGTGGAGAACGTCTCCACCGGCCGGCCGGTGCCGCGGCTTGCGCTCGGGGCGGTCCCCGCGGGAGCGGGAAGACTGGCCGGGTTCGTACGTGACTGTCACAAATGCCTCTCGGACGTGGCACGTCGCAAGGGAGGCCCGGGCTGCCCGCGCGCAGGCAGGGCAAGATGGTGTGGCGATGGGCGTTCACAGGGACGGACCCGGTGCGCCGAGCCATGGCGTGGCACACCGACGGAAATTGCTTCGGATGGCCGCGAGTCCTTCTGCGGACTGTGGAGGCGACGGACACCAACTCATCCACGCCGCCGTTGCGGTCTTGACACACTCTACCTGAGAGAGAGCGGTTGCCCCGCACCCAGGTGCGCGGTTGTGGGCGGGGTCGCAGGTGTGCGCTGCCGCACACTCGCGGCCCCGCCCGCCCGCTCAGCCGAGCCCGGCCGCGTTTTCCAGTTCCCGCACCAGGTCATCGGTGTCGGTGACCCGTTCGGACAGTCCCCGGCCGTGGAACCAGCCGGCGAGGTTCGCGACGTCGCGGGCGAGGAATTCCCGGCCGCGCGGGTTCGCGATCACGTCGACCGCCTGGGGAAGGTCGATCACCATCAGGTGACCTTCGTGCACCAGGAGGTTGTACGCGGACAGGTCGCCGTGCGCGAGCCCTTGTCCCGCCAGGAGTTCCAGCGCGGACACGGCTTGCTCCCACAGGTCGGCCAGCTCATCCGGTTCGGGCCGCAGCTGCGCCAGCCGCGGCGCGGCGGTGCCGTCGGATTCGCCGAGGAACTCCAGCAGGATCTCGGTGCCGTGCCGCTGCACCGGATACGGCACCGGCGCGCCGATCGTCCACAAGCGACTGAGGACGGCGAACTCCGCCACCGCCCACTGTTCGGCGATCAGGTTGCGGCCGAACGAGGTTCGCCCGGCCATCGCGCGCATCTCGCGGGACCGGCGCATCCGCCTCCCCTCGAGATAGCCCGCGTCGCGGTGGAACAGCTTGTGCTCGTCTGAGCGGTATCGCTTGGCCGCCAGCAAAACGCCGTCCTCGCCGGGAAGATTGCGGCGCAGCAGATGGACATCCGCTTCCTTGCCGGTCTTGAGCACGCCGAGGTCGGTGTCGACCGCGGCGAGTTCGGTGACCACCCAGTCCGGCCGCGGATGCGGGCCTTGGTCGGCGTCGTCCCAGTTGGTCCACCGGTCGGCGCCGTCGGGCAGTTCGGTTTCGGTGTAGGCGTCTTCGCGAAGCTGGGAGAGCCGGACTCGCTCCGCTTCGGTGAGCCGTCCCCGGCGGGCCGGGGCAGGTCCGTCGTCGTGGCTGGGGCGACGGCGCATCCGGCGGTCGGTGTAGTCGGAGGCGTCGGAAAATTCGTCGAAATCGTGCTCGCGCACTGGTGGGTTCTCCTAGATCAGGGTGCCCACCGGGCGAGCGCGTGCTCTAGCCGAGGCGGGCGGGCGGAAGAGGGCAGGACAGCGCCCGGACAATCTCCACGACGCACCTCCCTTTCTTCCGGCAGCCGACGGCAACCCGCCGGACGCCGCTCACTGTGCCGCCCGCCTCGAAACCGCGCAACTGATTTATTTCGCCCCCGCCCAGCGCGCGAGCGCGGCGTCGAGGAGCTTCTGGTCGTCGCTCCCGGAACTCGCCCACACGATCACTCCGTCCGGGCGGACGAGGAGGCTCGGTTCGCCGGCCGGATCGGCGACGTACGCGAGCCGGTCGTCCAAGCCGGACACCGCGAATCGGCCGTCGGGGGAGCGGTCGACGAGTACGAACCGGCCGTCGTGCGCGTGGTCGGCGAGGCGGGTTCCAGACGTCAGCTCGACGTCCCCGGCGATCGAGCCGACCGGTTCGGCAGCGTCATCGGCAGTGCCGGACACGTCGTAGTGCTGCAGGATTCCGGACGACAGCGCGACGATCCGGTTCATCGCGGCGGGCACCCGGAGCAGCTCGCCGCCGACGATCTTGCGCAGCTGCTCGGTGCGCTCGTCTCCGCGCAGGAGCGCGACCTGGGCGCGGGTCCAGTCGAGCACCCCCGCGCCGACCGGGTGGCGTTCGGTTTCGTAGGTGTCGAGCAGTCCCGCCGGGGCCCAGCCCTGGACGGTCGCGGCGAGTTTCCAGCCGAGGTTCGCGGCGTCGCCGAGCCCGAGGTTGAGGCCCTGTCCGCCGAGCGGGGAGTGGACGTGCGCCGCGTCGCCGGCCAGGAACACGCGGCCGTGCCGGTAGTGCCGCGCCTGGCGCGCGTTGTCGGTGAACCGCGTTGCCCGGCCGCGGATTCCGGTGATGGTGACCGGCGCCCCGGTGACGTCGCGGACGGCTTCCTGCAGCTCTTCGACCGACACCGGAACGTCGCGATCCTCCGGCGGCTGCCGGAACCGGCTGAGGAAGATGCGGCCGGGGACCGGGCCGTACGCGTAGACGCCGCGAGGGGTCCACGTCCAGCCGGGACGCAGGCCGCTCGCGTCTTCGAAGTCGGCGATGGCCTGGTAGCCGGTCATTTCCGGGTCGGTGCCGTCGAACTCGATGCCGAGCTGCTTCCGGATGACGCTCCGCCCGCCGTCGGCCGCGACGAGCCAGCCCGCGGTGACCTCGCCCGCGCTCGTTTCGACCGTCACGGATTCGTCGGCGGTCTGAACACCGTGCACGTCGACCCCGCGCCGGAGGTCGACGCCGAGCTGAGCACAGTGTTCGGCGAGCATCTGCTCGACCTCCTGCTGCGGCACGCCGAGCCCGTTCGACACCGCCCGGTGCGCGGCGAGCACGGGGTCGCTCTGATCGATCAGGTCGTTGTCGAACAGGAACCCGGCGAAGTGTCCGGCGGCCAGGAACCGGCGCCCTCCCCGCTTGGCGGCCTCGACTGTCGGGCCGAATGTGCCGACCGATGCGAGGAACCGCCTCTGCGCCGCCTCCGCCGCGGGCAGCAGACCGCGCCGGTCGAGCAGCTCCGCGCTGGCCACGTTGACCGACCCGGCCTTGATGTTCTGGTCCGGCTCCTCCAACCGGTCCAGCACGGTCACCCCCACCCCGCGCAGCGCGAGCTCCCCGGCGAGGAACAGCCCGGTGGGCCCTGCCCCGGCGACGATCACCTCAGTCCGCTCCATGACGTTCTCCCCTTTACCCTTGCTCGACGGCTTACCAAGTGTGCTTACTGGGTAAGCTTACCTGATAAAGGTAGCACGGAAGGGTGAACTCATGCCGAATCGCGGCGATCGAGGCGGGGCCAAGACGCGGGCGCGGATCGCCGAGGTCGCGACCGGGCTATTCCTGGAGCGCGGGTTCGACGCGGTCACGATCGCCGAGGTCGCCGCGGCGGCCGGGGTGTCCAAAGTGACGGTGTTCTCGCACTTCGAGCGCAAGGAAGACCTGCTGCTGGACCGCTTGCCGGAGGCGATCGAACTGGTGCGGTCGGCGGTCCGGACGCGGACTGGCGGCGTGGTCGAGGCGCTTCGGCGGCTCGCGCTGCGGTTGACGGAGGAGCAGCACGTGCTGTCCGGCGTCGGCGGCGACGTCGAGCCGCTGATGCGGACGGTCGCGGAGTCGCCCGCGCTGATCGCGCGGCTGCGCGCGTTCGGGTACGAGATGGAGTCCGAGCTGGCCGGGGAACTCGCCGCGGACGCGCGGTTTTCCGGGGACGCGGCGTTGGTCGCCGCGTTGGTGGTGGCGGCTTACCGGACGGTGGCGGTGGCGACGATCCGGCGTCGGCTGGCGGGGGAGGACCTGGCTGGACTGGCGGAGTCGCACCGCGAGCGGTTGACGGAGGCGTTCGACGTGGTGGAGCGCATGGTCAGCGAGTGAAGCCCGGCCAGATCTCGCCTCGGCGAGGGATCCATCACCAAGCCTGTCGCGGCGGGCAGCGTCCGCTAGACCTCGTCAGAGGCGACGAGCCCGGGAAGATCGGCCGCGGCGAGCCGGTCCGCGTAGGCGGAGCGCAGTTCGTCGAGGGTCAGGTTCTCGGTGCTGTCGGCGATCTCCGCGGGCAATCCGCAGCCAACTTCGCGCGGCACAGCCGCCACGCCCGGCCCAGTCGAGGCGACGCTGGACAGCGGGTGTCCAGCGTCGCCTCGAGGTCAGCGGTTGACGAACGCGAGGTGCGCCGCGTCGTAGCGCTCGCCCGCGAAGTTCTCCGGAGCGGCGACGGCCTCGATCGCGGCGAGGTCGTCGGCGGTCAGGTCGACGGTCAGAGCCGCGAGGTTTTCCTCCAGGTACTGCTTCCGTCGCGTGCCCGGGATCGGCACGACGTCCTCGCCGCGCGCCTGCACCCACGCCAGCGCCAGCTGTCCGGTCGTGACCTCCTTCGCGGTGGCCAGCTCCTCCAGTTTCGCCACGATCGCGAGGTTCCGGTCGAGGTTGCCGTCGGCGAAGCGCGGCTGGTAGCGCCGCACGTCGTTGTCCGCCATCGTTTCGGTGGAGCGGTAACGGCCGGTCAGGAAGCCGCGGCCGAGCGGGGAGAACGGGACGAGACCGATGCCGAGTTCTCGGCAGGTGGGCGCGATTTCGGCTTCCAGGTCGCGGGTCCACAGCGACCATTCGCTCTCCAGCGCGGCGATCGGGTGCACCGCGTGCGCGCGCCGGACGGTCTGCGCGCTCGCCTCGGAAAGCCCTAGGTGCCGGACCTTTCCGGCCCGCACCAGTTCCGCCATCGCACCGACGGTTTCCTCGATCGGCACGTCCGGATCGACGCGGTGCAGGTAGTACAGGTCGATGTGGTCGACGCCGAGCCGCTGCAGGGAGGCTTCGCATGCCTGGCGGACGTAGGCAGCATCGCCGCGGACCTTGGTCGGTTCGCCGAGACGGCTTGCGATGCCGAATTTGGTGGCCAGCACTGCCTCGTCGCGGCGGCCGGCGATCGCGCGGCCGATGAGTTCCTCGTTGTGCCCGGAGCCGTAAAAGTCAGAAGTGTCAAGGAAAGTCACGCCGAGGTCGAGGGCGTGGTGCAGCGTTTCGATCGACTGCGCGTCGTCGGTCGCGCCGTAGCCGTGGCTCATTCCCATGCAGCCCAAGCCCTGTGCGGAAACCGTCAGTCCGCCGAGATTCCGGGTCGGGACGTCGGTCATGGTCGCTCCTTCTGCGCCGGATCTTGTCGTTGGCGACGCTAAGACCTGGAGCACGCTCCGGGTCAAGCATTAGGCTCGCGGCGGTGGACTACGACGCGGTGATCGTCGGCGGCGGGCACAACGGGCTCGTCGCCGCTGCCTATCTGGCCCGGGCCGGACGGTCGGTGCTGGTGCTGGAACGACGTGCGGAGATCGGTGGTGCGGCGGTTTCGTTCCGCGCTTTTCCTGGCGTGGATGTTCGGCTGTCGCGCTATTCGTACCTGGTTAGCTTGTTGCCGCGGCGGATTGCGGCCGAGCTGGGGCTGGACGTCCGGTTGCTGAGGCGGCGGATGTCGTCGTATACGCCCGTTGGCGATACGGGTCTCCTTGTCGACACGGGGGATGAGTCGCGGACTGGTGCGTCTTTTCGCGCGATTACTGGGTCTGCGCAGGATTATGTTGCCTGGCAGCGGTTTTATGCCGCTGCGGCGCGGGCGGCCGGGGTGACGTTTGATTCACTGACTGAGCCGTTGCTTACGCGGGCTGAGTTGCGTCGTCGGATCGGCGATGACGAGGCGTGGGAGACGTTTTTCGAGCGTCCGGTCGGGGAGACGCTGCGAGGGTTGTTTCAGGATGATGTTGTGCGCGGGGTTGTGCTCACTGATGCGTTGATCGGCACTTTCGCCGCCGCGGACGACGAGCGGCTTCGGCAGAACCGCTGCCTGCTCTACCACCTCATCGGCAACGGCACCGGTGACTGGGACGTCCCGGTCGGCGGAATGGGCGCGGTCACCGATGCGCTCGCGGACGCGGCCCGCCGCGCTGGAGCGAGGCTGGCCACCGGCGCGGAGGTGCTGTCGGTGACGCCGGATGGCGAAGTTCTTTACCGCGAAGGCGATACGGAACGCGTGGTGACCGGCGGGCATGTGCTGGCGAATGTCGCGCCGCGCACGCTCGCCCGGTTGCTCGGCGAGGAGCCCGCGGAGTCGCCGGAGGGGGCCCAGTTGAAGGTGAACATGGTGCTGCGGCGGTTGCCTCGGTTGCGTGACGCGGCAGTCGATCCGCGCGACGCGTTCGGCGGGACCTTCCACGTCAACGAATCGTTCGCCCAGCTGGAAACTGCTCATCGGGAGGCCGCGGCAGGCCGGATCCCGACGGTGCCGCCGTGCGAGATCTACTGCCATTCGCTGACTGATCCGTCGATCCTCGGTCCGGCTGAACGAGCGGCCGGGGTGCAGACGCTGACGTTGTTCGGCCTGCACATGCCGGCCCGGCTATTCGAGGCGGACAACGACGGTGCGCGGGCGGAGGCGTTGCGCGCCACGGTGGCGTCGCTGGACAGCGTGCTCGCGGAGCCGATCTCGGACTGCCTGCTGCTTGACGGCGACGGGAACCCGTGCATCGAAGCCAAAACGCCGCTGGATCTGGAGGCGGAGCTGGGTTTGCCGCGCGGGCACATCTTCCACCGCGACCTGTCGTGGCCGTACGGCGACGGCGAGACGGCGGGGACCTGGGGCGTCGAGACCCGGCACGAGCGGGTGTTGCTGTGCGGGGCCGGCGCGGTTCGCGGCGGCGGGGTGAGCGGGATTCCCGGGCACAACGCGGCGATGGCGGTGCTCGGCTGGCGTTCCAGCGGCGGGCAGACAGGGTGAAGACCGCGCGTGACCTGTGGGTGCCGGTTCAGTCGGTGAGCAGTTCCAGTGCGTGGTCGCCGGTGCGTTCTACGGTCAGGCCTGCTTTGGCGATTACGCGCACTAGTTGGTCCACAGTGGACGGCTCACTCCGCGAGGTGGCCAGTACTGCGGCCAGTTTTCCTTTGTAGGCCTTGTTGAAGTGGCTCACCGTGGTGCGGTTGCCGTTGGCGTCTTCGGTGACTACCCGGACGGTGACCGCGTCCGCGCGCAGCTTGGCGAAGGCGGCGTAGGTGCCGGAGCGGAGGTCCACGATCAGGCCTTCGACCTCGTGCAGCACTGGTTCCAGGACCGGCTTCCACAGGCCTCGGACAGTGCCCAGTGCGGGCACTGTGTTGCCGCCCGAGAGGCGGTAGGCGGGGATGGGGTCGGTGGCTGCGACGACGCCGAACAGGGAGGACGTGACGGCCAGTCGCTGTTGTGCCTTGGCCAGACCGGCGCGGGTGAAGCTTTTGACGTCTAGTGCGTCGTAGAGGACGCCGGTGTAGCGGCTCAGCGCGGGCATCGTCGGGGAGGTCCAGAGCTGGGCGTTGCGGGTGACCTCGTCGGCCTGGCGCGCGGAGATGCCCAGCGCGGCGAGGCTCGCGGGGACGTCGGCCGCCAGTTCGACCAGGGCGTCGGCCAGTTTGGCGCGCACCGGGTTCAGTTCGGGGAACGACAGCGCGTCCAGGTCCAGCGGCGCGCCTTTGCCGCCGTCGGCCTTGGTTTCTGAAGGGGGGAGGAGCACCAGCACCCCCGGAGCGTAACTGCCGGGTAATCCAGGTGCGTTGGCTGTGTGCCGCTCCTTACTCTGGCTCGCATGGAACTCACCTGGCGCCCGCTCACGCTCGCCGACGTCGGCGCGGTCACCCGGCTCTGCACGGTCGCGGAGGAAACCGATCGCACTGGCGAGCACTGGGACGAGGGCGATGTGCGCCAGGAACTGTCGGGCCCGTCGGTGGATCTGCCTGGAGCGAGCGTCGGCGCTTGGGACGGGGCGCGGCTGGTGAGCTACGCGCTGGTCATTGCCCGCGACGCCGCCGATCCGGTGCATCAGCCGCATGTCGCGTCGCTGACTGACCCAGAGTATCGGACCGACGAGGTCGCTTCGGTGCTGACGGAGTGGCTTGTGCGCACGGCTCGGAGCGTCCACGCGCGGCACTTCCCGGACGCGAAGCTGGAACTGCACGCCGGGGCGCACGAGAACGAGCATTGGTACATCTCGCTGCTCGAACGGGGTGGGTTCAAGCAGGAACGCACCTTTGTGGAGATGCGCGCGGACCTGGCCTCGCTGTCGTCGGCCCCGCCGCTTCCGGACGATCTTCCGCTGGTTGCCTGCGAGAAGCGCTACGACGCATTGGTGCTCGACGCGCGCAACGCCGCGTTCGCCGGGCACTGGGGCAGCACGTGGCTCTCCGCGGACGAGTGGGAACACCGGTTTCGCGGCAACAAGGACTTCCAGCCCGAGCTGTCGTTTCTCCTCCTTTCCCCGGAGCGGGACCGGGTCGTGGCGTTCGTGATGTCGTCGTTCTACGAGGCGGACGCGGCGGCGACCGGTGTGCGGGAACTGCATGTCAACTACGTCGGCACCCTGGCGGAGGCCCGCGGTCGGGGTCTGGCGTCGGCGCTGCTGGCACACACCCTCGAGGCCGGTCGTGCGGCTGGCTTCGAGAGGTCGTCGCTGTCGGTGGACGTGGATAACACCCACCGGGCGCTCGCTGTCTACGAACGGTGCGGGTATCGGGTGGCTGAGCGGAATTACGGCTACGTTTTGCCGCTCGGCTGACTGCTGCCCGAGGTCCTTGCGCGGACAGCTTCGCCTGGGTGCTGCGTTCGCTGGCGACCTTGCGCGGTGGCGTTCGCCAGTGGACGCGCCGCGTGCGGTGGCGTTCCCGGGCACCGTCGCGGTCGCGGTCGCGGTGACCATGGGCCATCTCGCCATCGCTGGCGCCCATCGGTCGGGTGCCGTCGCGTTCGCGGGCTTCCCGCGCCCAGCGCGCCGTCACGGTCGTGGGCGGTCACCGGTCGTGGCGTTCGCCGATGACCGTGTAACAGCGCGTTGTAACAGCGCGTTCGACGTGCACCGCGAAACCTGCCCGTGACCGCGCACCGGTGCGCTCGCCCACGACCGCCCCGCCTACCCCGGCCAGCTGGCAGCTGCGTCCGCAGACGGCCGGGCTGGCCGGTAGCGGCACCCGCTCCAACGGCGGCCGCGCTTGCCTCAGCCGCGCTCACCCCATCCTCAATGAGCCCCCTTCGCGGACACGCAAAACACATTCCCCTCCGGATCCTCCAGCACCGTCCACTCCAGCCCGGGCACCTGATGCCGCCCCAGCTCCACCGCGCCCAGCCCCACCAGCCGCCGGACCTCGGCCTCCCGGTCGTCCGCGCCGAAGTCCACGTGCACGCGGTTCTTCCCGCTCCGAGGCTCCGGCACCCGCTGCAACCCCAGCCGAGGGCCGCCCGACGCGGGGCCCTCCAGCATCACGAACTCGCCGTAGTCCGCCGCCACCGCTACGCCCAGTGCGGCCGTCCAAAACTCCGCCAAACGCTGCGGCTCGGCGCAGTCGACGGTGATCATGCCCATCTCCAAACCCATGCCCGCACGCTAACCGCGACCACCGACAAAAACCGTGCCCGCCGATAACCCGCATGCGTCGAGGCCGGGGGGTTGACTACTCTGTGCGAAACATCTAAGACCCGCTCAGCGCAGGGAGTTCCCAGTGATCACCAGGATGTCGTCGTTGTTCCTCCGCACGCTGCGCGAGGATCCGGCGGACGCCGAAGTGCCCAGCCACCGGCTGCTGGTGCGCGCCGGCTACGTCCGCCGGGTCGCCCCGGGTGGTTACTCGTGGCTGCCGCTCGGCCTGCGGGTGCTGCGCCGGGTCGAGGAGACCGTGCGCGAGGAGATGAACGCGATCGGCGCGCAGGAGATCCAGTTCCCCGCGCTGCTGCCCCGCGAACCGTACGAGGCCACCAACCGCTGGACCGAGTACGGCGACAACCTCTTCCGCCTCAAGGACCGCAAGGGAGCCGACTACCTCCTCGGCCCGACCCACGAGGAGCTGTTCGCGCTCACCGTGAAGGGGGAGTACAGCTCCTACAAGGACTTCCCGGTCACGCTGTACCAAATCCAGACCAAGTACCGCGACGAAGCGCGCCCCCGCGCGGGCATCCTGCGCGGCCGCGAGTTCGTCATGAAGGACTCCTACTCCTTCGACCTCGACGACGAGGGCCTGGAGAGCTCGTACCAGAAGCACCGCGACGCCTACATCAAGCTGTTCGACCGCCTCGGCCTCGAGTACGTCATCGTGGCCGCCACGTCCGGCGCGATGGGCGGCTCGGCGTCCGAGGAGTTCCTCGCGGTCGCGGAGAACGGCGAGGACACCTTCGTCCGCAGCACCGAATCCGGCTACGCGGCGAATGTCGAAGCCGTGGTCACGCCCGCGCCCGCCGCCCGGCCGATCGAGGGGCTGCCCGAGGCGCAGGTCCACCACACCCCGGACACGCCGACCATCGAGACCCTCGTCGCGTTCTTCAACGCCGCCGGGCTGGGCCGTGAGTTCACCGCGGCGGACACGCTGAAGAACGTCCTGGTCAAGACGCGCCAGCCGGGCGCGAAGGAGTGGGAGCTGCTCGGCATCGGCGTCCCGGGCGACCGCGAGGTGGACTTCAAGCGTCTCGAAGCGGCGCTCGAGCCTGCCGAGGTGGAGCTGCTCGAGGAAGCCGACTTCGCGAAGAACCCGTTCCTCGTCAAGGGGTACATCGGCCCGAAGGGGTTGCAGGAGAACGGCGTCCGCTACCTCGTCGACCCGCGCGTGGTCGAAGGCACCGCCTGGCTGACCGGCGCCGACAAGCGCGACCACCACGTGCTCGACCTGGTCGTCGGCCGCGACTTCACGCCGGACGGCACCATCGAGGCCGCCGAGGTCCGCGAGGGCGACGCGTCGCCGGACGGACAGGGCACGCTCGTCGCGGCGCGCGGCATCGAGATCGGGCACATCTTCCAGCTCGGCCGCAAGTACACCGACGCCTTCGAGGTCGACGCGCTCGGCCCGGACTCCAAGCCGGTCCGGATCACCATGGGCTCCTACGGCGTCGGCGTCTCGCGCCTGGTCGGCGTGCTCGCCGAGCAGAACCACGACGAGCAGGGCCTGGTGTGGCCGCGCGAGGTCTCGCCGTTCGACGTGCACGTGGTCATCGCGGGCAAGGACGAGACGGTGCGCGAGGGCGCGGAGAAGATCGCCGCCGAACTCGACGCCGCCGGTCTCGAAATCATCCTCGACGACCGCAAGGCCACCCCGGGCGTGAAGTTCGCCGACGCGGAACTGGTCGGCGTCCCGACGATCCTCGTCGTCGGCCGCGGCCTCGCGAACGGCCTGGTCGAGGTCAAGGACCGGCGCACCGGCGAACGCGAGGAGATCGTCGTCGACTCGGTCGTCGACCACCTCGCGAAGCTCGTCCGCGGCTGAAGCCCGTGGGCTGGTTCGGACGCAAACGCCGCGACGACGGCGGGTACCAGGACAACGCCGCGCTGAGCGGCTTCGGCGGGTACCAGCCGTCTGACGCGCCTAAGTTCCCGAGCGCCGGGTACGAGAAAACGGCGCCGAAGCCGTCCGAACCAGCCCCGCAGCCGCAGGGCACTCCGCCGTCTGAAGAGGGCGCGGACCCCCTGCGGCAAACCCTCACCCCGGCACAGCTCCGGCGATCCACGCCCCGCAAAACCAACCTCCGGCTGGTGAAAGCGGTCCCGATCCTCATCATGATCGGGATATTCGGCTACAACGTCTTCACTGCCAAGAATCACCACTCCGCCAGCACGGACGACACGCCCCGCACTCCGCGCACCTACCAGCCGGACCCCAAGGTCGTCGTGCCGCCGGTGGTCGCGGGATGGCAGTCAGTGGCGGGCAAAGACGGCAGCTACGCATACGACGTGCCGCCGTCCTGGGAACCGGCACCGACCACGCTGCACGGCTGGGACCCGGTCGCCGGATCGTCCGGGATCAACCTGACCACCAGCGCGTTCCTCGGCCAGGGCAACTGCAAGGAAGACCCGGTCGGCCAGGTCGGCGGCGCGGGCTTCACCACCGAGAAGACTAGCGACGCCGCCGAAGCCGCTCGCAAGGCCGTCACCGACTTGGGCATCAGCGCGTACACCGGCGAAGGCGCTCCGGCCGCGAAGGTGACGCCTGGCGCGCCGGAGAAGGCCGAAGTCAAGATTGAGAACGAAAGCCGCGAAGGCACGCTCGTGGTCGCCGAAGTGGCCCCGAGCAACGCGCCGTGTCAGCCACGGAGTGTGCTGGTCGGGGCGCTCGCGCTCGGCGCCGGCGACAGGTCGGCCGTGCTGGTCGCGTACTCCGAACAAGGCCGCCCGGGTTCCGCGTCCCGCGACGACCTCGTCCGGATTCTGCACAGTTACCGCGCCGTCCCGGCCGCGGACCGGTCCACGACCACGCCGCCGCCGACCACCCGCTGACGTCGCAGCGCCAGCTTCGCGAAGTCCATCAGCCCGGCATTCGGCAGATACGCGCGGCCCAGCGCGATCCCGATCCGCGGCAGGTCGGCCTCGTCGCGGTAAGCGAGGTACAACGGCTCGTGCCGCGGCTGGAACTTCGCCTTGAACGCGTGCAGGGAACGGAATCCGTAGTACGGCTCCATCATCGAACCCAGCGCGTCCAGCATCCGGTCGACCATCTGCCGCGGCGTGCTGTCGTTGCTGCGGACCAGCGGCGCGCCCGAGAGCGACACGAACTTCGCGCCCTCCTCGCGGAACGCCAGGCAGGTCGAGGCGATCAGGAACTCCATCACCGGCCGGAATCCGCCCGCGCGGCGGCGCATCACGTCGAGCGTCCAGCCGCCGACCTCGCCGTCGCCGGTGTGCACCGGCAGCCACGACGTCACGCCGTGCACCGTGCCGTCCGCGTCGACCGCGAGACCGACCCGCGTCGCCGGGTCCATCGCCTGGTCCACGCCGCCGAGCGTGAAGCCCATCTCCGGCAGGCCCTTGTCGCAGATCCATTCCTCGGACAGCGCCCGCACCTGTTCCCGGATTGACCACGGCTGTTCGGCCAGCCGCACCAGCCGGAACTCGATCCCGTCCTTCTTCGCGCGGTTCAGCGCGGTCCGCACGTCCTGCCAGGCCTTGCCGCGGAATTCCAGGTTTTCCAAGTCCACCAACGTGTCCTCGGCGACCTGGACGTGCTGCCAGCCCAGTTTCGCGGTCTGCGCGACGGTCCCCGCGGTCGCCGAGAAGACGCACGGCACGAGCCCGGTGTTCTCGCACATCGCGGAGAATTCCCGCAGCGTGCGGTCGCTCGTCCCGTCCGGCGCGACCGGGTCGCCGAGCGCCACCGCGACGCCGGCGTGCCGCTGGTACGCCAGGTACGAGGTGCCGTCGGAGGCGACGAAGTAGGTGTTCTGCGGCCAGGTCGTCATCCACGAGATGGTGCTGCCGCCGTTGCGGCCCAGCAGAAGCCGCGCGAAGGCCGGGTCCGGTCCGCCGCGGAAGATCTTGCGCCGCCTGCGCCGCGAGGGCACCCGGAACGCGCGCCGGGCCGAGATCAGCAGCACCAGCTCGACTGTCCACAAGAGATTGTCCACAATGAACAGCGGCGGGCTGCTGAGGTCGTAGTCCTCGCGGATCAGTTGCGTGATCGCGACGAGCCCGGCCAGTACCGCCATCTGCGACGCGGCGAGCACGCACAGCGCGATCGCGCACCGCCAGGCGAACCGCGAACCTCGGCGCAATCCGTTGAGAATCGGCACCGCGACGATGCACAGCGGGAGAAGTTCGTTGCCGGACAACGAGATCGAGTCCGACGAGCCGAACGGTCCGTCGCCGGGAACCAGCCACATCACCACTTCGGCGACGACCAGCAGCACCAAACCGGCGGACGCGAGCAGCCGCCATTCGCGCAGCGAGGGCTTGTTGGCATTGCGTGCGGCGGGTCCGGCGAGCCGTCGGCCCAGCGGGAGCGCGAGAACGAGCGCGAAGAAGTGCACGAGGTCGGCGAGCGTGCCGACATAAACGATCGCTACTCCGGCGTACACGCAAAGCCCGGCTCGCAGCCGAAGCCGCCACGGCGTGCGCAGGGTCGCGCTGGTGATGGCGATCGCGGCGAGCGCGCCGCCGGAGAAGCCGACGTCGAGCGTGCCGGAGATCCGGTCGGCCCAGGCCCAGCCGGAATTGCGGGAGAGTTCGAGGAATTGCACCGCGACGACGGTCGACACCAGCTGCCCGCCGATGGTCACCGCCATCGCGCGCCGGGTGCCCAGGTGCCATTCGGCGAACCCGGCCATCAGCGCGAAACTTCCCGCCATCGGCAGGTAGAACCACGGGCGCAGGGCGTAGAACGGCCCGGTGAACAGCGTCCACCAGCGGCCGTGCTCGAGCGACGGGAGGCCGTAGGCGTAGTAGTGGAAAGCGTGCTGGTGCTCGGCGGCGTGCCAGAGCGAGCCAGTCGCGACCCCCACGATCATGATCGCGAGCACGACGGTCGTCGTGAACGGAATCCGGTTCCACAGCACCGCTAGCCGTCCGCGTGCCTCTCCGGCCACGAGGCCGGTTCCCCCCTGTGCGATCGTCATGGGGAAAGTTTGGCGCGGCGATCTTAAGCGGTCATCGCCCGTCGGACCTACTTCTCCCCCTAAGGGACTGCTACCCCAGGGGGACCCGACCCTGGTCCCAAGACTGACCTTCGGCGAGGGCCAATGCGCTGACCAGGGAAAACGGGTTGGCATTCGGCTAATGAGCGGCTCGTCCGACCCGGAACAGGGGTTGACACCAGAGTCGCCCGAACGAGTGATCCCGGTCGCTCTCCTCAGGGCAGTCCGAGCACTGCGGCGCGGACCGCGGACAGATCGGCGAGGTCCGGCAAAACCTGGTGTGCGCCCGCTTCGGTCAATTGTCCTACGGAAAACCGGCCAGTAGCAACGCCGATCGCCACCGCGCCGTAATCGAGCGCCGCGTCGATGTCGTTCGGAGTGTCCCCGAGGATCACTACGGATTCCGCGGGAAATTCCTTGCCGTGCTTCGCTTCCGCGGCTTTGACGGCGTGCGGGACCAGATCCGCACGGTGCGGCGAAAGCGAACCGTAGCCGCCGATCTCCAGATCGAGATGCTCGTCGAGACCGAGCGCGGCGAGCTTGTGCAGCGAGATCTCCGGCAGGTTTCCGGTGACGAGACTCTGCACGACGCCGTCGGTCTTGGCGAGATCGGCGAGCACGGCCGCCGCGCCGTCGAGCGCCCGGCCTTCCTCGGGCAGCGTTTCCCGGGCGCGTTCGACGGCCGCGATCAGCTCCCGCCACATCCGCTGGATGGTTTCCTCGTCCGGTTCGATCCCGTGCAAGGTCAAAACGTCGGCGGTGATCGCGCGTTCGGTCCGGCCGCCGAAATCCGGGTGCGTGCGGAACTGCGCCCCGGTCGCCGCGGCGAGCGCCGAGCCGTACCAGCCGACCCCGAGCCCGGTGTAGTCGACGAGCGTGTGGTCGATGTCCCAGAGCACCAGCCGGTGCGCGCGAATGGCTGTCACGTCCGCGATGCTACGGCGGGATCAGCCGGTGAGGTAGCTGAAGCGGACCCGGCGGACGGGGTTGTCGACGTTGGTGTCCACCAGGCACACCGACTGCCAGGTGCCGAGCAGCAGCACGCCGCCGAGCACCGGCACGGTCGCGTACGGCGGGAGGAACGCGGGGAGCACGTGGTCGCGGCCGTGTCCGCCGGTGCCGTGCTGGTGGCGCCAGCGGTCGTCGCGGGGGAGCAGGTCGTCGAGCGCGGCGAGGAGGTCGTCGTCGCTGCCCGCGCCGGTTTCCAGCACCGCGAGCCCGGCCGTCGCGTGCGGCACCCACACGTGCAGCAGGCCGTCGGTGGCGTCGGCGTCGCGCAGGAACCTCTCGGCCTCCCGGGTCAGGTTGTGCACGACGGCGGTGCCGCCGGTGTGCACCTCGATCTCGGTGGAGTACATACCGTCAGGGTAGGCGTCAGGAATCGAGATAGCGGAGCACGGCGAGGACGCGCCGGTTGTGCCCGTCCGACGGCGGCAGGCCCAGCTTGCCGAAGATGCTCGTCACGTACTTCTCGACCGAGCCCGCCGACAGGAACGCCTCGGCCGCGATCGCCGAGTTCGACCTGCCTTGCGCCATCAGCCCGAGGATCTCGCGTTCGCGCGGCGTCAGCTCGGCCAGCGGACCGGCCTGGCCGGTGGTCGCGAACAGCTGGCGGACGACCTCCGGATCGAGGACAGTCTCTCCGGCCGCGACGCGTTCCAGCGCGGTGAGGAAGTCCGACACCTCGGCGACGCGGTCTTTCAGCAGGTACCCGACCGCGCCTGCTTCTCCGGCGAGGAGTTGCTTGGCGTAGTTGGTTTCGACGTACTGCGAGAAGACGAGAATCGCGCAGCCGGGCCGTTCGGCGCGCAGGTCAATTGCCGCGCGCAGGCCTTCGTCGGTGTGGGTCGGCGGCATTCTGATGTCCACAATGGACACATCGGGCCGGTGCTCGCGGACGGCGGTTCGGAGGTCGTCGGCGTTCTTCACCGCCGCTGCCACCTCGTGGCCGCGCAGGCCCAGGAGTTCGACCAGGCCCTGGCGCAGGATTGCCGAGTCCTCCGCGATCACGATCCGCACTGTTTCCCCCTCATTTCACCGAGTTTAGCGGGGCAGCGGGAGTGTCGCGGTGACTACGGTCGGGCCGCCGTTCGGGCTCGAGACGGTCAGTTCGCCGTCTGCTGGGCGGAGCCGTTCGGCGATTCCGGACAGTCCGCCGCCGGGGATGATCGCGGCGCCGCCGGGGCCGTGGTCGACGACGGTCAGCCGTAGTACGTCTTCGCGATCTTCGACCAGGACTGTGCATCGTCCGGCACCGTGTTTTGACGCGTTGGTCATGAGTTCGGCGGCGGCGAAGTAGACAATTGTTTCCAGCGACGGGGGTGGGCGGCGGCTTAGTTCTACTGAGACTGTCGCGGAGAAGTCGGCCGAGCTGGCCAATGTGGACAGTGCGAGGCTCAGACCTTTGTCCAGTGCTGCGGGGTGGATGCCGCGGGCCAGGTCACGGAGTTCGACGAGGGCTTGTTTGGCGTTGCTGTGGGCGGTGTCGACCAGGGTGCGGATTTGGTCGAGGTCGACTGTTTCGGTGGCTAGTTCTTCTTTTGCCAGGCCCAGTTTCATCGCCATGGCGACTAGCTGGGCTTGGGCGCCGTCGTGGAGGTCTCGTTCGATGCGACGGAGTTGCTCCGCTGCTTCGTCGAGGGCAGTGGCTCGGGTTTCTTCGAGGAAGCGGACTCGTTCGCGGAGGCCGGGGTCGCCTGCCAGGGCGCGGAGGAGAAGGCGGTCTACTCCGGTGAGGAGGTGCACTGCGGCGGGCCAGACGGTCAGGACGGCGATGCCGAGGAGACACCAGCCGAGGGAGCCCAGCCAGCTGAAGCTCCCGATGTTGAAGACCGGCAGGCCGTGGCCGGGTCTGGTCTCGAGGAGCCAGGTGAGCGGATAGGTGAAGGATGCCAAGCCGAAGAAGCCGAGCGCGCCGGAGCCGATCATGGCCAGGAGGCCGAAGGGGAGGCGGACCAGGAGGTAGGCGACTGATCGCCAGGCTGTTCGGTCGCCTAGGCGGGCGGTGAGCCAGTTCCAGAGGCCTGGGGCCAGGTCGGTTCTTGGCGGGGGCGGGAGGGGGAGGTTCAGGAGTTTTGCGGCCAGGCGGCGGTGGAGGCCGCCGAAGAGTCTTGCGCCGCGGAGGACGCCGGTGAGGATGAGGAGTCCGGCGAGGACGGGGGTCAGGGCTATGCCGACGGCTGTTCCGGCTAGGAGGAGGACCGTCGAGAGCAGGGGGAGGGGGCCGGTGATGGCCAGCCAGGCGGTTTCGCGGAGGGCTTGGCGCGGGGTGGCGGGCCAGAGGCTGCGGAGGGTGGGGTTCACCGGGTGACCTGGAGCGCGGGGCCGCGGAGGTCGTGGCTGCGGCGGTGCGGGCGGGTGGTCACGTGGTTGAGTTTGCCGGGTTTTGGGGGTGGGTGGTACCGGGATGGCCTGTGTGGTGGGGCGGGGGGTAGCCCTACCTCGTCGCCTGGCGGCGACATTGCTGCCCTGGTTGCGTGGGGCACCCCGAAGGTTGAGTGTGCTGACGGTTCGGGGGTGCTTGTCAAGGCGGGAAAGATGCCTTGACAAGCACCCCCCAACCGCAGAGAAGGCTTCGTATCGGGGT
>NZ_JBEXMH010000089.1:0-28754 GCF_040610415.1 Amycolatopsis sp. NPDC004079 | reverse complement strand
CACCGAGGCGGGCGTGCCGATCCGTTCGGCGTTCCACGGCGCGCGGAACCCGGCGGGGTCCGGGATCGCGTCGGCCTCGTCGCCGCCTTGACAAGCACCCCCGAACCGTCAGCACAATCAACCTTCGGGGTGGTGGCCCCCACCCCGAACGCAATGTCGCCGCCAGGCGACGAGCAGCCTCTAAAACAACCCCTCCGCCAATTCCCGATAAACCCCCATCACCTCATCGTCGTAAACCTGCAACCGCACCCCAGGCAACCCAGGATGCGTCTGGTACTTCTCCGTAATCACCTGCACCACAACATGATCCGCCCCCGCTGCCCGATGCTCCCCCAACCGCTGAGCAACCGCGGCGACATCCCCCACCGCCACGAGATCGTCAATCAACCGATCAGACCCAGCCAAATCCTCATCCGAATACCCCAACCTCCGCAAATTGCTCACATAATTAACCAACCCCAAATAAGGATGCTCCACCCGCCCCCGAGCGACCTCACGCCCCCGAACCACATCCGGACTCACCACCACCTTCTGCTCCGGCGCGACAAACCCGGCAGAACCCACCGCCGCCCGAGCAAGCCGCGTATGCGAAGGCGGAACCAAATACGGCACCACCCCACCAGCCCGCTCAGCAGCCAGCTCCAACATCCGAGGCCCTAAAGCGGCAAGCACCCGCCCGGAAACCGGCACCCCGCCCTCGTCCAGCACATCGAGAAACCGCCGAACAGCGTCCATCGGCCGCTCATACCCCGCCGACTGCTCCCGATGCCCAACCCCAATCCCGAGCACAAACCGCCCGGGAAACCTCGAAGCCACCCGCTGATACGAGCGAGCCAGCACCGCCGGATCCCCCGACCAGACATTGACGATGCTCGACCCCACCACCACCGACTCAGTAGCCCCCAACAGCTCGTCGATCCCGGCCAGATCCACCCCAGGACCACCGAGCCACAGCCCGGAATACCCCAGTTGCTCGATCTCGGAAGCCATCGCCGGGGTCGTCAACGCCCCGACCTGCCAAACGCCGTACCCGCGCAATCCGATCTTCATGCCACCAAGGTGGCGCGCAAAAAATGGACCAGCAAGTCCAAAAGCGCCGTACAAGAAAGGCCCCCTGGCGACCGGCGCCAAGGGGCCTTCCCGCAAAGACCGTCAGCCAGTAACCCCGTCCTGCTCAGCAGCCTTGGCCACCGCGGCAGCCACCTCCGGCGCGACCCGAGGATCCAGCGGACTGGGCACAATCCGATCCCGACCGAGATCATCCGAAGCCACCGCCACGATCGCGTCCGCGGCAGCCAGCTTCATGTTCTCCGTGATCGCCCGGGCCCCAGCGTCCAACGCCCCGCGGAACACCCCGGGGAACGCCAGCACGTTATTGATCTGGTTCGGGAAATCGCTGCGCCCGGTCGCGACAATCGCCGCGTGCTGCGCGGCAACCGCCGGGTGCACCTCCGGGTCCGGATTGGACAGCGCGAACACAATCGAGTCGTCCGCCATCGTCGACAGCAGCGAAGGATCGATCGTCGCCCCGGACAGCCCGAGGAACACATCGGCCCCGCGCAACGCCTCGGCCAACCCGCCGGTCAGCCCGGCCTTGTTCGTGGTCTCCACCAGCTGCCGCTTGATCGGGTTCAAATCCTCCCGGCCGGCGTGCACGATGCCGCGCGAATCAAGCACCGTCACGTCCGCGACGCCAGCCGCGAGCAGGATCTTCGCGCAGGCCACCCCGGCCGCGCCCGCCCCGGACACCACGACGCGCTCGCCGGCGATGTCGCGGTCGAGCACCAGGTTCGCGCCGCGCAGGGCGGCGAGGGTGACGATCGCGGTGCCGTGCTGGTCGTCATGCATGACCGGGCAGTCCAGCGCTTCCTTGAGCTTGTCCTCCAGCTCGAAGCAGCGCGGTGCGGAGATGTCCTCGAGGTTGACCGCGCCGAACGACGGGCGCAGCCGCACCAGGGTCTCGACGATCTCGTCGACGTCGGTGGTGTCGAGCACCAGCGGGATCGAGTCCAGCCCGCCGAAGGTCTTGAAGAGGACCGATTTGCCCTCCATGACCGGCAGCGACGCGCTCGCGCCGATGTCCCCGAGGCCGAGCACCGCGGTGCCGTCGCTGACCACTGCCACGAGCCGGTCCGCCCAGGTGTACCGCTTCGCCTTGGCCGCGTCCTCGGCGATCGCGCGGCTCACCTTCGCCACTCCGGGCGTGTAAGCGATCGAGAGGTCGCGCGGGTCGGAGATCGGCCGGGTCGCCGCCACGGAGAGCTTGCCGCCCTCGTGCCCGGTGAAGATCTCGGCGTCGGTCACGGCCGCGACGGTGCTGGCCTGGTCGGTCATCGGGGTTCCTGTCGTGGAAATGACGGAAGCGGGCGGATGGGTCTGGGTCATCGAACGTACTCCTGGGACTGCGAGCGGGGGACCACCTGGTCGACGGGCGAACACGCCCGTCGCGTGTGGGAACTCGTCCTCCGGACGGCAGCCCAGCGCGGTAGCGCCGGCCTGTCGGCGAGGCGTCTGCACGGCCATCCGATCCGTGGGGTGTGGCGATGGCCGCCGACGCTGCGGTTCGTCAATCATGACAGGCCCCCGGTCGGACCCGACCCCTCGGTGCGGCTCATGTCACAGATTCGCGATTCCCAAGACGTCCGTCCGGTTTCGGAAGCAGTTCCGTTCCGGCGCCGTAAAACGCACTCGATATGGTGACGGCCATGGAGTTCCGCCCGCTCAAGGTCCCCGACGCTTTCGAGTTCGTCCCGCGCGTGTTCCCCGACGAACGCGGGCTGTTCGTCGCGCCGTTGCAGGAGGAGGCGTTCGTCCGCGCGGCCGGGCACCCGCTGCGGGTCGCGCAGACGAACCACAGCGTTTCCCGCGCGGGCTCGATCCGCGGCGTGCACTTCGCCGACACCCCGCCCGGACAGGCGAAGTACGTCTACTGCCCGAGCGGTTCGCTGCTGGACGTGGTGGTGGACCTGCGCGTCGGCTCGCCGACGTTCGGCGAATGGGACTCGGTACGGCTCGACTCGTCCGAATTCCGCGCGGTGTACGTGGCCGAGGGAATCGGGCACGCCTTCATCGCGCTGGAAGACAACACCGCGATGTCGTATCTCTGCTCGGAGCCCTACAACCCGGCGGGCGAGCACGGGATCAACCCGCTCGACCCGGCACTGGAGCTGCCGTGGCCCGCCGGACTGGCGCCTATTGTGTCCGAAAAGGACAAAGCAGCGCCGACCCTGGCCGAAGCGCTCGACCAGGGCCTGCTGCCCTCCTACGCGGATTGCGTGGCGTACTACGAAAAGCTGCGGTCAGCGCACCGCTAGGCGCGCACACCGTCCTCGGCGATGACCCGTTCGATATTGCGCTCGGCCAGCGCGGTGATCGTCACGAACGGGTTCACGCCGGTGCTGCCCGGAATCAGCGAACCGTCCGTCACGTACAGATTCCGGTAGCCCTTCACGCGCCCGTAGTTGTCGGTCGCGTCGCCGAGCACCAATCCGCCGAGCGGGTGGTAGGTGAAGCGGTTCTCGAACGCCCGCGTGTCGCCGAAGAGGTCGTAGCGGTAGATCGTGGAGTTCGCCTTGTTGACCCGGTCGAACAACGATTTCGCCGCGTCGATCGACGGCTGCCCCTGGTCCGGCGTCCACTGCAGTTTCGCCGAATCGCTGGCGGCGTCGTAGGTGAAATGGCCGCGTTCGGGGTTCTTGGTGATCGCCAGGTACAGGCTCGCCCACGTCTCGAGCCCGGCGGGCACCGGCGCGATCTCGGCGAACACCGGATGCGTCGGGTTGTCCCAGTCGTCGATGCCGAGCGCGGGCATCCCGGCTTCCAGGCTGCCGGTCGTGTCCCACACGTGGTTGGCGCGACCGAGCATCACGTTGCCGTTGGTGCCCCAGCCCTGGCCGACAGCCTCGGACAGCCGCGGCAGCCGTCCGGTGTCGCGGGCGCGCACCAGCAGTTCGGTCGAGCCGAGGCTGCCCGCGCCGAGGAAGAGGTACTTCGTGGACAGATGCTTGGTGGACAGCACGTTGCCGAGCGCGTCGGACTCGCGCACGACGAGCGTGTACGTGCCGTCCTGCTGCTGAATGATCTCGCGGACCTCGCTCAGCGTCTGGATGGTCACGTGCCCGGTGCCGAGCGCGGCCGCGAGATACGTCTTGTCCAGCGAACGTTTGCCGTGGTTGTTGCCGTAGATGACCTCGGACGCCAGCGCCGAACGCTCGACGGTGCCGGCCTCTTCCTGCTTCATGTAGTCGAAGTCGTAGACGCTCGGCACGAAAGTGGTCTTCAAGCCGGTTTTCTGCGCGGCTTTCCGGGAAACGCGCGCGAACTGATACGACTTGCAGGTCTCGAACCAGTCCTCGTCGATGTGGTTCACGCCGAGGCCCGCGTTGGCGCGCGGGTAGTACTTGCCGTACATCTCGTCGGCGTCCACCTGCGGCAGGATTTCCTCGAAGTACGAACGCTTCGGCTGCACCGCCATCGCGCCGTTCACCAGCGATCCGCCGCCGACGCCGCGCCCGACGTACACCGACATCCCGCCGTAGTTCACCCGGTCCAGCACCCCGGCGTACGGATCGATGTCGTGGTTCGCGACGTCCAGCCACAGGAACGACGCGAGCGGCGCTTCAGTGCGCTTCTTGAACCACATCGACCGCCGGTCCGGCTTCAGCATGTCGCAGAAGACCTTGCCGTCCGGGCCCGCCTCGTTCCACAGCTGGCCCATTTCGAGCATCACCGTGGGCACGCCCGCCTCGCCGAGCCGCAGCGCGGTGACTGCCGCGCCGTACCCGGTGCCGATCACCACCGCGGGCGAGTAGTCCGGCAGCGGCGCGACGGTCGCCGCGCGCGCGGTCGTCGCCGAAATGCTGGTCAGTCCGAGGGCCGCGGCGGAGTTCAGCGCGGCGAGGCCGAGGAATCGGCGACGGTTGAGGGAGGCCATGCCCGGCATGCTGACGTGGCGCGGAGCACCCTGGCAAGGCTAAAACGAACGCTATTCGCATTTGCCCAGTAAACGGTGTTAAGTTTCACTCGGCCGGGGTAACGGGAAGTACAGGTTTCGCCGGTCAGGCGGCTTTCCGGGGCGTGACCCACACCGTGATCGTCGCGGTGACCACCTCAGTCCCGCGCGAGTCCACGATCCGCACCGGAACCGGAAGATCGAATCCCGCGGAGCCGAACTCGGGGATCTCCGGCAATTCGGCGATCGCGCGCAACCCCGTTCCGGCCTTCGCGACGTAACTCACTTCCATGCCCTTGGGCAGCCACCGGTGCGTAGCCGGGACGGTGGCCTCGGCCAGCATGCCCATCGCGATCTCGGCGAGGTTGCAGGCGGCGATCGCGTGGAAGGTCCGGATGTGGTTGTGCACACCCCACCACTTCGGCGCGGTCACCGAACAGTGCCCGGGGCGGATCTCGCGGATGGTCGGCAAGACGGTGCCGAAGTAGGGCACGCGCAGGCACATTGCGGCGGAAAACAGCTGCTTGCCACCGGGTTTGGCGGCCAGCTTGCGCCACAGCCCGTACGTCGACGGCGAACCCATCAGCACCTCCCAGGTGAAGTTACTCACCAGTAGCCTCGCACACGACGAACCTGCCGGGCAAACCCGCCCCGGCTATATTCGGCCGCGTGGCACATCGGCTCTTTCTTCTCCGGCACGGCCAGACCGAATGGTCGTCGAACGGCAAGCACACCGGACGCACCGACATCCCGCTGACCCCGGCGGGCGAGGACCAGGCGCGCGCGGCGGGCGGCACCCTGCGAACCCTGCTCGGCGGGCCGGGGCTGGTGCTTTCCAGCCCGCGCGGCCGCGCGCTGCGCACGGCGGAACTCGCCGGCCTGCGCGTGGACGAGGTCACCGAGGACCTGGCCGAGTGGGACTACGGCGACTACGAAGGCGTCACCACGCCGGAGATCCGCGAGACGGTCCCGGACTGGACCGTCTGGACCCGCCCGATCCCCGGCGGCGAAAGCGCGCAGGACGTACAGGCGCGCGCGGACAAGGTGCTCGACCGGGCCCGGCGCGAAATCGAGAACGGCGACGTGGTCCTGGTCGGGCACGGGCACTTCAGCCGCGTGCTCGTCGCGCGCTGGCTCGGCCTGCCCGGCACCTCGGGTGTCCACTTCGGACTGGACCCGGCCGGTCTCGCGGTGCTCGGCGACGAGCGCGGCGAACCGCAGATCGAGCACCTGAACCTGCTGCCCGCGTTGGAGGGATGAAGTGACCGACCCCCGCGTACGGCGGATCCGGCCGGAAGACGTCGACGCCGTCGTGGAGCTCGTCTACGCGCTGGCCGAGTACGAACGCGCCCCGCAGGAATGCCATCTCACCTCCGAGCAGCTGCACGGCGCGCTGTTCGGCGAGGCACCGGCGCTGTTCGGCCACGTGGCCGAAGTGGACGGCGAGATCGCCGGATTCACCTTGTGGTTCTTGAACTTCTCCACCTGGCGTGGCACGCACGGGATCTACCTGGAAGACCTGTACGTGCGCGAGGAGCAGCGCGGTTCGGGCCTCGGCAAGGTACTGCTGGCGACGCTGGCCGCGGAGTGCGTGGACAAGGGCTATCACCGGCTGGAGTGGTCGGTGCTCAACTGGAACCCGGCGGTCGGCTTCTACCGGGCGCTCGGGGCGTTGCCGCAGGACGAGTGGTCGGTGTATCGGCTGACGGACGAGCCGCTGAAGGTGCTCGCCAAGGAGGCCTGAGTCGTGCGTGCTGCTCACGGTTCTCACCGTGAGCAGCACGCACGAGTCTTTTACGGCTTAGGCAACGGCAGCCCCGGCAGGCTCTGGTCCGCCGGGACGACGCCGTCTACCAGATAGTCGTCGACCACCCTGTCCACCGCCTTGTTGCCGCCGATCCCGTAAATCCCGTGGTCGCCTTCCCCGGTGACAGTCAGCATCCGCGAGTTCTGGAACGCGGCATGCGCCTTCCGCACGCCTTCGATCGGCGTGGCCGGGTCGTGCTCGGACTGCACGATCACCACTGGCGGCACGCCCTTCCCGTTCAGCACCGGCATCGGCCGCGGCTTGCCCGGCCAGAACGCACAGACCTGCGTCGACATCCACAGCGAGCTGTGCAGGGTCACGCCCCGGTCGAGGTATTCCTGCGACCGGCGGATCAGCGACTGCCGGTTGCCCGTCCACGGCCCGTCATTGCACAGGGTCGTGATCAACGTAGACACCATCGCGTCATCAGCACCGGCCTGGGCCGCCACGTCCATCGGACCGGACTTCTTCGACTCCGACAACGTCTTGCCGAGCGCCGCGCGAGCGTCGCCCTTGGCTTGCGCCGAAGCCCGCGCGTCGGTCAGCGTTTTGACCTGGACCAGCACGGCGGCGATCGCCGGGAACTGGCTCTTGGCCTTGAGCGCGCCGATGATGAAGGAGTCCAGTTTGACCGCGCCGATCTTCGTGCCGTTCACCTCGACCGGCTCGCGGGCCAGCGCGTACCGGACGCTTTCGTAGGTTCGCCGGGCCGCCTCGCCGCGAGTGCCGAAGTGGTACTTGGCGTCGTAGCGGGCAAGCCACGGCAGGAAGTCCTGTCGCCAGCGGCGTTCGTAGCCCGCCGGCTGGAAGTCGAACGACTGCTGCCAGGTCCCGGTGAACAGGGTCGAGGAATCGAGCACGAACCGGCCGGTGTGCTGCGGGAACTGCTGGGCGTAATGCGCGCCGAGCCAGGTGCCCGCCGAGTACCCGATCCAGTTGATCTTGTCCCGGCCGAGCAGGGTCCGCAGCAGGTCGAGGTCTCGCACGTTCTGGAAAGTGCTGATCAGCTCCGCCAGTTCGCCCGAGGCCTCGTGGCAGGCGGTCGCGACGTACTGGACCGCGTCGACGATCTGGTTGAGATTGCGCGGGTCGCGGTCGCGCGGGTCGAGATCTTCACCGGTGCTGGCCGCGCCGCCGCAGGTGACGTTGGTGCTGCGGCCGGTGCCGCGGGTGTCGATGCCGATGATCTCCTGATGCTCGCGCAGCTTGCTCTGGCCGCGCAGCATTGCCGGGAACCAGCGGCCGGGTCCGCCGGGGCCGCCCGGGTTGGTGAGCACCGACTCCGTCGTGGCGCCGGTGGACTTGAGCCTGCTGATCGCGATGGTCAGGTCCTGTCCGTCGTCCGGACGGTCCCAGTCCCGGGGCGTGCGGTAGCCGGCGCATTCGAGCCCGGAGATGTCCGTGCCCGGCGGCAGATCGGCCAGCTCGCCCGGGGCACAGGCGTGCCAGTCCAGCGCTTGGCCGGCGTAGCGGGCCGGGACCTCAGCGGTGCCCGCCGCTGCCGGTAATCCCCCGGCGAGCAGTCCGCACACGACCGCTGTGCTGGTCACGACGAGACGCAGTCTCCTCATGGGTTCCCCTCTTCGGAATTCGGATGAATTCGGTTGCGCGGTACCGATTCCATCGCCCGAGAGGGGTTACGACCAGTGTCGTCGCGTCACCTGTCCGCTATGACGTGACGTCACTGTCGCTCAGTCCTGTTCGTTGCGTTCCCGCTCGGCACGCCGCCCCGCGAGACCACCGCGCTCGGCCGCCTCTTCCTCGGTCTCGTCGTCGTGCATGCCGAGCGCCCACGCCCGCGACGGACGGCGGAACAGCAGCACCAGCGCCGCCAGCCCGAACAGCCCGATCGGCACGCCCCACAGCGGCTGTCCGGACGGCCCGAGCAGGTACCAGCCGACCCCGATCACCAGCAGCGCCACGACGACGCCGGGCGAGCGCGCCCACGTCTGTCCGAGCAGCAGCCCGACCGAGGCGGCGAGAAAGATCAGCGCCAGCACCGCGTAGGTGCCGAATTCGGCCCACACGTTGTTGCCCGGGATCGGCGGGTTCTGCAGCCCGTGCACCAGCAGCACCACGCCGAAGACCAGCAGGCCCAGCCCGGGCAGCCCGGTCAGGACGCCGGCGAGGCGGACCTCGAGCGGGGTGGGCGGCGGGTTCTCGGGATGCGACACGGGCGCGGCCCTTTCAGCTGCTGTGCGGAACTTCGCGGGAACTTCCGGGCGGGAGCACAGCCACCCGACCAGCGCGAGTCACCGTGCGTGAGCACTACCGATCGTATGCCACCCGGTCGGCCGTTTTCCGGGGCGGCGGGCGAAGAGAAAATCGGGGTAGTCGTGGATGAGCGGGCGGTCGGCCCGGGTGCACTTGTCACGACGCGCGGAGTTTTCGCCGTCTGCAGAGGAGGACCGCCCGCCACAGGGTCGCCAAGGTCACCGAGCCGGGACGGCGCGCGCGAGCGGCTGAGCTTCGCGTCACCATGTGGCGCTGGAGGTACGTCCGCCGGGCGGAAAGCACTTACCCTGCGGTAGTGCGCGCCATCCTCGTCGTGAACCCCCAGGCCACCTCGACCACCGCGGGTGGCCGGGACGTGCTGGCGCACGCGCTGGCCAGCCAGGTGAAACTGGACGTCGTCGAAACCGACTATCGCGGGCACGCGCTCGCGGTGGCCCGGTCAGCGGCCCGCGACGGCTACGACCTGGTGGTGGCGCACGGCGGCGACGGCACGGTCAACGAGGTCGTCAACGGGCTGCTCGCCGATTCCGCGGGCGCTCCCGGACGCTCCGGGTCCGTCCCGATGCTCGGCGTCGTGCCGGGCGGCTCGGCCAATGTGTTCGCGCGCGCGGCGGGCCTGCCCGCCGACCCGGTCGAGGCGACCCACCAATTGCTCACCGCGCTCGAAACCGAACGGACCCGGCGGATCGGCCTCGGACTGGCCGACGGGCACTGGTTCACCTTCAACGCGGGGCTCGGCTGGGACGCCGACGTCGTCGGCCGCGTCGCGAAACGGCGCGGCAAGCAAACCAGCGCGAGCCTCTATCTGCGGGCCGCCGTCCGCTCCTACTTCCGTCCTCCGCTCGGGCGGCCGGCGCTGACCGTCCGGATCCCGGGCGAGGAACCGGCCGAGGCGGTGACGGCGTTCGTGTCGAACACCGATCCGTGGACTTACCTCGGGGAACGCCCGGTCCACCTCAACTCCGGCTGCTCGTTCGAGACCGGATTGGGCCTGTTCGCGTTGAACGGTCTGCGATTGCCCACCGTGTTCACGCATGTACGGCAAGCTCTCCTCACGGAGAGCGATCAGCACGGCCGCCGTCTGCTCCGCCGCGACGATGTGCCTCTGATCCGCATCGACGCAGCTGAACCGGTCAACTTCCAGGTCGACGGGGACCTCGTCGGGCAACGCACCCGGGTCGAGTTCCAGAGCGTTCCGGATGCACTCACCGTAGTCGGATGACGAGGTGACCACTGATCGCCCGCGGCAAAGTGCGCCCTGCCGCTCGGCGACGCAAACCCTCCGTTCACCGCACCGGCCTTCCGGCGAGCGGACCTTTTCAGAACGAAACCGCAGGTCAGAGGCATAGCTCGGCCGGGTGAGCTGACTCACCGATCTTGTCGAAACACTTGTCGAACGCGGTGCTTCGTGAAAGCATTCACAAGCACCCAAAAACACGACCGCCACTACTGTGGCGCGGCCCTCCCGCGTCACTGTGAAGGAGCTCACGAACATGGACTGGCGCCACGACGCGGCCTGCCGAGACGAGGACCCCGAGCTGTTCTTCCCGGTGGGAACCAGCGGTCCGGCTCTGTTGCAGGTCTCCGAGGCGAAGGCCGTGTGCCACCGCTGCCCCGCAGCTTCCGACTGCCTGGCCTGGGCTTTGGCCAGCGGCCAGGACGCCGGCGTCTGGGGCGGAATGAGCGAAGACGAGCGACGCGCGCTCAAGCGCCGCCGTACGCACATCGGCACGCGTACCACCGCCTGAGTCTCACGACTCAGCTGCAGCACCCAGAATCGCAAGCACCACCACCTCGGACCGGACTTTCGCCCGGCGGGCATTCGCGTGCCCGTGCCGCACATGGCGACACATACCCGGTTCGAGCGTAACAACCGAGGACGGCCACCCCGCATCCGGGTGCCGCCTCACCCAGGACTATCCAAGTCCTCCCGCGGAACGTTGAACGGGCCGGTACCGCCGAGCTTCACTGGTACCGGCCCTTCAACGCGTCTGGGGTCCGATGTGGACACCTCAGGCTTCGAGAGCCCAGCGCACGTAACGCATCTTGGGCGTGAACCCGGCGCGCTCGAAAACTCCAGGAGCTCCGGCCTCGCTCGCTGAATCGACGATGAGGCTGGCTTGGTCGTATCCGTGCTCGGCGGCGGTCCGCAGCGCGTGTGCGATGCCCGCGCTGGCAAGTCCGCGTTTCCGGTAACCGGGAATGGTGCCGATCACCATGAAGTGCGCGTCGCGGACGCCGGTCACCTCGGTGTCGGCGGCCCAGGACAGGATGAGCACGAGACTCGCCGGAACGCCGGTTTCCTTGTCCCGCAGCAGAAAGCTGAGTTCCGGCCGCAGAGCGTGACTGGCGAATTTGTGCTGCCACGCGTCCGCGGGCAGCGGCGGCGCGTTCCAATGGTCCGCAAAGGACTCGTTGCGGACGAGCCGGAACTCGTCGGCGTTCTCGGCCGACCACCGCTCGACGTGAAACCCGCCGGGCATCGGCGCGACCGCACCGCCCAGCGGATGTTCCATCCGCTGGAAATACCGGACCGGCGCGAACCCTTGCGAGCGAACGAGTTCCGGCACGCCCTCGATGTGCTCTGCTTTGTGGACGTCCACAAAGAGCGTCAGCTCCGGGTGGTGCGCCGCGTGCACCGTTCTCGCCGCTTCGATCCCGGCTTTCACGAGCGTGGCGCCGATTCCGCGGCGGCGGTGGGCCGGATGCACCCCGCCGTCGAGAAACACCCGGTCGACCTCGTCCGCGAACAGCTTGTAGCGGACTTTCATGTAGCCGACCATGCGGTCGCCGTCGAACGCGGCGAGGCTCGCGCGTTCGAGATCGGCATACGGATCGATCAGTTCCTGGAGCGTGTCTTCCGCGGTGTAGTACTCGCCGATCCGGTCGACCGCCTCGATGTCGTTGAGCAGATCGGCCGACGACTGGGCGTCCGCTTTCGTGAGCGGCCGCCACGTGAGTCCGGTCATGCGGCGGACATTAACCAGCCGCCGCCGAACTGTCGCCGGGTTTTCTAGAGCCGCCGCGACAGCGGAATCCGCAGCGCCGCCTCGGTGCCCGGGACCCGGTTGCCCGCCTCGTCGGTCCGGACCTGGCGCAGCGAAAGCGATCCGCGCAGCTCCGATTCGACCAGCGTCCGCACGATCTGCAGGCCGAGCCCGTCGCTGCGCTCCAGCGAGAACCCGGACGGCAGGCCGCGGCCGTTGTCGCGGATCAGGATGTCCAGCCAGCGCGCCGACCGCTCCACGATCAGCTCGACCTTGCCCGGCCGTCCCTGAGGGAACGCGTGCTCGATCGCGTTCTGCACCAGTTCGGCCAGCACCATCACCAGCGGCGTCGCGATCTCGGCCACGACCACGCCGAACGAGCCCTTGCGCGTCATGCCGACCTGCGATTCCGCGGTGGCGACCTCGCCGACCATCGGGAGCACGTTGTCGAGCAGCTTGTCCAGGTCCACGCGCTCGTCGACGGAGATCGACAGCGCCTCGTGCACCATCGCGATCGACGACACCCGCCGCACCGATTCGCCCAGCGCCAGCCGGGCCTCTTCGCTCGTGGTGCGCCGCGACTGCAGCCGCAGCAGCGCGGCGACGGTCTGCAGGTTGTTCTTCACGCGGTGGTGGATCTCGCGGATCGTGGCGTCCTTCGACATCAGCGCGCGGTCGCGGCGCTTGACCTCGGTGACGTCGCGGACCAGCACCAACGCGCCCGCGGGCTGTCCGGCCGGGCGCAGCGGCAGTGCACGGAACAGCACGACCGCACCGCGCTTCGAGTCGGCCTCGGTGCGGGTGGACGGCTTGCCGTCGAGGGCCTCGATGATCCGGTGCGACACCTCGGTGGCGTCGAACGGGTCGCGGATCAGCGACCGGGTGAGCGGGGCCAGCCGCTGCCCGACGAGGTCCGATTCGTGGCCCATCCGGTGGTAGGCGGACAGGCCGTTGGGGCTGGCGAACACGACAGTGCCGGCCTGGTCGAGCCGGACGAGGCCGTCGCCGACGCGGGGACTGGTGTGCGTGTCGGTCTGGTTGCCGCCGGCGGGCGGGAAGGTGCCGTCCACGATCATCTGGCACAGGTCGCCCGCGCTGCCGAGGTAGGCGATCTCCAACGGGCTCGGCACGCGCGGCGCGGCGAGGTTGGTCTCGCGGCTCAGCACGGCGATCACCTCGCCGCCGAAGCTCACCGGCACCGCTTCGCGGCGCATCGGCAGGTCGCGGTACCAGTGCGGGTCTTCCTCGCGGCAGATCTTGACCTCGCGCATGGCCTTGGCCAGCTGCGGATGCTCGTCCACGGTGAACCGGGTGCCGACGACGTCCTCGGGATGCGCGGTGGGCGCGGTGGTCGGCCGGGCGTGCGCGACGCACACGAAATCGCCGCCGTCGGGCTGGTGTTCCGCGGAAACCGGAACCCAGAGCAGGAAGTCGGCGAACGACAGGTCGGCCAGCAGCTGCCACTCCGCGACGACAGTCTGCAGGTGGTCGGCCGCTTCACCGGGAAGGCCGGTGTTCTCGGCGAGCAGGTCGGAAAGGGTCGACACGGCTACCGGCCGCCCTCGAATGCGGTGAGTTCGTTCATGCCTGCGCACCTCCTGAGTCCATCCAACCAGAGCGTACGGCGGGTGCCGCCGAGGTGTCTCCGGCCCGCATGCCACACTTGAGCGGTTGACCCGTGCCCGGCCGGTGTGTCGAACCCCGCCCCGGGACACTCAGCGCACACCGAGGAGAGAACATGTCGAAGCGCGCCCGCAAGCGTCGCGACCGCAAGAAGAACGGCGCCAACCACGGCAAGAAGCCCAACGCCTGAGTCAGCGCCAGGACCTGACACGGCCCCCGCACCGGATCGGTACGGGGGCCGTTGTCGTGTGGTGGTCAGTCGCGGCTGGTGCGCTGTTCCACGGTGATCTCGGTGCGCTCCACGGTGACGCCGCCCTGCGTGGCGACGGTCTGCCGGATGGAGGCCCGCAGCCTGCTCTTCAGCTCCGCCGGGGCGAGGTCGCCGCCGCATTTGCGGGCGAGCAGGTGCTTGAGCTGCTCGTCGATGCCGTACTCCTCGAGGCACGGCGGGCAGTCCTCGATGTGCCTGCGCAGTTCCGCGTCCCGCTCCGGACTGCATTCGCGGTCCAGCAGCAGGTAGATCTCCGCGAGCGCGTCCTCGCAGGGCATCTTCTCCGCGGGCACGTCTTCCGAGCTCATCGTTTCGCCACCTCCTCGCGGTTCCCCCGGATGAAGCCGCGCTCGCGCGCGACGTCGGCCAGCAGGTCGCGCAGCTGCGCGCGGCCGCGGTGCAGCCTGGACATCACGGTGCCGATCGGAGTGTCCATGATCTCGGCGATCTCCTTGTACGCGAAGCCCTCGACGTCGGCGAGGTAGACCGCGAGCCGGAACTCCTCGGGCAGCTTCTGCAGCGCCGCCTTCACGTCGGTGTCCGGAAGGTTGTCCATCGCCTCGACCTCGGCCGAGCGAAGGCCGCTCGAGGTGTGGCTTTCCGCCCTGGCGATCTGCCAGTCGCTGATCTCGTCCGTGGGCTGCTGCACCGGCTGCCGCTGACGTTTGCGGTAGCCGTTGATGTAGGTGTTGGTGAGGATGCGGTACATCCACGCCTTGAGGTTCGTGCCTGCCTTGAAGGACGCGAACGCCGCGTACGCCTTCAGGTAGGTCTCCTGGACCAGGTCCTCGGCGTCGGACGGGTTGCGGGTCATCCGCATAGCGGCCGCGTACAGCTGGTCGAGCAGGGGCATCGCGTCGCGCTCGAAGCGCTCGGCGAGCTCCAGCTCGTCGGCCGCCGTCTCCGGCGCGGAGTTGGGGGTGCTCGGCAAACCGTTCCCTTCCCGTTCGGCGTCGATGCGCGTCTGCGCATACGGCAGCACCGAGTTTACGCGGGGGTTCGGGAAGCCGGTCCCGGGACGGCTCCTTGCGGGGCGGGAAATGGCGAGCGTGGTGGTCACGATGGTTGTAACAGAACGTGCCGACCGGGCATTCCCGGCCTGTTTCGTAGACTTCCCCGCATGGCGGGCAAGGGCACTCCGGCGACGGCGCTGCTGCAGAAGCAGAAGGTGACGCACACCGTGCACACCTACGACCACGATCCCCGGGCGGAGTCGTTCGGCCTGGAAGCGGTGGAAGCGCTGGGCCTGGAACCCGGACGGGTGTTCAAAACGCTGGTCGCGGACGTGGACGGGAAACTCGTCGTCGGCGTGGTTCCCGTCACCGGCCAGCTGGACCTGAAAGCCCTGGCCGCCGCGGCCGGAGGCAAAAAGGCGAAAATGGCCGACCCCGCCGCTGCCCAGCGGGCCACCGGGTACGTCCTCGGCGGAATTTCGCCGCTCGGCCACCGGAGCCGCCTGCCGGTGGTCCTGGACGGCTCTGCGCTGAACTACCCGACGATGTTCTGCTCCGGTGGCCGACGGGGTCTTGAGGTGGAGTTGGACCCGGCCGAGCTGGTGCGCCTCACTGGTGCGGTGGTGGCCGGGATCGCGGCGGGTTAAGCCGCTTCCAGAACGAAGAACAGGAAGCAGAGGAAAGCTTCCTTGCCCTGCATTTCGTCAGGGAACTTCTCGCGCGCGCCTTCCGCCGGATACGGCTCGCTGACCACTGACGTGCGGAACCCGGCCTTGGTGAATTCGTCGGTCATCGCGTGCAGCGGACGGTGCCAGTACTCGAGCACGCCCTTTTGGCCGTTGAAGGCGTACTCCTCGGACCACCGTTCGGTGGCGAAGTAGTTGCCCTCGGGATGGATGATTTTGTAGATAACCGGGTGGTTGACCGCCAGGATCAGCCGCCCGCCAGGCCGGATGATCCGCCGCAATTCCGCCAGCGGCGCGGTCCAGTCCTCCAGGTAGTGCAGGACCAAGGCCGCGATGACGTCGTCGAACTGCTGGTCGGCGTAAGGCAGCGGCTGGCTGATGTCGGCGACCCGGAGGTCCGCATCTTCGCCGAGCCTCTGCCGCGCCAGGCGGACCATGGTGGCGCTGAAATCGAACCCGCTCACGTACGCGCCTCGGTCCCGCAACGAGGCGAACAACGGTCCCGCGCCGCAGCCCGCGTCGAGGATTTTACGGCCGGTCACGTCGCCAGCGAGGTCCAGAATCGCTGGCCGGGTGTAGTAGGCGTTGATGAGACTGTGCTCGGTTTCGATCGCGTAGGCCTCGCCGAAGGTGTCGTAGTCATTGGCGAGGCTCTCGTCGGAAGCGTTGGCAGTCATGAAATCCACCCTGGCACGGGCGATGCTCCTCGCGCCGCCGCTCGGCCTCGCCCCGTCTTGTTTTACCGCCGCCAGGAAGACGATCTGGCATACGCACCACCGAACCTCCCGACATCGCCGCCGCCGAACACACGGAACCGTGGCTCGTCGCCGCGGAGTGCACCAATTACGCAAGCTCAGGCACCGGGGAGAGGGGAATGCGCACCTGCCCCACGTCGCGGCGGTGGTCGTCAGCCACCAGGCCGTGCCCGCGAGACAGTTGCTCGCCACAGCCAACGCAAGAAACAGCTGCTCACCGCCGTACGCGCACGCCCGCCAGACCCCCACCGGAAAGCCGCCTTTGCCGAAGCCCCGGAGACCCGACCGGACAGGCGCACCCCCGCCCTCCACTGGGGGGCTGCCCTTGCCCAGTCTATCCGCCACCCCCGACTGAAAACCGGGTTCTCCCTCAGTTGCCCACAGGCCAGCCAAGCTGTGGATAACCCGGCCGAATAGGTGCTGACCTGCAGATTTGCCGGGCGGAACTATCCACAGCCCACCGAGTGGAGTCGCCAGTACGGCGCAGTGAGACGAACACGGCCAAACGGTGCGCAGCCACCACCAGGCGACGAGTCAGCGGAACCGATCGCACGCGATCCGCCGCAGGCAAACCCGCGAGCAAGAAACCTGACGAAGGCACCGCGCCCAGGCCGGTCACAAACGCGGCGGCAGGACCATCAAAAGCGGAGTCGAGAACACGCCGTCCCCATCGCAGAAACACCGACAGCCAGCAGGCCCCAGCCGCAATCAACCCACAGAAGCCAAACCGAGAACCAACCCCATCAAAGATGCGGCCGAACAACCCGCCCCAACCACTCCGCCGCCGCCCGCGCCACAGCGTCCAGATCGCTCGCCAACGTGTGATCCCCAGCCACCACCACAATCTCATGATGCGGCGCAGCCGAAGGCCTCCCGAACGGATCCCGCTCCCCCTGGATCACCAGCGCGGGCACCTCGACCGCATCCAGCTCGGCCTGCCGCGATTTCTCCGGTTTCCCCGGCGGATGTTCCGGAAAAGCCAAGCACAACACCGCGACCGCCTGCCCGGCCGAAGCCGTCCGGCAAGCGACCCGCGCCCCGGAGGAACGACCGCCGAACACCAGCGGCAGATCATCGAACCGGGCGGAAACCTCGTCCGCCACGGTCAGCCAAGCCGTATCCAGTTGCTTAGCCGGAGCAGGAGCCCGACGGCCAGCCACCCGGTAAGGCTGTTCCACCAGCGCCACATGCATCCCGGCCGCCTTGGCCGCCTGGGCCACCGCCACCAAGTCTTTCGCGCCGATGCCGCCGCCGGCACCGTGGCCGAGGAGCAGGACTGCGTCGCCGTCGGGTGCGCAGTGCAGCTCGACCCGTGCGGGTCCGTGTTCGGTGTCGATCTCGAGGGTGGTCATGACAGGTCGAACAGCGAGTCGACGGGCTGTTCGTTTTCCGTGCGCCGCAACAGTTCCGGGCCGTTGTTGCGGACGTTGTTCACCAGGCTCGACACCGGCCGCAGTTCCAGTGATTCCACGACCGCGGGCGAGGTCGGCACCATCAGTTCGTCCACTTCGGACCGGTCCGGGTCCAGCCAGCCCGTCCAGTGCTCGCGCGGCACGATCAGCGGCATCCGGTGATGCACGTCGGTGAGCTGGCCCTCGGCGTCCGTCGTGATGATCGAGAAGGTGATCAGGGGCTCGGCGTCCTTGTCGTCCTTGGGGCGCCAGCTTTCCCAGATTCCGCCGAAGGCGAGCGAACTCCCGGAGGGATCCGTCATGTAGAACGGCTCCTTCTCCTTGCCCGTGCGCCGCCACTCGAACCAGCCGTCGGCGGGAACCAGGCACCGCCGCGACGCCAGTGCGCGCTTGAACGCGGGCTTCTCCTTCGCGGTTTCCGCGCGGGTGTTGATCATCCGCGAACCCGCCGAAGGATCCTTGGCCCAGAACGGAACCAGGCCCCACCGCATGATCCGCAGCGAGCGCTCCGCCGGTTCGTCTTCCAGGACGAGCCCGTCGGCGTCGCGGGGATGCCGCTGCACCACGGTCACGACGTTCTTGGTCGGCGCGACGTTGTGGTCCACTCGCGCCCGGCCCTCGGTCAGGTCGACCGCGGCGAACTCCTCGACCAGCTTCGCCGGGTCTTTCGTCGCGGCGTAACGGCCGCACATGCCAACCTCCTCGGGGTGCCTCGAGCGCCATCGTCGCACGCAAACCGGGCCCGGCGCGACCGGCATGGGATCATTCGACCAGGCAAAGGGCGACCGGGAGGACGTGGGCGGCTTGGGGCGAGGCGACTGGAGGCGGCTGGACGAATCCGACGTGCGGGTGCGTCCCGGCAAGGGCACCAGGCCACGCAGCAAGCGCAGGCCCGAGCACGCCGACGCGGTCACCGCGATGGTGATCGGCAAGGACCGCGGCCGCTGGACGTGCGCGGTCGACGCCGACCCGGACCGCGTCGTGATGGCCATGCGGGCCCGCGAAATGGGCCGCGTTTCGGTGGTTGTCGGGGACACAGTGGCGCTGGTCGGCGACGTCTCCGGACGGCCGGACACCCTCGCCCGGATCGTCCGCGTCGACGAGCGCTCCAGCGTCTTGCGCCGCACCGCCGACGACACCGACCCGTACGAGCGCGTGGTCGTCGCGAACGCCGCGCAGCTGCTGATCGTCACCTCGCTGGCCGACCCCCTCCCCCGGCCCGGATTCATCGACCGCTGCCTCGTCGCCTGCTACGCGGGCGGCCTGGAACCCGTGCTGTGCCTGACGAAAGCCGACCTCGCCAGCCCGGATTCGCTGCTCGCCGGCTACGCGGGCCTGGACGTCCCGGCCATCGTCAGCCGGCACGACGAGGAGCCCGAGGGCCTGCGCGAACGCCTCGGCGGCCGGATCACCGCCCTCGTCGGCCATTCCGGAGTCGGCAAGTCGACATTGGTCAACCGGCTCGTGCCCGCCGCCGAACTGGCGACCGGCGACGTCAGCTCGGTCGGCAAGGGGCGGCACACCTCGGTGGCCGCGGTCGCGTTGCCGCTGGCTGGCGGGGGCTGGGTGGTCGACACCCCTGGCGTCCGCTCGTTCGGGCTCGCGCACGTGACCGCGGACGACATCGTCAACGCCTTCGAGGAGTTCGCCGAGGCCGCCGAGGAATGCCCGCCGAACTGCGGCCACCTCGGCCCGCCCGAGGACCCGGATTGCGCCCTGGACGCCGTGGTCGCCGACGGCAACGCGGGTGCGGACCGGCTGGCGTCGCTGCGCAGGCTGCTGGTGTCGCGCGCGGGCGGCGGCGGGGACCTCCGCACTGAATCGTGACCTGGAGACGGTAACCTCGCGCGGCTGTCACCGATATGCGGGTGTATGCCCGGCAGGGGGACAAACCGGGGGGAAATTCCTCCGCCTGGAGGGAACCTTTTCCCGCCGGGCGGCGTCACAGAAGCAACCTCGCGGAGTCACCCCGCCAGTGGCCCGCGCGCCGGACCGCAAGGACGCGGCCCTCAAGGCCGACCGGCGACAACGCAGGTGAAAGACCGATTCCTTCCTAGGGGGAGAACCATGCGCAAGACCACGACGTTCGCCGTCGCCGCCGGTGCGGCGCTGGCGCTGGTGCTGACGGGCTGCGGCTCGAGCGCCGAGAACGGCACTGCGGCCCCGGCCGGGCAGGCCAAGGACGGCGGGTCCGGCCTGGCGTCGCCGTTCAGCGACGCGCTGAAGCTGGCCGACGCGGCCAAGCAGGGCACCGAGAAGGCCAAGTCGGCGAAGATGTCGATGGACATGTCCATGGGCGGCCAGTCCATGAAGGCCGAGGGTTCGATGCGCTTCGACGGCGAGAACTCCGCCATGACGATGACGATGAACACGCCGCAGGGTGCCACCGAGATGCGCTACGTCGACAAGACCCTCTACATGAAGGTCCCGGCCGAGCAGGCCAAGCAGTTCGGCAGCGACAAGCCGTGGCTGAAGATCTCGCCGGACGCCAAGGACCCGATGTCGCAGTCGTTCAGCAAGGCCATGTCGCAGTCGACCCAGCAGAGCGACCCGACGCAGATCCTCGACCAGGTGTCGAAGGCCGGCCAGATCATCAGCGCCGACCAGGTCGAGCTGAACGGCGAGAAGGTCAACCACTACAAGGTGGAGCTGGACGTCAGCAAGTCCATCGAGACCTACTCCAAGGGCCAGCCCGCCGAGGTCCAGGAGCAGATGAAGAAGATGCTCGCGGGCAAGAACATCAAGATCCCGGCCGAGATCTGGATCGACAAGGACCAGCTTCCGCTGCAGGTCACGATGGACCAGTCCGAGATGATGAAGTCGATCGGCTCCTCGACCGGCTCGAGCGCCGCGGCGGCCGCCGGCGGCAAGATCACCGTCAAGTACACCGACTGGGGCAAGCCGGTCGACGTGGCCGCGCCGGCCGCCGACCAGGTCACCGACTTCGGCGAGGTCATGAAGAAGATGGGGCGCTGATCCCCGGAGCTTTTCGCGGGCCCCGAGCCATCCCGGCTCGGGGCCCGTTTTTTGTGCGTTACTGCCGGTAGCACGCGTTCCCCCGAACGGGTCGGCCCCGCGCGTTGTGCTTGGCTGGAGGCACTTACGGCCGGTCAGAGAGGGTTTTCGGATGCGCAGGACGGCCGTCGCGGGTGTCGCCGCGCTGCTGGCGATCGCCTCGGCGGGATGTTCCAGCACCCCGGAACCGCAGCGCTTCACCGACGCCCGCACGCTCGCGGACGCCGCCTCCGCCGCGACCTTGGCCGGCCACACCGCGAAGTTCACCGCTGACGTCACCACCGGCACCCTCGTGTCCCACGGGAAGGGCCAGGCGAAATTCGACCGCGCCGGAACAGCTCTGTCGATGACAACGGACTACGTCGGCGAGCCGCTCGAACTGCGCCTGGTCGACAAGACGCTGTACGCGAAGGTCCCGGAAAGCGCGCGGGACCAGGTCAGCGACCACAAAGCGTGGGTGAAGGTGTCGCCGGACGGCACCGATCCGCTTTCGCAGGTGCTCGGCGGCAGCCTGGCGCAGCTGGCCGAGCAGAACGACCCGGCACGCACCCTGGCGCAGGTCCGCACGGCGGGAACGGTGGCCTCCAGCGAGGAAACCACCCTCGACGGCGCCGCGGCCGAGCACTATCACCTGACCGTCGACCTGGCGAAACTCGGCTCCGAGCTGCCCGGCGGCCTGCCCGCCGAAGCGCTGACCCGCCTCGGCGACCGCGGCAAGACGGTCCCGTTCGACCTCTGGCTCGACGCGCGGCACCGGCCGATGCAGCTGGTCCTGGACCTGACGCCGGTCATGCAGGCCACCGGCCAGACCGGCGTCGCCACGGTCAAAGCGCGCTACACGGACTGGAACTCGCCGGTCACGATCGCCGCCCCGGCCCCAGCCGACATCGGCATCCTGACCGGCGGCTAGGTCGGCGTCAGCTGACGTGCCGTGAAGGACTCCTTGAGGGAATCTGATTCCCTCAAGGAGTCCTTCACGGACCGCTAGAGCAGTTCGAGCAGGAAGGGCAGTTCCTGCAGCGCGTACCAGGCCAGCTCGTGGTCTTCGGCGTCGCCGAGGGTGAATTCGGCGTCCTCGTCGCCGAGGTCCGCCGCGTCGATCACCGCCGCGGCGGCGGTCACCGCGTCCTCCGCCTCGGCCGAGTCCACGTGGATCGCCGCGATCTGGGACTTCGGCACCGGACCGGCGAGCCGCACGACAGCGGCGTCCAGGTCCGGGCGCAGCGTCGCGTCGTCGACGTCCACCGAGACCACCGCCCGCCGCGGTTCGCCTTTTTCCTCAGCGGCGATCAGGCGCAGCGAGGCCCGGGCCGCGTCCAGCAAAGCCGCGTATTCCAGTTCCTCGTCGGAACCGCTCGCGTACGCCTCGCGCAGGGCGGGCGTCAGCGCGAAACCGGTGCCGCTGCGAGCGCGGAATTCGCCATTGGCCTCCAGGTCTCGCAGCATCGCGATCGTCGCAGGCAGATAAACCCTCACCAGTGCGCACCCTTCAGCTCTTCAAGCGCTTCTTCGATCATCCCGCCGAGCAGCCCGACGTCGAACGCGGCCTTGCGGTCGCCGTTGAGTCCGAAGTAGACACCGCCGTGGTAGGAGGTGACCCCGATCGCCAGCGCCTGCGTGCGCATCAGCGGCATCACCGGGTACATCTCCACCAGTCTCGCCTCTCCGGCGTACATCGGCACCTGCGGCCCCGGCGAATTCGTGATCATCAGGTTGAAAATCCGCCCGGACAGCGATCCGCCCGCCCGGGCGCCGAGCGAGTGCAGCGTCGCCGGCGCGAACCCGCTCACCTTCAGCAACCCGCGCGCGGCCACCGATCTTCCCGAATTCAGGTGCTCGGCCATCGCGTGGCCGAGGTGCTGCAGCCGCAGCACCGCGCTCGGCTCGCCGACCGGCAGGTCGATCAGGTACGCCGCGACCTGGTTGCCGACCAGCGCGGGCGTGGCGAACTCGGCGGTTTCGGCGTCGGTGACCGCCATCGGCACGAGTGCGCGCACGGTCTCGGTCGGCGTGAGGTTCTCCCCGCGCGACAGCAGCCATTCCCGCAGCGCACCGGTGATCGCGGCCAGGATGACGTCGTTGACCGTGCCGCCGTGGTCCGCGCGGATCTTGCGGAAATCCTCCAGCCGCGTGCGCACGACCGAGAACACGCGACCGCCCGACACCCGGACGTTCAACGGTCCGGACGGAGCGGGCCGCGTGATCGTCGCCGCGACGCCACCGAGCGTCTCCACGGCTTTGCTCACCGTGGTCACCGCGTCGCCCGCGATCGAGCGCACGTTTTCGATCAGCTCGCCGGGCCGTTGGACGGTCTCGCTCATCGCGTCGAGGACCAGTTGCGTACGGCTCGGTTCGCGCCGCGGCGTCCACATGTCCTCGAACGGCTCGGGCGGTTCGGGGGTCTCGTCGAGGATCAGCTGGCCGAGGTCGATCGTGCCGACACCGTCCACAACGGACTGGTGCGTTTTCGTCACCATCGCGACCCGGTCGCCGGACAGTCCCTCGACGAAATACGCCTCCCACAACGGGCGTTCCGGCGCGAGCCGCCGCGACATCAGGCGCGCGACCAGGTCGAACAGCTGGTCGTCGCTGCCCGGCTGGGGCAGCGCGGAGCGGCGGACGTGGTAGTTCAGGTCGAAGTCGACGTCGTCCACCCACACCGGGCGCGCGAGGTGCCCCGGCACGGCGAGCACGCGCTGGCGGTAGCGGGGCAGGAACGCCAGCCGCGCGCCGACGAGGTCGAGCACCTGCTCGTAGGTGAAGCCGGACGACGGCCGCTCGAAGATCGCCACGCCCCCGACGTGCATCGGCGTCGTCTGGTCCTCGACGTACAGGAACGAGGCGTCCAGCGCGGACAGGCGGTCGGGCATGAGCCGATCCTTACACAATGCGAGACTGGCCGGTGTGGGTGATGAGCTGGCGGGTTCGCCGAAAGACCGCTTCCTGACCGTTTACGGGCGCAAGCCCGTGCTGGAGGCGCTGGGCGATCCGGACCTGCGCGTGGACAAGGTGATCCTCGCCGACACCGCGCGCGGCCCCGCCGCCGCGGAGATCCAGCGCGCCGCGAAAGCCGCCGGGGTGCAGGTGCAGCGCGCGAGCGCGCACCGGGTGAAAGTGCTGGCCGGCAACGGAAAACAGGACCAGGGCGTACTGGCCGACGTCGTCGCGCCGCGCATGCGCGGCCTCGCCGCGGCCCTCGACGACCGCCGCCCGCCCGCGCGGCTGCTGCTCCTCGACGGCATCACCACGCCGGCCAACGTCGGAATGATCCTGCGCACCGCGACGGCCGCCGGATTGTCCGGCGTGATCGTGCCGCGCCGGGGCGTCGCCGCGCTGGACCCGATGGTGGTGAAGTCCTCGGCGGGCGTTGCCTTCCGGGCACCGGTGCTGCGCTGCGGATCGGCCCGGGAAGCGGCGGAAATGCTGGTGGAGGCCGGTTACAGCCTGTTCGCGCTGGGCGCCTCGGCGGGAACGTCGGTGTTCGACGTGGAGCTGCCGCAACGGTCGGCGTTCGTGCTGGGCGGCGAAACCGAAGGCGTCGGCGAGGCGGTGGCTGAGCTGGTGACGGAGTGGGTGTCGATCCCGATGCCCGGCGACGTCGAATCGCTGAACGTCTCCGCGGCTGCGGCCGTGCTGTCGTTCGAACTCGTGCGGCGCGGAGTCAGCTGAACAACGCCGCGAGTTCGTCGAGGGTGTCGGTGATGGTGCGATGGTGCACGCCGACCATGCCCGCGGCGACGGCCCCGCGCACGTTCCGCTCGGCGTCGTCCACGAAAACACACCTGGGCGCCGCCAGCCCGATCCGCTCGGCCGCGACGAGGTAAATCTCGCGATCCGGCTTGGCCACCCCGACCTCTCCGGAGAAGACGAGCGCGTCAAAGTATTGCGCCAGCTCGGTTTTCACCCCCGGCGCGGCTCCCGGCGCGTTCGAGACGAGCGCGGTGCGGGTGCCGTTCGCGCGGGCGTCGCGGAGGTATTCGTAAAGAAGCGCGGCGTCCGGGTCGGTTAGCACTCCGGCGTAGTCGACTAGCAAGCCTTTCAGCACTTCGCCAGCCTATCTGCCCTTTCGGCCGCGCGAGGCCCTATAGCGCATCAGGCAGATCCCGTCCGCACCGTTCTGCCCTTTTCGCCGGATCAGGCACTCCTCGTCCCATCGCGCGGCGGCCGCGCGCACCACTACGCGGGTGGACGTCCATGTTTCGGGAGGGAACTTCAATGACGAACCACAGTCTCCGGCCGCTGTCCGCTGTTCCGGAGACCCAGGGCCGACGAACGCATCGCCGTACTGCGTGGCCTTCGCCGTACGATCTGCCGCCTGCCGGGCATCGGTTGGTGCGGCTGACCGATCCGCCTACCGGGCGGCGGCTCGGCCAGCGGCTGAACGCCATTCTCGAGGTCCTCGCCGGGCGACGGTCGGCCGGGCAGATCCGCCCACTGGTGGACGAGGCGTTGTTTTCCCGGCTCAGCAGCCAGGGATTGATGCCGGGCATTCGCCACCACGTCGCCGGGGATCTGCGCGTTTGCCGTCCGACCGAGACCGCGCTGGAGACCAGCACGATCATTCATTCCGGGCCTCGCGTGCTGGCATTGGCGGCCCGGTTCGAGCGCACGCGGACGGGATGGGTGTGCACGCGGTTTCACGTGCTCGCGCCGCGGACCGAGGGCGCGCAGGCCGGACGGCCGTCAGTCGCCTGAGTGGGACACGTGTCCTGACAAACGGGACAAGGGTCCTGCATTCGCAGAAACCAAGAGGGTCTTGTTTCGCGGGCATCCGGGCGGATCACTGCGGTCCAACCCGCTTGCCGGTCGACCCAAGTCCACTGTGGACCCAAACGACAGAACGGCAGCACGAGCGATCTCGTGCTGCCGTTCTCAGTCATACCGTCCACAGTGGACGGGTCAGGGGTGCGTCAGCGACGCGGCCCCTTCTTGCCCTTCTTGGACTGCGCCCGCTCGGCGGCCCGGCGTTCCCGTCGGGTGCCGCCGCCGCCCGCTTCCGCGTCGTTCGCGCTGTCCGAATGGGACTCGACGCCGCCGCCCTCGGAGGGGCCGGACATCGTCAGTCCTGATTGGGCACCGCCGCCGAGTCCCTTGCCGCGCAAGGCGGACGGGACCGAGTCGGAGTCGGTGGCCGGCGGCTGGGGCGGGGCCGGGCGCGCGTGCTTGCCCCCGTCCTCGTCCTGGTTGCCGAAGGAACCGGCCGCCGCGGCGGTCGCGGACGTGACACCGCCCGGGAGCGCCGACGGTTCCGGCTGCTGCGCGGTTTCCGGCTCGGCGCGCTCGACCTGCAGGTTGAACAGGAAGCCGACGGCCTCCTCCTTCAGCGAGTCGAGCATCGCGCGGAACATGTCGAAGCCCTCGCGCTGGTACTCGATCAGCGGGTCGCGCTGCGCGAGCGCCCGCATCCCGATGCCCTCCTTGAGATAGTCCATCTCGTAGAGGTGCTCGCGCCACTTGCGGTCCAGCACGGTGAGCATGACCTGGCGCTCGAGGCGGCGCATCGAGCCTTCCTCGCCGACCAGTTCGTCGATCTCGGCCTCGCGCTTGGCGTACGCGTCGAGCGCGTCGTCGACCAGTGCCTGGGTGAGGCCTTCCGCGTCGAGGTCGCCGTCCTCGACCAGGTCGTCCCAGTCGAGGCTCACCGGGTACAGCGTCTTCAGCGCGGTCCACAGCTGCTCGTGGTCCCAGTCCTCGGCGTAGCCCTGGGACGTCGCGCCCGCGGCGTACGCCTTCACCACGTCGATGATCATGTGCTCGATCTGCTCGCGCAGGTCCTCGCCGCCGAGCACGCGCAGCCGCTCGGCGTAGATCACCTTGCGCTGCTCGTTCATGACCTCGTCGTACTTGAGGACGTTCTTGCGCGTCTCCATGTTGAGCTGCTCGACCTGGGTCTGCGCGCTCTTGATCGCCTTGGAGACCATCTTGTGCTCGATCGGCACGTCGTCCGGCAGCCGCATCGTGGTCATGATGCGTTCGACCAGCACCGCGTTGAACCGGCGCATCAGGTCGTCGCCCAGCGACAGGTAGAACCGCGATTCGCCGGGGTCGCCCTGCCGTCCGGAACGACCGCGCAGCTGGTTGTCGATGCGCCGCGACTCGTGCCGCTCGGTGCCGAGCACGTAGAGCCCGCCCGCCTCGCGGACTGCGTCGGCCTCGACCCGCGCCTCTTCCTTGATCTCCTCGAGCACCTTCGGCCACGCGGCCTCGTACTCATCGGAGTGCTCGACCGGGTCGAGGCCGCGCTCGCGCAGCACCTCGTCGGCCATGATGTCCGGGTTGCCGCCGAGCACGATGTCGGTACCGCGGCCCGCCATGTTCGTGGCGACGGTGACCTGGCCCTTCTTGCCCGCGCGCGCGACGATCAGCGCTTCCTTGTTGTGGTACTTCGCGTTCAGCACCTCGTGCGGCACGCCCAGCTTGAGCAGCAGCTTCGACAGGTGCTCGGACTTCTCCACGCTCGTGGTGCCGACCAGCACCGGCTGGCCCTTTTCGTGCCGCTCGGCGATGTCCTCGGCGACGGCCTCGAACTTGGCCTGCTCGTTCTTGTAGATCAGGTCGGCGCGGTCCGCGCGGACCATCGGCCGGTTCGTCGGGATCGGCACCACGCCCAGCTTGTAGGTCTGGTGGAACTCGGCGGCCTCGGTCTCGGCGGTACCGGTCATGCCGGACAGCTTCTTGTAGAGCCGGAAGTAGTTCTGCAGCGTGATCGTGGCGAGCGTCTGGTTCTCCGCCTTGATCTCGACGCCTTCCTTGGCCTCGATCGCCTGGTGCATGCCCTCGTTGTACCGGCGGCCGACGAGGATGCGCCCGGTGAACTCGTCGACGATCATGACCTCGCCGTCGCGGACGATGTAGTCCTTGTCCTTGTGGTAGAGCTCCTTGACCTTGAGCGCGTTGTTCAAGTAGCCGACCAGCGGGGTGTTCGCCGCCTCGTAGAGGTTCTCGATGCCGAGCTGGTCCTCGACGAACCGGACGCCCTTCTCGGTCACCGCGACGGTGCGCTTCCGGACGTCGGTCTCGTAGTGGTACTTCGAGTTGATCAGGTTGGCCTTCTCGACCCGCTCGCGCGTGCCCATGGTGGTGGTGTCGATGCCCTGCATCAGCGGCGCGAGCCGGGCGAACTCGACGTACCACCGCGACGACTGGTCCGCCGGGCCGGAGATGATCAGCGGGGTGCGCGCCTCGTCGATGAGGATCGAGTCGACCTCGTCGACGATCGCGAAGTTGTGCCCGCGCTGCACGCACTCGTCGAGCGACCACGTCATGTTGTCGCGCAGGTAGTCGAAGCCGAACTCGTTGTTCGTGCCGTAGGTGACGTCGGCGTTGTAGTGCTTGCGCCGTTCCTGCGGGTCCTGCTCGGCGATGATGACGCCGACCTCGAGACCGAGGAAGCGGTGGATGCGGCCCATCCACTCGGCGTCGCGCTTGGCGAGGTAGTCGTTGGTGGTGACGACGTGCACGCCGTCCCCGGGGATAGCGTTCAGGTACGCCGCGAGGACACAGGTCAGCGTCTTGCCCTCGCCGGTCTTCATCTCGGCGACCTGGCCGAGGTGCAGCGCGGCCCCGCCCATGAGCTGGACGTCGTACGGCCGCTGGCCGAGCACCCGGTGCGCGGCTTCCCTGGCGACGGCGAACGCCTCCGGCAGCAGCTCGTCCAGGGATTCGCCCTTGCCGTACCGCTCGCGGAACTCGTCGGTCTTGGCCCGCAGTTCGGCGTCCGACAGGTCCTTCACGTCGTCTTCGAGGGTGTTGATGTGATCGGCGATGTTGCGCAGCCGCTTCACCATCTTGCCCTCGCCCGCGCGGAGCAGGCGGTTCAGCACCATCCGGTCGACCTCACTAGCTGATCATGATCGAGCCCAGGCCGTTCCCGGGCAGTACTCGCCACGGCTGGCGCCCGTGTGCGCCGCCGCCGTCTCCCCCATCGTAGGGAACGCGGACTGGTCCGCGCACGCACGTCATCGCAGAAGGTCACGAGAGGTTTGCACAGGTCCCGACGAAGGTCGTGCCGCGAGCCGTGCTCCGGGCACGCGGACGGCCCGCACGCGTTCGCGTGCGG
>NZ_JBEXMH010000088.1:0-29188 GCF_040610415.1 Amycolatopsis sp. NPDC004079 | reverse complement strand
GCGGAAGCCCGGCAGTGGTCCGTGAGGGGAACCCTGAGGGACTCTGATTCCCTCAGGGTTCCCCTCACGGACTTCAAGGCACGGTCACATGGCGACAAATCAGGCATTCCGTTGCTGCGCGGCCTGATAACTCCCGGGAGTCTGGCCGAGGATCGCGGCGAAGGTCTCGATGAAGCTGGTCGGGTTGGCCCATCCGCAGCGCAGCGCCGTGTCGGTGACCGAACGGCCCTGTCCGAGATGCACCAACGCGTGCTGGATGCGCAGTTGCGACCGCCACTGCGAGAAGCTCATCCCCAGTTCGCCGCGGAACAACCGGCTCAGCGTCCGCTCGCTGGCCCCCACGGTCCGGCCGAGTTCGCCGAGGGTGGCGGACTCGGCCGGGTTCCCGCGCAGGAGGTCGGTGACCGCGCGGAGCCGGTCGTCGGCTGGTTCGGGCAGGTACATCGACTGCTCGGGGAGTTCGGTCAGCTCGTCGACCAGCACCCGGAGCAGCCGGTCGCCGACGTCGGGCGGCAGGGTCGCGCCGCCGGTCAGTTTCAAGACGGCGGCCCGCAGCAGCGCGGACACGGCGAACACTGTCGGCGTGGAGGGGAGCGCGGGACACAGCTCGGCGGGCACCTCGAGGATGCTGAGCTCGGTCTCGCCGTAGGCGCGGTGGCCGTGCTCGAAGCGGGGCGGCGTCCAGGAAATGCGGTCCGCCGGTGCGACCCAGGTGCCCCGCTCGGTGGTCGTGGCCAGCAGCCCGCTCGTGGCGTACAGCAGCTGTCCTCGCGCGTGCTGATGCGCGGCGACCCCTTCTCCATGGGCCAGCAACCAGCGGCCCTGGATGGGATCGTCGCCCGACCAGCAGAGGTGGCGGCGGTTCGGCATCGGTTCCCAGAATACCGGAAAACGGCCCGCTGGTGATCTTGGCGGGATACCGGTATCCGCTGTCCGGCGGGCGGTGGCAGCGGGTCCTTCGCCGGGCGATGCTGGCTGGACGAGCCTAGTTCCGGGGAGATTCCTTGTGACGGAAGAAATCCGCGCCGCCGACCGGCAGGCGATCACCGATGTGATGACCGGTTGGATCCATCGCGACCGGGAGCACTGGGACGCGTTGGCGAACCTGTTCCACGACGACGCGACCCTGACGATCCTGTGGTTCTCCGGCCCGGCCAAGGACTTTGTCGACGGGTCGCGCGGGATGAGCGGCGGTCCCTTGCGCAGCAAGCACTTCATCGGTGCGCCCGTCATCGAGGCCGTCGGTGATCGCGCCTTCGTGGAGACCAACGCGATGCTCGTCGCCGACCACCTCGAGCTGGGGCTTGGCGTGACTGTCCACAATAGATTCCTCGACCGGGTCGAACGTCGCGACGGCGTCTGGCGCATCGCGCGCCGCGATTCCGTCTACGACATGGGCGGTTTCACCTATCCCGATGGAATTCGACCGACCGACGACTTCGACCCGCGACGGCATCCGCGCGAGTACGCCGCGTTGGCTTATCTGCTGGAGCACAGCGGACATCAGGTGCCCGACACCTGTCCGACCCGCTTCAGCAAGCGCGAACAAGAGATCCTCGAAGAAGGCCACACCTGGTTGACGGGAGTTTCCGCATGACCCACAGCCCGCTTCGCGATCCGCTCGTCAACGCTGTCATCGCCAAGCTCGTTGCCGCCCGGCAATATCCGGCGGACGACCCGCGATCCGGCCTCGAACGTGACCCGCACGAATACGGCGAATACGGCTTCTCGATCTCTCCGGAACAAGGCGATCTGATCTATCTGTTGTGCCGGGGAATCCGCGCCACCCGGACCGTCGAATTCGCCACCTCAGTAGGCATGTCGACGCTCTACGCCGCGGCCGCGGTGCGCGACAACGGGGGAGGCACGGTGATCGGCGCGGAGCTGGTCCCGGCCAAAATCGCTGCCGCGCGGCGCAATCTCGCCGAGGCCGGGCTGGCCGACTACGCCGAAATCCGCGAGGGCGACGCTCGGGTCACGTTGCGCGAGCTCGGCGGCGAGGTCGATTTCGCCCTGATCGACGGGTGGCTGGGCGCTGAACCGTCGCTCGCCCGCGAGGTCATCGAGTTCGTCGCGCCGCGAATCCGGATCGGCGGCTACGTCATGAACGACAATGCCGAACCCGATTTCCTGGACTACATCCGCGATCCGGCCAACGGCTTCGTGTCGGTCTCGCTGCCCCTGCACGGCGGCACCGAACTGTGCGTCAAGGTCGGACCTTAACCGCCCTGCTCCACCGGACCGATCTCCAACGGCGCGGCGCTCCCGCCGGTGAGCTGCTGCCGCCCCACGGTGACGGCGTGGTCGAGCTGCCGCGCCAGATGCGGGACGTTCGCCGAGGTCAAGTACGTTTCCGCGCCGGCGTCGAGCAGCCGCCGGACCGGTCCGTGGTAGCTGACGCCCAGCTCCGCGTCCTCGACCTCGGCGAGGACGACCCGGGCCTTCGGGAACTGCGCCCGGAGACCTCCGATCAGCTGCGGGCTGACCGGCGGCACGAGCAGGACGTCGGCGGTGGCCGGTGCCGAGTGCAGGTCCAGCACGAGGTAGTCCGAGCCGAGCTCGGCGGACAGCGACATCCGGGCCGAGGCGGACAGCTTCATCGCGGTGGCGACCACCGTGACGTCGTCGTAGTCGGTCCGCGGCGGTTCGGGCCGGACGCCAGCGCCGGAGATCGTCGCGACCGGGTCGCCGTCCCTGGTGAGGACCAGGTTTTCGCCGGGTCTGAGTGCGTCGATGAGGGCCACGAGATCCTCGGGCAGAAGGCTGACGTCGATCTGCCGCGTGGCGCGCTCGCCGGTCATGACTCGCCCAGGCCCAGCGGCTCGAAGCGTACGGCGGGCGCAGGCTGTGGCGTCGTCATGGAACTCGATCATCCCACAAACGCGGCGCCGCTGTCGGGCCCTTCGCGAAGCTACGGGTGATGGCGGTTTCTCGCCAGCGTTACCCGCCCAGCCCTTCCTACGCTCGGCCAGTGCATTCAGATATCACTCCGCGCCTTCACGGATCGGTCGTCGGATTCATCTCGCTCGCTGCCGCACTGGGCACCGCGGCCATTTACCCGTTGCAGCCCGCGATCGCCGAGGTCGCCAGCGGACTCAGCACGTCGCTGGGTGCGGTCGGCGTCGCGCTCGCCTGCGGGCCGGTCGGTTACTTGTGCGGACTCGCGTTGCTGGTGCCGCTCGTCGACCAGTTCCCGCCGCGCTACGTCCTGTCCGCGCAGTTCGGCGCGCTCGCCGCCGCGCTGGGGCTGAACGCGATCGTCGGCCAGGTGTGGATGCTCGGGCTGGTGCTCGGCGTACTCGGCGCGTGTTCGTCGGTCGGCGCCGGGTTGAGTTCGGTGACTGCCCGGCTGGCGAGCCCGGACCGGCGCGCTACCGCGCTGGGGATCGTCACGGCTGGTATCTCAGCAGGGATCCTTGCCGGACGCATCGTCGGCGGCTGGCTGGCCGACCTGATCGGCTGGCGCGCGATGCTCGGCGTTTTCGCCGTCGGCTGCGCGATTGTCGCGGTGGCGGTGCTGCTCGTGCTTCCGTCGGTGTCCGGGACGAACAATCGTGGCTACCTCGCCACTTTGCGCTCGATTCCCGGGCTATACCTGCGATACCCGGCGCTACGGCTCGCGGCGATCCGGGGCACGCTGTGGTTCTTCGCGTTCTGCGCGGTGTGGTCCGGTATCGCGGTCGCGCTGTCGAAGCCGCCCTTTTCGTATTCCGCCGAACGCATCGGCTTGTACGCTTTCGCTGGCATCTTGGGAATTTTCGCTACCCGAATCGCGGGCGCGTGGACCGATCGCGTGGGTGCGCGCCGGGTCATCCTTTGTGGACTGATCCTCGCTGGCGTTGCGAGCGCGGTACTTGCCCTGGCGTTGCCGAGCACTGTTTCGACGTTGGTCTGCCTTGCGCTGTTTGACGCGGGTCTTTTCGCCGCCCAAGTCGCGAACCAGAGCACCGTGCTGGCGATCGAGCCAAGCGCACCGGCGCGGTTCAACAGTGCGTACATGGTCGTCTATTTCGCTGGTGGAAGCCTTGGGACCGCCTTCGGCGCGACGGCGGCCGAGCGGATCGGCTGGCCGCTGACCGCGTTCGTCACCGCGGCGGTGATCGCGGCCGCGGCTGTCGTCACCCTGCTTGCTCGCGCCCAGAACGCGGAACTAGGAACGCGCGCGACGCGTCGGAAGACCGTATCCGCAGCGCGCGTCGAAAGGACCCATCGGTGAACGACGACTGGCCCGAGCAGATCGACGGCTGGGAACTCGCCCGGCACGACCGGGTCGAGGCGTACCGCAAACGCTTGGCCAACACTGTCACGGTCACCGCGACCTGGGACGGCGGTCTCGGCACCGGCCGGGTGGAGGCCTACGTCGAACCGGCCGGGATCGGGCGGACGTTGAGCCAGAGCCGCAAGGACTTCCGCGACAAGGAAGCGTTCTGGACCGCGGCGTACTCCGTGGTCGAGATGGCCGCGAACCTGCCTTCGCTGAGCCAAGGACAGGAGAGCCCGGCCGAACTGGTGTTGTTCGGCGACGTCGCGGGGACCGTCGAAGCCGAACCGGGCAGCGCCGGAGTCCCGGAAGCGGAGCTGACGTTCACGCTGGCCGACGGCCGCAGCGTGTGCCTGCGCATGTCCGACGAGCAGGCGTTCGACCTGTGCCGCCGCATCGACCGGCTCGAGGACCATGTGTGGTCGGAAGAACGGGAGGACGCCGCGGAGTCTCTTCCGGAAACCGATGCCGAGGTGCCGGATACGACGGGGATCCAGTCGAGCCCGGACACCGGCCACGACGTGGTCGTGCTCCTGGAGACGCGGTTCGGGGTCGCTGAGGACCACCTCCTGGCCCACGTCGACTGGTCGGCCGTGATCGTCGTCGGCGAACCCGCCGTCAGCTCGCTGATCGACCGGACCGACGAGTTGACCGCGGCGATCGGCCCGCGCTGGTATCCCGCCGCCGTCGACCGGCCTGGGGAGCGGTGGGTCGTGCTGCGTCGCGCGCCGAGCTGACGGCTTATCGGACCTCTTGGCCTGGGCGCAGGTAGGTCAGGGTGTGGTGGGAGACCTGCCGTCCGGCGTCGTCGGTGACCGTCGCGGTGCCGTAGATCGTCCGGCGTCCCGTCCGGGTCAAGGACGATTCGCAGGTCAGGTCGGACCGCGCGGCGCCGAGGAACGCGGTGGTCATGTTCACCGTGACGGCCGGTTCGTCGGGTCCGATGACGGAGAGGATCGCGATCCAGCAGGTGACGTCGGCGAGCGTCATGGCGCAGCCGCCCTGCAAAACGTTGCCCGGGCGGAAGAACTCCGGCCGGGCCGGCAGCGAGAGGGTCGCGACACCCGGATCGACTGCCCGCACGGTGAACCCCCACCACGGCCCGAACGGACTGCCGTCGATGATCTCCTGAGCCCGTACCGTGTCCACGTACAGAAACATAACATGATTAGGTAAGTGGATGCGGCGAACGAACGAGGAACGCTCCCGAACCACCCGCCACGACCTGGTCGAGGCCGCGCGGCGGCTCTTCGCCGAGCAGGGGTACGCGGGTACTTCGCTGGCCCAGATCGCCGCCGCGGCCGGGATCACCACGGGCGCGGTCTACCACCACTGGGAGAACAAGCAGGAGCTGTTCTGCGCCGTGGTAGAGCAGGTGCACGCCGATCTGCACCGGGTGCTGCGGTCCCGGCCCGGCGGCACGGGAGCCCCGTCCGACCGGTTGAAGGCGTCCGGCTCGATCTTCCTCCGCCGCTGCGCCGACCCGGCTGTGGGACGCATCCTCCTGGTCGACGGCCCGTCCGTGCTGGGCCAGGAAAGGTGGCGAAACCTGGACGAACAATGGTGGCGGGAGCCGACTGTCGCGTTGCTGCGCGAGGCGGGCAGTTCTGGCGGCGGTGTCGAGGAGCTCGCGGTCGCTTTGCTGGGATCGCTTACGGCGCTGGGACAGGAGATCGCGGGTGCCCCGGGTCCGGCGCGGATTCGGCGGTGCCAGCAGGTGTATCGGACGTTGGTGGATGCGGTATCAGGTCAGGCGAACTGAGCTATTACGAAGCTGCGAGAAGAAGCGCAGTCTGCACCGCTTCCTCAATGTGTGCGCTCACCGTACCGCCGTGCTGCAACGCGTCCTCGGCCAGTTTTTCCAGTCCTCCGAACAGAATCAGTGCGCGGACTCGCGACAGCGGCACACCGCCGGATTCCCGGAATTCGTCGCCGGCCGAGATGGCGCGGGCGATGGTGACGTAGGCGTCGTGGTTCAGGTCGGCGGTGATCGGCGCGTCTGCCAGCGGCACGTCGCGGATGTAGCTCAGCATGACGGCGGGCCGGGCGTCGACAACGCCGATCCAGGCCGTGACGAGCTGGCGGATTTGGGTTTGCCAGGGCGCGGTGCGGTCGATCGCGGCGGCTACCCGCGCGGATCCGGTTTCGGCCGCTCCCTGGAGCAAGGCGAGCAGGCAGGCTTCCTTGGAATCGAAATGCTCGTAGAAGCCGCGCCGGGAGGTGTGCGCCCGGCCGACGAGGTCGCCGATCGTGATCTTCGGGAAGCGTTTTTCCGCCAGCAGCGATTCCAGCGCGCCGGTGAAGCGGCTCCGGTAGGCGCCCGGGCGCTCGACGGGCGTTTCCGGCTCAGCAGCGCGTGGCACCGCGCGGGTCCTTCCTGTCCGCGATTATTCCGCGATTCTACCAGTCCGCGCGCCGGGATATTGCGAAAACGAGGGTGGGCTATCCGGGAAATGCCCGGGTGAATGGGCACGGCGGCATTCGGCGGCGCTGGTTGGTCCGGGCGGCAGTAACGGGTGCGACGCTCTGGCACCGGCTACGCCATCTCAGTGACATCACGGAGAGACGATTGGCCGATTGCGGGTACGTTCGGTAGTGTTTTGTTCCAGCGTCAGATTGGGGAGTCGAGCGCTAGGGGGATCACAGGTGTTTTCACCGCTTTTCTTCGCGCCGTGCATGAGACACGGCACGTCTATGCCGAAGTAGCCATCACCGCAGGTCAGCGGGGTTCCCGGCGACAGTTCGCCTGCCCGGGCCCGCCCGTCGGAATGATCCGGCGCACACGTCCCCTCGATGCAGGGGGACGACGCGGCTGTTCTCGCCCGGCATTACCGCGCCGGGCGCAAACCTGAATGTTTTTCGCTCAGGTCGCGGAACAGCCTGTTCAGGGGAAATCAGGAAAAGAATGGGGAAATCATGACAATGGCGTCTGCTTCTCTGAAGATCGCCAGGGTGGCCTCGGTCGCTTCGCTCGCGGTCGTCATGTCCGCGGGGATCGTTTCGGCCGCGAACGCTTCACCGTCCCGGGAGGTTGTCCCGGCGGGCTGCGGCAGCGCGGGCGGCGGCACCTGGTGCCACGGTTCCGGCCGCGACGGCCTCTTGAAGGGCTGCTACTCGAATTACAACCACCCGCGCAACTACCACAGCTCGACGGCGGCGATCGCCAACGCCAACGACAAGCGGTACGCCTCCGCCGGTTCCTGGTCCAACGCCTACGCCAAGGCCGGCTGGGCCTACACCTGCTACACGTATTACAACCCCAACGCGTGATCATGGCCTGACGTTCCGGGCATGATCACCACGATGCGGTGCCGGGCCAACGGCGTCCCGGCGCCGCGTCTCCACCACAGAAAGCGCGCGTCAGCGACGAGAGCGAGCTATCCGTGCGACTGATCCTCTCTCTCCTTTTCGCGGGAATCGTTCTGGCCGTTCCGGTGGTCGTTCTGCTGGACGTCGTTCTCGCGCAGGAGGCGAACAGCGAGATCGCGGCGGATCGGGTCGGAGTGCCTTTCGCCTGGCCAGAGCGCCCGCAGGCGGCCGATCCGGAGACGACGCTGCGCATTCTCGCGGAAGCGGCGCAGGCGACCGGCGCCACGGTTGTGCGTACCACCGTGAATACCCAAGGGGACCGGAAGCGCATCACGCATTACGTCTTGCTGGGCGGTGACCGGACGGCTCTGTTCGACGAGTTCAAGCTCACGCGGGGACGGTGGCTGAGCCCGGCGGAGTCGCGCGGTGCTGCGGCGGAGGTCTCGTCGGAGGATGCTGGCAAGGCGGGGAACGTAGGCGTGCCAGCGGTTTTCGCCGACCGATACGACCTCACCTTCGCTCCGCTGCGTCGGGCGTTCGACGCCTTGCCCAGCTCCGGCCGCTATGTGGTGGACGCGGGGCCAGCCGCGGGCCGCTTTCTCGCCCTCGTCCGCGAGCGGCTGGTCGACGCGGGCGTCACCGGGCTGACCGCCGCGGAGCTGACCCCGTCAGACCTCGGCGGACAGTCGACGGAGCCCGGACCAGGGCTCAGCATCCTCGCCTGCGTTCTCGTCGGCATGTCCACAGTGGTCATCGCGTTTCGCTTGCTGCGCGAAGGAAAGCGGATCGGCGTGCTGCGCCTGATCGGGCATCCGACGCCGCGCATCTGGTACGAGGTCGTGGGAAGAACGCAGATCGCCACGGTTCTCGCAGGGCTGGGCGCGTGCGCCGCAGTCGTCCTCGCCGTTCCCGGGGTGGACTCGTCGTTCCTGTACGCGGTCGTGCCGGTGACAGCGGCCGGATTCGCGGCGACGGTGGGCATCGGGCTGATCGTCGTCAACCGGGTGCGTATTTCGGATCTCGTCAAAGGAAGCCTGCAGTGAAGCACAGGACGCATCACCGTTCGCCGTTCGGCTTGGCGATCGCCGCACCGGCTGTCGTGAAGGCCGTTTCCGGAGCGATTCTCGCGGTGCTGGCCGTAGTCGTCTGGCAGCAGTTCTCCGAACTGGCGAAACAACAGGAATTGCTGGCACCGTGGGAGAAAGTCCAGGGATACGCGGTTTTCTACCCGCGCCTGACCGGAAACGACCAGCAGGAACTGGAAACCGGCGGCAACGCCTCGTCGGTCGCGGAAGCACGCGACCTCTACCCGGTGCTCGACCAGGCAGGCGCGCTCTTCGTCGACGCCGCCAACTACGAACCGGGCACACCGCCGGACCCGACGTCGCGGTGGCCGGTGCCGCCGATCCGGGTGAACACGCATTACCTCGAGCAGTACCCGATTCTGGACGCCTCCCGCAAGCCGATCACGGTCGCCGCCAACGATCCGGCGTGGGTTGTCGCCGTCCCGGAGCAATTCAAGCCGCGGGAAGCGCAGATCAGGCAGCTCCTGCAGGAAACGCGCACCGGCGGCCCCGGAATCACCGGTGCGACACAGGCGGAGCAACGCATCACCGGAGACCGGCCGCGGTTCACGGCACAGCGCGTCCGGATCGTCTGGACCGCCTCCGGGCAGGGCGTGTTCAGCTACGACCCGCAGGTCAATCCCGGGCGCGGCAACCTGATCACGGACCCGATCGTCGAGATCATGACCCCGGCGAACAGCCTCACCGTCGACCGGCTCAACGCGATCACCGGCGGCTTGGACACCGGCCTGAAGGTCCGCGTCGGCGCTGATCCGGCGGCCACGCTGGCCGCACTCGGCCCGAAGCTGAAGGAACTCAAGCTCGACGACAACCTGCGGCACCTGGTCACCGTGCACGAGGCCATGGCCACGCAAATCGACCAGGTGCGCGGCGGCCTCACCCAGATCGCCGCGTTCGCGGGCGCGGCGCTGTTCGTCCTGGTCGCCTTGACCGCGGTGATCGTGATCATCGGCTCCGACCGGCTGCGCCGCAGGCTGACCGTGCGGAGACTCCACGGCATCGGATTCACCCGCTCCTACCGGGAACTGCTGTTCGCTCTCGGCGGCACCTGGCTGGGCCAAACCGTGCTCGCCGGCATCGGACTGGCGGTGCTGGCGATGAACACCCTGTCCCCGTCCGATACCGCGGCCAGCCCGCTGGAGCGACTGGTTGCTGTCTCAGTGCTGTCTCTCGTGCTCGAGGCGGCGTTCGTGGTCGCGACCGCACGCGTCGTGGAACGCCGGAACACGGTCAACCGCTTGAAGGAGCTGTGACCCATGGAATTCTCGTGCGAACTCCGGGGAATCCGGAAGCAGTACGGCCGCCAGCAGGTCCTGGACGACTACGCCCTCACCGTCGAGCCGGGCGAGTTCACCGCGCTGACCGGCGCGAGCGGAGCGGGGAAGTCGACCGTCCTGAACCTGCTGGGCCTGCTGGAAGCGCCCGACGCCGGTGAGGTCCGCCTCTTCGGCGAGCGCGCACCCCGACCTCGTTCCCGGGCCGCGAACCTGCTGCGACGCAACCGGTTGGGGTATCTGTTCCAGAACTTCGCGCTCATCGACAGCGAGACGGTCGAGCGCAATCTGGAGGTCGCGCTCACTTATGCCAAGCGGGGGACCTCAAAGCAGGATCGCATCAAGGAAGCCCTCGCCCAGGTCGGGTTGCGCCGAGCGGAACACCGGAAGGTCCACTCGCTGTCCGGCGGAGAACAACAACGAGTCGCCGTCGCGCGGTTGCTGCTGAAACCGTGCGACCTGATCCTGGCGGACGAACCGACGGGGTCGCTCGATGCCAGGAACCGGGATCGGGTTGTGGATCTCCTGCGGAAGCTCAACGAGGCGGGGAAGACGGTGATCGTGGCGACGCACGACGAGGCGGTGGCTGAACGGTGTTCACGGGTGGTGGAGCTTTCCGGACCCGCGGTGGAATCTGATCACGAAGGGCTGGGGTGCGGTCCGGGTCTGCCTGCCTCAACATCTGCTGGACAGGCGGCTGTTGAGATAAACGAGTATGGCCAGGACTTTGAGGTTTGCTGAGTAAAGCTAACCGTGACACCCGGCGGTTGTGGCGAAGTAACTGGCTAGCGAGCGGAAGAAATACGGCGCAAGACCGGAATGTAATGCGTCGAATCTGGTCATCCCTTAGTCTTGTAGGGGACTTCCTTGTAGATGCCAGCTCGGTCGTATAGTTCGCGCGACTAATCTCTATGCATTGTGGTTGAATCAGTGATGGCTCCCTATCGAATTGGTGTAATGCCCGTCTCTTGTTTGCTTAATGGTTAAACGTACCCGGTGCAGGATTTAAAGCGACGTTGCAGGATTTTCCGAGTCATTTCGATTGATTACTTCGCGCACATCGACGTCGAATCCTAGGTCTAGCCACTTTTCTTTCTCTGTCAGTTCGCTCTGACGCCTTCGGAGCGCCTTCCTTATAGAATTGATGGCCAAATACTTACGGCTTGGCGAACCTGTGCACAAGTCGTAGGCGCGGAGCAAGTTTGTAATCTGCGTCGCAGCGTCGTATGCATCGGCTTTGAGAGCCTCGAACAGCGTGCGTAGGTCGCATGACTTGTCAGCAAAGGCGACGACTAGGTCCTTCCGTGTCGCATCTAGCCCGGCTCCCGACCGGAGCCCGATGATCGCGCGCCCGAGCGCGGCTCTTGGATTTCCGGTGAAGTCCAGGCTTGCTATCGTTGCGTAAGCGGTCGGAACTTCTTCAGTAAATACCCTTATCTGCGCCATTCCGTAAATTAGACCGTCAAATTGCGGAAATAATTGAAAGGCGCGCCATAACCAGCTGCTCGCCGCCTGTCCAAAGCGAGGCTGGAGCCTGTCTGCGACACTCGCGTAGATCCCCGATGTCATAGCATCCGCCCATTCGGCGCTTACTGGTGGTTGCCAAGCTTTGTTTGATATCAGGTATGTGCTGTACGGCCACGTGCCCGACTTCACCAGGTTTAATAGCATTGAGTTGAGTCGGTCCTTGACCGGTGAGTCGTTTCGTTGAGGAAATATTCGTGCCCGTTGGGCAGCTATTCGCGCACGACCGTTAATTGACGCGAATGCAAGGGCGTGATTGACTTCTTGGGAGTTCAAGTCGAGAAGCGTAGCTACTAGCTGATCGTTTCGCATCGCTCTTTCGCTCAGGTCGAGGTCGCTGCTGCGAACGGGAAACCATCGGTCGCCACTGCTGTCCGCGGCGATCTTAAGAACGTCTAGTTTAAATTCTGAGGCCCGGATTCCTCGGTTCGACCACTCGTCTTGCCAGGTAGCCCAGTCGGCTTGGTCGCCAAGCCATCCTGCTTCGGCTGCTGTCGCCAAACGCTCGCTGTCGGCTCCTTCGGCAACGGCCAGTTGACATTCGGCTATTGGCCAACTTGCCCCACGTCGTATGAAGTAGCGTACAGATTTTGCCGGGCATCCTGCGGTTGCCCGGATGGCATCTGCCAGGTTATCTTTCGAGGGGGTTCGTTCGAACTGTTCGATGGCTCGCAAGATCTGCCATCCTGGATGTGATCCTGCAGGAACGTTCGAGACTTGCCTGGCCGGGGGAGAGGGTGTATCTGTCAGTCGAATAATTGTGGTATCGCCGACCGCGTGCTTCTTTTCTGAATCGGAGAAAACTGAGATGAGGTTCGCGTTTTGCCGTGGTCGGACAGTAATGGCCTCGACGGCTGCATCGCTCCAGCGGGTTGCTTTGGGAGTCTGTCGGGTACCTTTTTGAAGGTGGGGGCTTTCTGCGGAGTAGAGTTCAAGATCAGCGGGATCCATCTTTGGAAGCAAAAGTGCAGCGAGATCGGACCTCCAGCCGCGAAGGGGAATTGGTGCTGCGGATAGAATTGCAGTGGTCGTTCGTGTGTCAGGCGTGTAGTTGGCCAGTGCATGTTCCATTAGACCATTGAGCTCGGCTGCGCCATTGGATATCAGTGCATCCAGGCATAGCCAAGCATTCTTTCGTGAAGTTCGGTCGCCCTGTTCAAATGTAGAGGTGAGTTCTTCGCGAAAGACGTCCTCGGTCGAGGTTTGATACACGGCAGCCAGGCGGCGTGCGAGATCTTGGCTCGGGAGCCGGAGTAGGCGCAGGGCAACCCGAGTGAGTGAGCGACTTTTGGTCGCATGACGGGCGACTGGACCATCTTCTAACAGGTCCAAAGCGAGTTCGGAACCGGCATAAGTCAGGGTCAAGGCGCGGTCTGACTGATCGTCGTTGAACTCGAGGCACATCGCCTCTACTGTGTCACGGAGGTAGCGCCGCTCAGCAAAGATCTTACCTACCGCGAATACGGTCACATTCCGCCAGTTCGCGCTGCGTGCCACAGCGCGAAGCCTGTTCTGGACAAGGCTATCTGGTGCGTCGAGCAGCCCTTCGGCTGCCATGAACTCTTGTAGCGACCGGATTTCGAAGCCGACTTGGCCGGACTCCAGGCCGACCAGGAAGACTAGGCGAGTTGCCGCACCCTCGATGATGGCGCGGCGCAGTGTGTTTAGTGCCTCGCCTGTATGGCCTTCAGAACGAAGGTAAGTCTCAACCAAATTGCTAAACTGCTCGGTTGTGAGCTTGGCATCGGTGCTGCCGGAGGCTTCGCTCTCTACCTGTAGAAGAAGCCCTGCGAGCCGGTGCACGGCGTCGATGTCGTCTTTTCGTTCTCGAAGGACCGCTGCGGCCGGAATGTCCCGTTCGGTTTCCCTCTGATAGATGAGCGTATAATATTCGTCGAAAAGCGCCCATCTCTCCTGAGGGAGCTGGCCGCGACGATCGACTAGCAGGGTGAGAATGGTGACCTGCAGCGGACTGCGCATGATCCGTGCGGTTGCTGGTGCACGGGAGGCGAGCTGAAGTCTGCCGATGATTTTGTTGAGCCGATCACTATTGCCGGCGAATCGCACTTTGGCTAATTTCTCACCGTACTCCAGGGCCTTGCTTACAGGAAGGTCGGTCAGCCAAAGGTGGCGATAGGTAGTCGGCGAGAAGTCTTCATTGTACCCTTGCGGGCGGCTTGTCGCGATGATCACGGCGTCCATCTGACTTGAGGCTATGTCGACTGAGAAGTCTTGGATCGCAGTGAGGACCTGGTCGCGATTGCTGGACGCTGGTACCTCGTCGAGGCCATCCAGCACTAGAATTATTGGATATTCGCAGACTAGTGCCTGAAACTCCTTGCAGGACAAGTCTGAGTTCGTTCGCTTGCAGAAAATATTTGTCAGGTATGTGAGTAAACTGGCGGTATGGCCGCCTGCCAGTTCTGCCGCGAAGTCACTTAATACGACGCGAAGGGGAAGGCGTCGGGCGGCCGGTTGAGGGAACCGATCGCTGTCTCGCTCGTTAAAGGCTTGCATGACTTGCCTGGTCTCGGGCAGGAGTGCGGCCCGGGGCACGTCCTTCAGCAAAGAGGATCGAAAGATCTGGCACACATACTGGCCGAGTGTGGTCTTGCCTTGGCCCGGCCCCCCGATCAGGACGTACCTCCCAGGCATTGGCTGGTGTGGTAGATCCATTTCATCGTCGCGTGCTCGTGGCACGAGGATTGCCTCTGACTCGACTGCCATGAATTCCACGAATCCCGGCTGTTGGTCGGTGGGTGCCCAGCCAATACTTTCAGTCGATCGTATGTTATTTGTGATTGGCAGATCCACGAAAACCTGTGCTAGTGGAATGGATTCCTCGGCTGTGTGTCCCGCCTGCTCGAGTCGCGCGAACTGGTCGGACAATAGCTCCTTTTGGAGATAGTTGACTACGAGTCGGTGGTAATCCGAGCGGTGGCAGCTCAGCCAGTCGCTGAGCTGCATGAGCACGTCACCTGGAGTGATCCAGGCGGCGTAACATTTGCGGACGGACTCGTTGTTGTCGATGAGTGTCCGGATTTTGTCGTAGTCCCAGATATCGAAACCTTTGAGGCCTTGGGTTTCGGTGAAGTCTTCGAGGACCTTGATTACCTTGTCCTTTGTCCCGAGCTCGGTAACGGCGGTGAGCGTGACGTTCGTGGCAAGGATGTAGTAGTCAAGGTCTCTTTTTTTTGCAGCGGAGCTGTATTTGTTCAGCTCCTTTCTGAGTTCATTGACTATCCATGTTCCATCTTGTTGTGGAGTTTTAGGTCGTTGGAGGAATTTTGCTTGGATCACACCGTAGCCGCTCCACGGATCGCTTTGCGGACCGAACTGAGTGAGACCGGTGAAAGTTGCTTCGCGGCCGCCGTCGGGGCCATCGCCAAATGGGGTCACTGTGCTTACGACGGCGTCGAGCGCCAAGGATTGCACAAGGTGCTCGAACGTTCTCGTTGACAGGCCGTCAATGCGGTAGTCGGTCACAAGGTCTCCACTTCGCGGCCGGTTGCGGATGTTTGCATGTCGTGGATTTATTCGTTTGTGTTACACCGATGGCTGTAGCTGTAGAAGCCGGGCAGGAGCTGGGTCGCGATCCGGTCGCGTGTTCCGCCTAGGCTGCAGCTGAGGTGCGGGACGGTCTACGTTGCAGGTCCCGTTGTCTCCCTAGCCGTGTCCGCCCGCGTCGGAGTGCAAAGGCCTCGGTGGGAAACTGGTCATTCGAAGCATCGCTCCAAGGCGGCCGGGTGAGTCAGGTGTCGTCTCCCAGCGCGAGGGCCGCTGAAGCGGCGGCGCTGATTCATCACCTTGTTGCTCTCCCCCTGTTGCAGCTCTCACGATTCGTGAGCATAGCGATAGCGGAGGGGCTTGAGGAAGCAGGTGAGGCGACTTAGCCCGTGGGCTAAGGTTGAAACGGCCGCTGTACTGCGGCTCGTCGGAGGAAACAACGCGGCGAAGACGTCTGGCATCGCCGGAAAACGCACGAGGGTGCATCATGGGGCTCATGTCATTCTTGGCCCCGCCTCGCATAGCCGGTGGTTTTGACACGAGCCGGGCGCGTTCCCGTTGTCTAAGCCAGGGCGTGTCGCAGCGGGCGATGCTACGACCTAATGTCGTGGTCGCGGCGGAAACTGCTCCCTACGAAGGTCGTTCGAAATCAAGACCTTCCAGTCGCCGACTACCGTTGGAAGCCCGGGTCAGTCACTGAAGCCGAAGCACCGCTTGCTCCACCGAAGCGCACCCCGGCTCGTCGATAGGCGGCAGGATATCCGCCGGATCCGCGCACACCCCGCGGATCACATCGGCCACCCGCAGCAGCAATCCAAGCCTCGGATGGTGCGGCGGCCAAGCGATCCCGATCTCCCGCGGTGACACGATCTCGCTCAGCGAGAACCGCGTGACGCCGGGATAGCGTTGCCCGAGCGCCAGTTGCGGCACGATCGAATACCCGACGTCCGCCGCGACCAGCGGTTCGACGACGTGGATCTTGTCGGTGTCGAAGACCCAGTTCGGCTCGATGCCCTGGCGGCGGAGCTCCGCGGCGACCTCCAGTTGTTCGCTCGTCAGGCACACCATCGGCAGGCCCCGCAGGTCCGCCGGCCGGATTCGGGGCACCGAGGCCAGCGGGGCGTTGCGGGGGGCCAGCAGGATGAACGGGTCGCTGAACAGTTCCAGGCCGTGTGCTTCCCCGCTTTGCAGGGGGAAGATGACGAACGCGATGTCGATTTCGCCGAAGCGCAGCAGCTCCTGCAGGCGGACGTCGTCGTCGACCTCGATGGGCTTGATGCGGCACGGGATGTGCTGCGTGCGCATCGCGGCCAGCACCAGCGGCATCACCCGCACCGCGACGCTCGAGAACACGCCGATCCGGACGGTCGGTTCGCGGCCGTCCCGCATGTCCTGGATGTGCCTCGTCGCGGTGCGGAGGATGACCTGCACTTGTTCGGCGGCGTTGACCAGCGCGATTCCGGCGTCGGTGAGCCGCACCTGGCGTTGTCCGGACATCCGGCGGACCAGCACGACGCCGAGCCGCCGTTCGATCGACGCGATGCGCTGGCTCACGGCGGGCTGGCTGCAGCCGAGCGCGACCGCCGCCGCCGCGAAGGAGCCCTCGTTGGCGACCGCGTACAGCGCTCTGAGCTGCAGCAGCGTGAGACGGCCGTTGTCGGACCAGATCGCGTCCAGCACCACCCGGCCGAGCCGGTTCCGTCGTTCCGCGCCGATCATGGGCTGGCCTCCTTGCCAGGTGGTGCCGGGACTCAGGGTTCCCGCATCGGTCTCATCGGGTCCCTCCGGCGAGGCAGAAGGCGGCGGCGAGATCGATCGTGCCGGCCAGGTCGGCCAGATCCGCGACTTCGCCGGAGCTGTGCATGTGCCGGATCGGGATGTTGATGACGCCGCACCGGATACCGGCGGCGACAGCTGCCATGGCGTCGGCGTCGGAGCCGCTCTCGTCGCCGTAGGCCTCGATGGTGTAAGGGATTTCGAGTTCTTTGGCCAGTCTGCGCAGACTGCGCGCCATGGGTTCGTCGGTGACGGCGCCGCGGCCGATGGCCGGACCGGAGCCGAGCCGGTGGTCGCCGGTTTTGTGTTCGATGCCGTCTTGCGGGATGTCGCTGGCGAAAGTGGTGTCGATCGCGAGCGCGAAGTTCGGGTTCGTCGCGTAGACGGCGCCCATCGCGCCGTGGTAACTCGTTTCCTCGCGCACGCTGGCGACCACGGAGATCTCGGCGGTGACCGACGCCGCGGCCGCCGCGCGAGCCGCTTCGAGCACGGCCAGCGCGCCGAGCCGGTTGTCCAGCGCCGGTGCGGCGATCCGGCCGTTGAGCAGGTCGACCGGGGACGCGCCGAACACCACCGGGTCGCCGACGGTGATCACCGATTGCGCGTCGGCTCGGCTGGTCGCGCCGATGTCGATCCACAGGTCGGCCATCTTGGGCGACGAGTCCTCGTCGTTCAAATGCGGCGGCGCGGTTCCGATCACGCCCGGCACCCGGCCGTCTTCGGCGAGGACCACGACGTGCTGGCCGTACAGGATCGCGGCGTCCCAGCAGCCGATGCTGACCGCCCACAGCCGTCCGGCGTCGTCGATGTGGCTGACGCTCAGCCCGATCTCGTCGATGTGCCCGATCAGCGTGATCCGCGGCGTGCTGCCCGGGTTCACCACGGCGTGCCCGCTGCCGAGCGGATCGACGTGCACGTCGGCGAATTCCCCCGCCAATTCTACCCAGGCGCGCACCGGTTCTTCCTCGTAGCCGGACGGCCCGCGCGCGGCGAGCAGCGGCAGGAGACGCCGGCGCAGCGTGGCGGCGTCGGGCGCGTAATGCGAGGAACCGTCGGGGTTCGGCATGCTGCTCCTTTTCTGGGGCGGGGATTTCGGGGAGAGGTCAGCGCAGCCAGGCGACACCGGGCAGGAATCCGAACTGGCCGCTGAACCGGTAATTGCCGAGCCGCGCCGAGGTGAAGTCAATCCATTTCGGCACGTACATCGACACCCACGGGGCCTGGTCGGTGACCGCTCGGTCCACTTCGGACCACAGCCTGTTCGCCGCGTCCGGGTCGGTGTTGGCCAGCCGCAGGGCTTCGGTCATCCGGGCGTCGATGGCCGGATCGCAGAAGCCGCCGATGTTCGGGCTCGCGTCCGAATTCGGCACGAACGCGGCGCACGAGGTGAGCACTTTCAGGAAATCGCTGGCCGCCGGATAATCCTGGGACCAGTCGGTCAAGGCGGCTTCGACGTGATTTCCGGAATTCTGGACGAAGGGGAACTGCAGTCCCTCGTCCATCGGTTTCAGTGTCGCACGGTACCCCAAATCGGTCAAGAGCGTCTGCATGTATTCGCCCATCGCGATATGCATCCGGTTGTTTCCGGGCACCACCGAAATTGCGGCTCCGGCGGTGCCGGATTCCGCGACCAGCCGTTTCGCTTTCGCGAGGTCGGGGCCGCGCCACGGGCCGCGGCCGTTCGGGGCGGGGTTGCTCGTCCACGGGCAGTACTGCTGGTATCCGGGAAGACTCGGCACCAGGACCTGGCACGTCGGGACGGCCAGCCCCGGCCCGCCCGCCTGCAGCACCGCCGAGTTGCGGTCGAACGCGTAATTCACCGCCTGTCTGGCCTTGAGGTTGTCGAACGGCGGAATCCGCGTGTTCAGCGCCCAATACCAGATGTGCCCGAGCTGGTCGATGTGCAATTGCCTCGGATGGTCGACGCTGACCTCGTTCAGCCGGTCCGGCGGAATCGAGTCGACCGCGAGATCGGCCTGGCCGTTGATCACGGCGGTGACCTGGTCGGTCGGTTCGAGGCCGAATTTCTGCACGATCTGGTCCGGATTCCCCTCCGGGGCGGTGAGCGGAGACCAGGAACGGAAGTACGGATTGCGTTTCAGCACGACGCGGTCGGTCGGATCGTAGCTCGCCCAGTAGTACGGTCCGGTCGAGCGCAGTTTCGACACGTCCGAACCGACGTCGACGGGCGGGGTGTCCGCGGGCAGGATCGACGCCAGCGGCTGGCCGAGCTGCTGCGGGAATTCGGGATCCGGTTCGGTCAGGGTGAAGACGATCTTGCTGGTCGTCTCGTCGATCGAGATGCCCTTCGACAGATCGCAGGTTTCCGGGGTGTCCAGGCATTCCTTCGCCCCGGCGAGGACGTCGAACTGCGAGGATGTCGTCGGCCCGTGCACCTTGAACATCCGCTCGAAGGACGCCTTGACGTCCGTCGGCCGGACCTCGCGGCCGTCGCTGAACCGGATCCCGGACCGCAGCGTGAACGTCCACTTGAGACCGCCGTCTGTCGGTTTCGGTATTTCGGTCACGAGGTCCGGTGCCACGTGCTGGCCGGTTTCCGGCCCGGACTTGGTGAACGCGGTGAGACCGTCGTAGGTCGCGGTGAAGAGCGTCCACGACGACGTCGAGAAATTGACCATCGGATCGGCCGTGCCGACGTTGCCCGACGACAGCATGACCTCGGTCCCGCCCTGGTGCCCGTGATCGCCGGGCGCGACGGACGTCAGGTCCAGCGTGTCGTCCACCGCGCATCCGCTCGCCCCGAGGAGCACCAAAGCCGCGAGTACCGCCGGCAGCCGTCTCATCGCGCCATCCCCTCGCCGTCGACCGGCGGCAGAATCTCCGCCGGGCGGGCGCACACCCGCTGGATGATGTCGATGACCCCGCGAATGAACGCGAGCCGCGGGTGATAGCGCCGCCAGGCGATGCCGACGGTCCGTGCCGGAACCGTGCCGGCGAGGGAAACCCTTCGTACGCCAGGCGTTCGGCCGCCGAGGGTGAGCCGGGGCACCGCGCCGTAGCCGAGGCCCGCGGCGACCATCGCCTCTACGGCGTGGTTGGTTTCCATCTCCAGCACCCAGTTCAGCTCCGCGCCCACAGACGCGGCCCAGGCCTCCATCGGGTCGCGCTGGCCGCGCAGGCCGATCAACGGGAGCCCGGCGAGCCGGCCGGGGGAGACCCGCTCCGCGCCGGCGGGCATGAGCAGCACGAACGGGTCGGTGAGGAGTTCCGCGGTGAGCAGCGCCGGGTCGGTGATCGGCAGTTTCACGAACGCGAGATCGACGTCCCCGTTGCGCACCAGCCGGGACACTTCCGTTTGCTGGTCCAGTTCGACCAATTCGATCCGGTAGTCGACCGGCTGCCGCCGCAGCGCCGCCATCATCGGCGGGATCACCCGCTCGCTGGCGCTGGTGAACAGGCCGATGCGGACGGTCGCGTTGAGGCCCTTGCGGATCGTCTCCACCTGGCTGACGGCGACCGAGAGGATCCCGCCGACCTGTTCCGCGGCGGCTACGAGGGTGTCGCCCGCCTCGGTCAGCGATACCCGGCGCTGCTGCCGGGACCGGTGCACCAGCAGGACCCCGAGCCCGCGCTCGAGACTCGCGACCCGCTGGCTCACCGCCGACTGGGTGCAGCCGAGTGCGGTCGCGGCCCCGGCGAACGAGCCGGTCGCGGAGATCGCGATGATCGCCGCGAGCTGCGGCAGTGTCGGACGGGCGGACTGGTCGGCGTCGGCGCTAGTCATCGCGAGCAGCCTTCGGTTCGGCCGGCACCACCTGGACCGCCGGCTCAAGCGGATGATGACAGGCGACTTCGTGACCAGCGTGTTCCCTGGTCAGCGCGGGTTCCGTGGTGCGGCAGACGGTAGTGGCGCGCGGGCAGCGCGGGTGGAACCGGCAGCCGCTCGGCGGCTCCAGCGGGCTGGGCACGTCCCCGGCCAGCGTGGTGTCCCGCCAGTCCGAGCCCGCCGCCGGATCCGGGATCGGCACCGATGCCAGCAGTGCCGCGGTATAGGGATGTTGCGGGGCCGCGAAGATCTCACCGACCGGTGCCTGTTCGACGATCCGCCCGAGATACATCACCGCGACCCGGTCGGAGGTGTGCCGGACGACGCCGAGGTCGTGCGCGATGAACACGTAAGTGAGCCCGAGCTGTTCCTTGAGATCGTCGAACAGGTTCAGGATCTGCGCCTGCACCGAAACGTCCAATGCGGACACTGGTTCGTCGGCGACGACCACGCGCGGCCGCAGCGCCAGCGCTCGTGCTATGACCGCGCGCTGCCGTTGCCCACCGGACAATTCGTGCGGGAACCGGTCGGCGAGTTCGGCGGAAAGCCCAGTCAGGACAAGGAGTTCCGCGATGTCCGCGCGGCTCGCCGGTTGACGGTGCACGCGCAGCGGTTCGGCGACCGAATCACCGATCCGGCGGCGTGGATTGAGGCTCGCGTACGGGTCCTGGAAAATCATCTGCACCGACCGGCGGACCGGACGCAGCCCGTGCCGGCCGGTCCGGCTGATCTCTGTGCCGTCGAAGGTGATCGACCCGCTGCTCGGCTGGTAGAGCCGGACGAGACAGCGGCCGAGGGTGGACTTGCCGCAGCCGGATTCGCCGACGAGACCGAGCGTTTCGCCGCGCCGCACGGACAGCGAGACCCCGTCGACGGCGCGCAGCCGCCCGGGGCGGCCCAGCCGATTTCTCCGTACCGGGAACCATTTGACCAGGTCTGTGGCGCTCAGCAGGTCAGACATCAGGCGGTTCTCTTCTCGTCCGGGCTCGACGCGTGCCGCAGCAGGCAGGCGTCGAGATGCTCCTGTGCCGAAGGCAGCAGAACCGGCCGCTGCTGGACGCAAACCGTTTCCGCGTCCGGACATCGCGGTGCGAACGCGCAGCCCAGTCCGATGTCGGCCGCCAGCGGAGGCAGGCCCTCGATGGAGGGCAGGCGAGCGGGCCGGGGCGCGTCCAGCCGGGGAATCGACCCGAGCAGCCCGACGGTGTACGGATGCTGCGGCCGGGCGAACAGCTGCGCGGTCGGCGCCTGCTCGACGATCCGCCCGGCGTACATCACCTGCACCCGCGACGCGATCCCGGCGAGCACGCCGAGGTCGTGCGTGATCAGGATGACGCTGGTGCCGGTGCGGGCGCTCAGGTCCCGGATGATGCGCAGGATCTGGGCCTGCACCGAGACGTCCAGCGCGGTGGTCGGCTCGTCGGCGATCAGGATGTCGGGTTCGCAGGACAGCGCCATCGCGATCATCACCCGCTGCCGCATGCCGCCGGAGAACTGGTGCGGATAGTCCCGCGCGCGGGCCCCCGGGCTCGGAATGCCGACCGTCTCGAGCAGTTCGACCGCGCGGCGGCGGGCGGCTCGCCTGCCGACGCGCTGGTGCTGGCGTATCTGTTCGGCGATCTGCCATCCCACGCGGTAGACCGGGTTCAGCGAGGTCATCGGGTCCTGGAAGATCATCGCGATCCTCTGGCCCCGGTAGTCGCGCATCCTCGTGGCGGGCAGGGCGAGGAGGTCCTGGCCGTCGAACAGCACCCGGCCGCTGACGACCGCGTTGCCGTCGCGGATCAGGCCGAGCAGCGCGAGCATCGAGACCGACTTGCCGGAGCCGGATTCGCCAACCACGCCGAGGGTTTCGCCCGCCCGGAGCTCGAACGACACGTCGTCCACCACCCGCACCAAGCCGCCGCGCGTGCGGAACTCCACGGTCAGGCCCTCTGCGGACAGGACTTTCGCGGGCAAGGTCGTCATCGCACTCGGATCCTCGGGTCAAGGGCGGCGTAACCGAGGTCGACCAGGAGGTTCACCAGCACGACGGTGAACGCGCCGTACAGCGTCACCGCCATCAGCACCGGCAGGTCGAATCGGCTCAGCGAGTGGAAGGTGAGGTTGCCGACCCCGGGCAGGCCGAACACCTGCTCGGTGAGCACCGCGGCCCCGCCGAGCATGGCCCCGAGGTCGAGGCCGAAGAGGCTGACGAACGGGATGAGCGAGTTCCGGAGCACGTGCCGCAGCAGCACCCTGGATTCGGAAAGCCCTTTCGCCCGCGCGGTGAGCACGAAGTCGGACCGGTCGACCTCGATCAGGTCGGCCCGCAGCACGCGCGCGTACAGCCCGGCGGTGCCGATCGCCAGCGTGATCCACGGGAACAGCAGTTGCTCGAACCACTTCAGCGGGTTGACGTTGATCGGCGTGTAGCCGAGTTCCGGCAGCCAGCTGAACAGGCTGTTGTGCCAGGAGCCCTGGGTGAGCATGTTCACGACGCCGCCCAGCCAGTACACCGGCAGCGACATGCCGACCAGGCCCAGGCCCATCAGCAGCGGATCGATCGCGCGGCCGCGGAAAACCGCGGCGAGCGTGCCCGCGCCGAGCGCGAGCAGCAGCCAGATCACCGCGGCCCCGGCGACCAGCGACAGCGTGACCGGAATCGTCTTGGCCACCCGGGAGAGCACCGGGCCGCGATCGGTGTACGAGACCAGGTCCCGGTCGATGACCAGGCGCTTCATCATGGCGAAGTACTGCTCCGGCAACGGTTTGTCGAGGCCGAAGTCGGCCCGGATCTGCTCGATCACCTGCGGGGTCGCCTGTTTGCCCGCGATCTGCCGCGCCGGGTCGACCCCCGGGGTCTTGAAGAAGATCAGGAACACCAGGATGCTGACCGCGATCAGCACCCCGGCCGCGGAGAACACGCGGCGCACGACGTAGGCGATCACCGGGCACGCATCCGCAGCTCGGCCTTCGGATCGAAGGCGTCCCGGATCGCGTCGCCGAGAATGTTCAGCACGCACACGGTGATCGCGAGCAGCGCGCCGGGCACGATCGCCATCAGCGGCCGGCTGCGCAGCAGTTGCGTGCCGTCCTCGATGATCGTGCCCCAGCTCGCGGCGGGCGGGTGCACGCCGATGCCGAGGAACGACAGCCCGGACTCCAGCAGCATCGCCGTCGCCACCATCAGCGGGAACAGCACGATCACCCGGGACAGCACGTTCGGCAGGATTTCCCGGCGGATGATGCGGCCGTGCCCGGCGCCGTAGGACGTCGCCGCGCCGACGTAGTCCGCGGCGCGCACGGACAGCACCGCGCCGCGCACCGGCCGGGCGACATAAGGCACGTAGACCACCCCGATAATCAGGACTGGCAGCGCGAGACTGCCCGAACTGACCCGGACGAAACCGAGGCTGATCCCGGACGCGAAGCTGATCGCGGAAATCGAGATCGCCAGCATCAGCACCGGGAACGCCCACACGACGTCCAGGATTCTGGACAGCACGCCGTCGACGACCCCGCCGACGTACCCGGCGATCAGCCCCACCACGAGGCCCCCGGCGCAGGCGACGAGACCGGCGAGCACCCCGATCACGAGGGTGTTCCGGCCGCCGTACAGGATCCGCGCGGCGACGTCGCGGCCGTCCCCGTCCGCGCCGAGCAGGAAATGCGCCTGGCCGGTCGGCCCGATCGGCAGCACGCCGACGCCTTGCGGCGCTGGTTGCAGCAGCGGCACCACGGTCCCGTCGTCGAGGACGGTGCTGCCGACCGGATCGGCCACGAACGGATCAGTGCCGGAGATGCGGCTGGCGTAGAGCGGCGCGAGCAAACACAGCACCACGATCACGGCGAGGACCGCCGCCGAGACCATGACCCGGGAATTGCCGAGCAGGGCCCGGAGGCCTCGCCGCCACGGCCCGCCGCCGGACTCCGGTTCTGCTCGCGGGCCGACGACCGCCGGCTGCGCGGGATGGGGCTCGGTCACCTGGCCACCCCCCTCGGATTCGCCGCCTGTGGGCAAAAGCTAGAGAAGGTTCACGTTTTTCGGCAAGAAGACCGGCATCGCATTCGATAAGACGGACTAATCAGCTGACCGATGCGTTCCCGGCCGGAACACTTTCCGGTAAGCGCCGGGTGTCACACCGACGACCTGGCCGAACTGGGAACGGAAGTTGCTCGTCGTGGGAAACCCGGTCTGCGCGGCGATCCGGTCGACGGTGTGCTCGGTGGTTTCGAGCAGTTCCTGCGCCTGCCGCAGGCGCACTCCGGCCACCCATTGCATGGGGCTTTGCCCGGTTTCTTCCTTGAACCGCCTGGTCAGCGTGCGGACGCTCAGCCCGGCCGCGTCGGCGATGTCCGCGAGCGCGAGGTTCCGGTACGCGTTTTCCTCGATCCACGCCACGACCTGGTCGAGCGTGGTCGGGCGGCTGGGCGCGCGGTTGCGGACGATGTATTGCGCCTGCCCGCCGGGCCGGTGCAATGGCGCGACGGCGAGGCGCGCGGCATCGGCCGCGACGGCGGTTCCGTAATCGTTCTGGACGATGTGCAGACACAGGTCAATTCCGGCGACGGCACCCGCGGAAGTGAGGATTTTCCCGTTGTCGGTGTAAAGCACGTCGGGATTCAATCGGACGGCGGGGTAGGTGCGCGCGAATTCGTCGGCGGCGAGCCAATGCGTTGTCGCGTCCCGGCCGTCGAGCAATCCCGCTTCGGCGAGCGTGAATGCCCCGACGCAGATCGACGCGATCCGCGTGCCGCGGTCGGCGGCGGCCCGCAGCGCGTCGAGGACGGCGGGCGGTGCGGGCGCCAGGGGGTTCTCCCGGCCGGGCACCACGATGAGGTCGGCGCGCTGGAGGGCGTCCAGGCCCTCGTCGATCGCCAGCCGCAGCGGGCCGGCGCTGATCGCACGCTCCGGACCGGCGACGACGGTCCGGTACCCCGGGCGGCCGTCCGGGAGCCGGACGCGCCCGAAGGTCTCGATGGGCGTGGCCAGATCGAAGGGGATCGCATCCGGGAGCGCGAGCACCGCTGTGGTGTACATCCCCGCAGGGTAAGGCATCTGCCGCGTGGCCAGATGTAGGCGTTATATGTCCAGGTAGCCATTGTGGAGCTCATCGCGGAGCCGTTTCGATGGACGAAAGCGTCCATCGAAAGGAACTGCCCGTGCTCCGTGCCCAGTTCGTGCTCTTCGACGGGTTCGACCCGCTCGACACCATCGCTCCGTTCGAGGTGTTGTCGGCCGGAAGCGACTTTCTCGGCGGCAAGTTCGCCGTGGAACTCGTGAGCGCGGACGGCCCCGGCGTCGTGCGCTCCGGCGTTCCCGGGCTCACCTTGACCGCGACCGCCGCGTTCGATCCGGACGCGCCCGGCTACGTCCTCGTCCCCGGAGCCGCCGGGCCGATGGAGGGCGACCCGGACGTCGAGACCATTCCGGTCCTGTTGTCGCGCTTCGCGTCCGGGGACGCGATGCCGTTGCTGCGGCGCGCATTCGACAATCCGGACAACACGGTCGTGACCATCTGCGGGGGTTCGCTCGCGCTGGCCATGGCCGGTCTGCTCGAAGGCCGCACCGCGACGACGCACGTGCTCGGCGTGGACCTGCTCGACGCCGCCGGAGTGAACGCCGTCCGCGCCAGGGTCGTGGACGACGGCGACTTGATCAGCGGCGGCGGCGTGACGTCGGGCCTCGACGTGGCTCTTTACGTGCTGGAGCGCGATTTTGGCTCGCACGCCGCGCGGGCTGTCGAGGAGCTTTTCGAATACGAACGGCGCGGCACGACCTGGAAATCCTCGCATTCCGTGAAGGGAAATTCGTGAACGCTTTTCTGCTGTCGGTTCATGTCTTGGCGGCCATTCTCGCCATCGGTCCGGTCGCCGTCGCCGCGAGCATGTTCCCCAGTGCCGCCCGGCTCGCGTCCGACGACCCGAAAAAGGCTGCCACATTGCAGGTTCTCCACCGTACGACTCGGGTCTACGCGGTGATCGGAGTGCTCGTCCCGGTCTTCGGTATCGCGACCGGCGCGCGGATGGGCGTGCTCGGCGATACCTGGTTGATTGTCTCGCTGATCCTGACCGTCGCCGCCGCCGGAATCCTGATCGCGATTATCCTGCCCGGCCAGAAACGCGTAGTCGACGCACTCGGGTCAGAGAAGCCAGTAGCCGTCCGCCTGGGAATGACGACCGGCGTCTTCAATCTGCTCTGGGCGGCGGTGGTCGTGCTGATGATCTACCGTCCCGGCTCGACGACGGGAGTCGGATTGTGAGCCCGCGACGGATTCTGGAAATCATCGGCGCGGTGGAATTGGCGACGCTGGTGCTGATGCTGGGGAATATCGTGACCGTGCATCAGCCGAAGATCTCGCAGGTGCTCGGTCCGGTGCACGGTTTGGCTTACACGGCAACGGTGATCGCCGCTGCCCTGGTCATGAGCGGGCGTCATCGGATATGGCTGCTGGCGCTGATTCCGGGAATCGGCGGGCTCCTCGCGGCACGGGCTGCTTCGCCCGCGGCCTGATCGACAACCACGCGCCTGACCGGTCAAGACCACCTCAAGCGCGACAGGTGGCACTAGGTTCACCATGTGATCGGGTACGGGCTTCATGGCACCGTCCTCCCGCGGTGCCTTAGCGTCATGCCATGACGATTCCAGCCGGACTGAGCCGCGCGGTCCTCCGGGCCCGGCGGGACACCGGCTTTCTCGCCGCCGGTGTGCTGCCGCACCTGGCGCTGGTGCCCGGGTGGGCCTGGGCGGCGGCGACCGCCGCCAGGACGGGGAACTGGCTCCTCGCGGTTTCCGTGCCGGCCGCTTTGGTCCTGCTCGGCTCCCCGGTCCTGACGGCCGTTCAGCGGGCTCGCTACCGGGTGCTCATCGGCGTGGGCGTCCCCCGAGCCGCCGCCGCGCCGGAACAATGGGCCTGGGCTTCGATCGCCCGTTGGCTCGCGGCGACGCGGCCTTGGCGCAAGATCGGCTACCACCTCCTGCTCGGCCCGTTGCTCGCGCTGCTGGAACTGCTGGTGCTCGCGGCGGCAGCGGCGGGCCTGGCGGGCGTCACCGCCTACGCCTGGGCATGGGCGCTGCCAACCGGAATCCGCCAGGACTGGTTCGGCTACCTGACCCAGCTGCCCGCCTACACCGCGGCCGGGCTCCTCCTCCTGTGTGCCCTGCCCTGGACCGCGCGGGCAGCGGCCCGAGCCGAGGCGCGGCTGGCGTCCGGCCTGCTCGGGCCTAGCCAGGCGCAGCGGCTCCAGGAGCGGGTCGATCAGCTTGCGGTGAGCCGGACCGACCTGATCGAGGCCGTCGACGCGGAACGCCGCCGGATCGAGCGCGACCTGCACGACGGCACCCAGCAGCGGTTGGTGTCGCTCGCGGTCAACCTGGGCCTGGCCATCGCCACCCGCCCGGACCTGCCGAGCGATGCCCGCGAGGTGATCGAGAAGGCGCACCTGGAGGCGAAGGACGCGATCGCCGAACTCGACGACCTGGTGCGGGGGCTGCACCCGGCCGTGCTCGAAGACCGGGGTCTGGACGCGGCCTTGTCCGGGCTGGCTGCCCGCACTCCCTTGCCGGTGCGGCTTCGGGTCAACCTGGAGGAACGGGTGGCACCCAAGGTGGAGTCAGTCGCGTATTTCGTGATCTCCGAGGCGCTGACTAATGCGACGAAGCACGCCAACGCGATGCGTGCGGAGGTGACAGTCCGTCAGGTCGGCGAGGTGCTGCGAGTGCGCGTTACCGACGACGGCCTGGGCGGTGCCGACGCCTCCTCCGGCACGGGGCTGACCGGGCTGGCCAAGCGGGTCGGTTCCCTGGACGGGGCCTTCCGCGTCAGCAGTCCCGTCGGCGGGCCCACCACGATCACCGCGGAGCTGCCGTGCGCGCGGTGATCGCCGAGGATTCGGTGTTGTTGCGGGTCGGCCTGATCAAGGTGCTGGAGGCGGGCGGGTTCGAGGTCGTCGCGGAAGCAGGCGACGCGGAGGGGCTGCTGGCGGCAGTGGAGGAACACCGGCCCGAACTCGCCTTGATCGACGTCCGGATGCCGCCCGGCTTCACCGACGAGGGCGTGCGGGCGGCGATGGAGATCCGCCGGCGCTGGCCGGGGACGCCGGTGGTGCTGCTTTCGCAGTACGTGGAGGAGCGGTACGCGGCCGACCTGCTGTCCGCCAACACCAGCGGCGTGGGCTACCTGCTCAAGCAACGGGTCGCCGATGTCGCCGACTTCGTGGCGGCGGTCCGGCGGGTGGCGGACGGGGGCACGGCCCTGGACCCGCAGGTCGTGGCCCAGCTGCTGCTGCGGCGCGACAGCGACCCGCTCGCACGGCTGACTCCCCGCGAACGGGAGGTGCTCGGCCTGATGGCCGAGGGGCGCTCCAACGCCGGTATCTCGCAGTCGCTGGTGGTCAGCGAGAGTGCCGTGGCCAAGCACATCAACAACATCTTCGCCAAGCTCGACCTGCCCGTGGTCGACGCGGACCACCGCCGAGTCCTGGCGGTGCTGCGGTTCCTTGGGGCGTCGCGGGCCTGACGCGCTGCGAGCGCGGAGTCGGATGGCGGCAGCGCCTGCGCCGGTCGGCTGGCCGGGTGCGCGACGTCGAGGTCCGTGAGGGGAACCCTGAGGAAACCGGCCAACTGCAGGGTGTCGCCGCTCTTCGGGGCGGTGGTGGCCAACGCGACCGGCGTGATTCCGGT
>NZ_JBEXMH010000087.1:0-29721 GCF_040610415.1 Amycolatopsis sp. NPDC004079 | reverse complement strand
CTACGCCTAATTGCGGCGGGGGGTTGATTTTCAAGGCATCTTTCCCGCCTTGACAAGCACCCGCCGTCCGTCAGCACAATCAAGCTTCGGGGTGCCCCACGCAACCACCGCGGCAATGTCGCCCCCAGGCGACGAGCCGAAACTCACCCCAACCGCCGCCCAAGATCCTCCCGCCCGTTCCAAGCCGTCATCAACGCGTAAACCAAACACGTCACCAACGGCGCGGCCAGCACCACCCACCCGGTCTCGATCCGAGGCGCCTGCTCAACCACCGCCCCCAGCGCGGGCGGCGCGTCCACCGAATACTTCGAGTTGGCGAACGCGGGCCCCATCTGCGTCCCCAGCCAAGCCGCGACCAACGCCCCGCCGGCAGCCGCGACCAGCACCACCGGCCCGCGCCGCTCCCGCAGGAACCACACCACCAGCCCGATCAGCAACCCGGTCGCCATCGCGAGAAACCCGAACACGGCGAGATCGTCAAACCGATGCCAGCTCTCCAGCTCCAACGCAGCCAGCTGACCGTTGGTGCTGATCACCCGAACCCGCTCGGCCGGAGCCAGCAGAGACCACAACCAGCCCATCGGAATCCCCAGCAACGCGGCAGTCGACAAGACGCTCACCGCGGGGAGAAGATCGGCCTTCACCACCACCCGAGGACGCTGCGGCGGAAACAACACCGGCACCGACCACCCCTCGGCAACCGCCGACGACCGATGCGCCGCCTTTCCCGCGGAATCGACCACCGGGGACTCCCTTCTGTATTTTTTGCCGCGACTTCGTCGCGGCGGAGAAATCGCCTTCATCCGGTTTCTTCCCTCCCGATCCGCTCGGCCCGGGGGGCCGATCGGATCGCTCAGTCCAGAAACCGGGGCGATTTCTCGGTGGGGGCGAGTTGGGGTTTCAAGGTACTTGGGGTTGCTTGGGTTTGTGCGGAAGGCCAGGGGGTGTCATGGGTGGGTTGAGGAAGGAAGGGTGATCCGCACTGGCGAGAGGGAGCGTAGGTCTCCGCAGGGCGTCAGTTTTGGGTGGAGGCGGTGGCGGTGAAGGCTTCCGGGTCGAATTCGCCGCCGAACCACGGGGACAAGCCCAGGCGGGCCTGCTCGGCGAAGGTGTCGCGATCGGCGGCGCCCAATCCGGCGGGGAGGGCGCCCAGCAGCGGGGCGCCGGCGGCGACCGGCAGGTCACGGAGGTTTTCCAGGGCGGCCAGGTCGGGGACGGTGGGCCAGGAGCCGATGACGACGCCCACGACGTTCAGGCCCCGTCGGGTAGCGACTTCGGCGGTCAGCGCAGTGGTGTTGAGCGTGCCCAGTCCGGCTTGGGCTACCAAAACCACCGGGGAGCCCAGCGACCAGGCGACATCCGCCAGCGTGCTCCCCTGCGCATCGAACCGGACCAGCAGCCCGCCCGCGCCCTCGACCAGCGTCAGGTCGTGCGTGGCGTCCAGCTCGCTCGCGGCGGCGGCGATCTCGCCGGGGCCGACGGCCGGGAGCCCGGAGCGGCGGGAAGCGGCTTCCGGGGAGAGCGGATCCGGGTAGCGCCGCAGTTCGCGGATCGTCAGGTCCTTGCCCGCCAGCCGCACCACCTCGGCGAGGTCGCCTGCCTCCCCGGGGAGCACGCCGGTCTGTGCGGGTTTCAGCACCGCGACGCGTTGTCCCTGCGCGAGGGCCAGCGCCGCGATCGCCGCAGTGGCGACCGTTTTGCCGACGTCGGTCCCGGTTCCGGTCATCACGAGCGTCGTCACGAGCCATCAAGATATTGACGTGCTCCCCGATGTCAACACTCGGGGTTCCCTCGCGCGCACCAGAGGGCACGCGCGAGGGCCCAAGTCAGCCGGCGGGAGCCGCCGCGGGCGCTCCGGCGGCCACGAACTCCCCCGTCGCCGGGTCGGACAGGTAGACCTGCGCCTCGCCGACGTCGAAGTACAGCCCGGTCAGCGCCAGCTCCCCGCGTGCTTCGGCCTCGGCCACCAGCGGATATTGCCGCAGATGCGTCAGCTGCTGCAGGACGTTGTGCAACGCCAGCCGGTCCGGTTCGCGCTCCGGGCGTTCCCCGTCGAGGGTCACCGCCCCGGCCCGCTTGCGGCTCGGTTCGGCGTGCACCAGCCAGGTCGCCAGCGCGGTGTCCGCGGGCGGACCGCTGGCCAGCGCGCCCATCGCGCCGCACGAGGAGTGCCCGCACACCACGATTTCCCGCACGCCCAGCACCCCGACCGCGAATTCGATCGCCGCGTTGGTCGACGGATCGGCCTGCCCGGGCGGCACCAGGTTGCCGATGTTGCGGATGGTGAACAGGTCGCCCGGACCGGAGGTGGTGATCAGGTTCGGCACGATCCGCGAATCACCGCAGGTGATGAACAGCGTGTGCGGCTGCTGAGCGTGCGCGAGACCGCTGAGGACGTCCTTGAGCAGCGGCGCGGCCCGGCGCTGGAACTCGGTCGCGCCCCGGTGCGTGCGCTGCCCGGGGACCCGCACGTCCACGGCCTGCCAGGCCGACCACGGAGCCAGCCACCTGGGCATCGCGCCGGCCGCCGCGGTGCGCCGGAGCGTCGGACGGCCTTCCTTGCCCTTGGCGAACCACGGATGCCCGATCTCGTCGACGACCACCGTGCCGCCGGTCCGCTCGTGCGCCTGCTGCCAGGCGGAAAGGCTTTCGAACGCCGCGTGGTCGAGGTAATCGGCGACCAGCTCCAGCGTCACCTTCGACCCCTCCGGGATCGTGCCCAGCACCTTCGTCAACCGCGGCACCGACAGGAACGTCAGCACGCCTTCGACGATCACGCGCCATTCGCCGCTGTGCTGCTCGGCGTGCACGCCCGACCACACGGTGCGGCGCAGCATCAGCAGCACCGCCAGCACGATCCCGGCGAGCACGCCGGTCAGCAGGTCAAACACGACCACCCCGGCGACAGTCACCAGGTAAAGCGGCAGATCGCCGTGTCGCAGCACCTGCCGCAGATGTCCGGGATTCACCAGCTTCGCGCCGACGTGCACGAGCAGCCCGGCCAGCGCGGCCAGCGGAATCGACTTCAGCACCCCGGCGAGCGCGACCACGAAGACCAGCACCCACACGCCGTGCAGGATCGCCGACGCCCGCGTGCGCGCCCCGGCCGCGACGTTCGTGGAACTGCGCACGATCACGCCGGTGACCGGTAGCCCGCCGAGGGTGCCGGACACCATGTTCGCCGCGCCCTGGCCGATCAGCTCGCGGTTCAGGTTGGCGCGCGGACCGTTCTGCAGTTTGTCCACCGCGACCGCGGACAGCAGGCTCTCGACGCTGGCGATCAGCGCGATCGTGACCACCGCGACCGCGACCTGGCCCCATCCGCCGTCCGGCAGCTGCGGCGCGAAGCGGATCTGCAGCAGATCGCCGGACAGTTCGACGCGCGGCAGCGTCATCCCGGCGGCCAGGGACACGAGCGTCGCGACGGCGATCGCCGCCAGCGGACCGGGGATTTTCTTGACCTGCTTGGGCAATTTCGGCCAGATCAGCAGGATAGCGAGGGTCAGGACGCCGATCAGCGCGGCGGCGTCGTGGTGGGCGACGATCTGGGCGGGCAGCTGGGCGATGTTCTCCAGCGCCGAACTCTGCGCCTTTCCGCCGAGCAGCACGTGCAGCTGGCCCAGCACGATCGTGACGCCGATCCCGGCGAGCATCCCGTGCACGATCGCCGGCGAGATGGCCAGCGCCGCCCGCGCGACGCGGCTCAGGCCGAACAGGATCTGCAGCGCACCGGCAAGGACAGTGATCAGGCAGGTGACCGCCCACCCGAAGGTGGAAATCGTCTCGGCCATCAGCACGGTGAGCCCGGCGGCGGGCCCGCTGACCTGCAGCGGAGAGCCGCCGAGCGCACCGGCGACCACGCCGCCGACCACGGCGGCGATCAGCCCGGCGACGATCGGCGCGCCGGACGCGAGGGCGATCCCGAGCGAAAGCGGGACCGCGACGAGGAAGACCACGAGCGAGGCGGGCACGTCGTGGCGAAGCACGGCAAGTCGTCTCATGATCACCAGGAAACCGGGATCCCTGTGAAATGTCCGCTATGTCCCACCCTATGGAGTGGATCTTTATCGAATTACCCACGATCGGGTTGTGCGACTAGGCTTGGTCCACTACGTGCAGCCAGGCAAAACCCGAAGAAACTTCAGGCTTTCGCCGCGGCAGCCAGCATCGCCCCCGTGATCACCGCCAGGTCGGCGCCGGTGCTGATGTACGGCGGCATCGCGTAGATCAGGTCCCGGAACGGCCGCAGCCACGCGCCCTCAGCCGTCACCACTTCGGTCGCGACGCCCATGTCCACCTCGTGATCGAGCTGCAGCACGCCGATCGCGCCCAGCACCCGCACATCCACGACGTGCGGCAGCTCCCGGGCCGGCTCAAGTCCTTGGCGCAGCGCGGTTTCGATCCGCGCCACATCGGACTGCCATTGGCCTTCAGCCAGCAAACCGAGCGAAGCGTTGGCGACCGCCGAAGCCAGCGGATTTCCCATGAACGTCGGGCCATGCGCGAGCACCGGCAGCTCTCCACGCGTGATGCCGTCAGCGATTTCGGGCGTGCACAACGTGGCGGCCATCGTCAGATAGCCCCCGGTCAGCGCCTTGCCGACGCACAGCACGTCGGGCGTCACGCCAGCGTGCTCGGCCGCGAAAAGCCTTCCAGTACGGCCGAATCCGGTCGCGATCTCGTCGAACACCAGCAGTACGTCGTGTTCACGAGTCAGCTCCCGCAGCGCTAGCAGGTAGCCGGGATGGTGAAACCGCATGCCGCCCGCGCCTTGCACCACCGGTTCCACGATCACCGCGGCCAGTTCGTCCGCGTGCTGCTCGATCGCCTTCGCCAGTTCGTCCACATAGGACTGATCGACCTCAGTGCCGAACCCGGACGGCGGCGATGGCACGAAAACCTGGTCCGGCAGCACTCCGCGCCACAGCGAATGCATGCCGCCGTCCGGATCGCAGACGCTCATCGGGGTGAACGTGTCGCCGTGATAGCCGCCGCGCCAGGTCAGCAGCCGGTGTTTGCCGGGCAGCCCGCGAGAACGCTGGTACTGCAGGCACATTTTCACCGCGACCTCGACCGAAACCGAGCCCGAATCGCACAGGAAGACGTGTTCAAGCCCGTCCGGAGTCAGGTCAACGAGCGTCTTCGCGAGCGTGATCGCCGGTTCGTGCGTGAGCCCGCCGAACATCACGTGGCTCATCCGCCCGGCCTGCTGCGCCAGCGCGGCGTCGAGCACCGGATTCCGGTACCCGTGCACCGCCGCCCACCAGGACGACATGCCGTCGACCAGTTCCCGTCCGTCGGCGAGCTTCAACCGCACCCCGCTGGCCTCTTCCACGAGAAGAGGCGGCACGCGGCCCGGCATCGGCGCGTAGGGATGCCAGACGTGCGCGGCGTCGAGGGCGAGGAGATCGGCAGCACTGGTTTCCACCCGCCGACCCTAACCGGGCGGCGGGCGGAACCGCAGTGACAGCCGCTACGCCCCCTTCGTCCGCACCGGCAGCGCCAGCACGCCGTGCACCAGCGAACTCGGCCGGTAGACGATGTCCTCGGCGGGCACGGCCAGGCTCAGCTCCGGGAACCGCGTCAGCAGCGAGCCCAGCGCGATCTCCGCCTCCAGCCGGGCCAGCGGCGCGCCGACGCAGTAGTGGATGCCGTGCCCGAACGCGAGGTGCCCGCCGGGCGGACGCGTGACGTCGAGCGTGTCCGGGTCGGGGAACTTCTCCGGGTCGCGGTTGGCCGCCAGCAGCGAAATGTTGAGGAATTCGTCGGTCGGGATGGTGACACCGTCCGCCTCGATCTCCTTGACCGTGTAGCGCAGTGTCGCGAAGTTGATCGGCCCGTCGAACCGGAGGAATTCCTCGACCGCGCCGGGCATCAAGCTCGGGTCGGCGCGCAGTTTCTCCGCCTGCTCGGGCGCGCGCAGCAACGCGAAGACGGCGTTGGCGATCAAGTTGACCGTGGTCTCGTGTCCGGCGATCAGCAGCAGGAACGCCATCGAGATCAGTTCGTCCCCGTCGAGGGAATCGCCTTCGTCGCTGGCGTGCACGAGGTCCGAGAGCAGGTCTTCGGCCGGTTCGGCGCGTTTGCTCTCGACCAGCTGCTGCAGGTAGCTCTGCATCTCGCCCGCCGCCACGGCTTGGGCTTCCTCGTCCGCGGCGAACGACAGCAACAGGTGCGACCAGGCGGTGAACTCGCCGCGGTCCTCGATCCGCACGCCGAGCAGTTCGCAGATGACGGTGATCGGCAACGGCTCGGCGAACGCCTGCACCAGGTCGACCTGCTCGTGCCCCGCCATTTCGTCCAGCAGCGAGTCGGCGATCTCCTGGATCCGCGGCCGCAGCCGGGCCACGGTGCGGGAGGTGAACGCCTTGTTCACCAGCTTGCGCAGCCGGGTGTGGTCCGGCGGATCGCTGTTGAGCATGTGCCGGGTGAGCAGGGTGCCGAAGTCCGGCCCCTGGACGTCCTGGCCGACCTTCGCCGTGAGCACCCGCTGCACGTCTGTGCTGTCCTTGCTGACGCGCGGATCGTTGAGCAGCTCGCGCGCCTGCTCGTATCCGCTGACCAGGTAGGACGGGATGCCGCGCCGGGCGGTCATCGGGCACACCGCACCGGATTCGCGCCGCCGCGCCAGCCATTCGTGCGTGCTCTGCCAGAATTCCTCGCCCGCGTAAGGGAGTTCTTCGGTTGGTTCGTCGACGTTCACTGCGGGGACCCCCTGTGCAGTTCGGTCAGCGCTCTGCCAATGCCGCCTCGACGCGCTCGACCACTTGTTTCCAATATGCCCGCTGCTCGGCCTTCTCCGCCACGTCCGCGAGCTGCTCCTGGCGGATCTTCAGCGTGCTGCGCTTGCCGAGGTCCGCGACTTCGAGCTCCAGCAAGGAATCGTGGTCCCAGTCCGTCGGACGCCAGGTGAGCCGCAAGCGGTCGTCGGCGTAACTGCGGATTTCGCCGGTGGTGCCGTGTTCGGTCTCGTATCCGGCCCCGCGCTCGCGCGGCAGTTCGACGCCAGGGCCGAGCCAGATCTCCACGCCGTCCCCCACCAGGAACTCCCATACCCGGCTGCCCGGGTACGGCATCGTGCGGGAAACGGCTGTCTCCCAACCACTCCGCCCGGTCTTGCCCTCCTCGTTGGCCATGCCGCCATCATGGCACCGGGGACCGACGGAAACCGGTGCGGGATCATGCGATCGTGCGCTACCGCCCCATCTCCCCCGACGTCCTGGCCGCCGAGCTGACCGAGCGCGTCGACGCGCTCACGCACCGCCGACGAATCGCGGTCGCGATCGACGGAGCAGCCGGAACGGGCCCGCTCGCCGAGGCGCTGACCGGCCCGCTGAAGCTGCTCGGCCGGGCCGCGCTGCACGTGCCCGCCACGGGATTTTTGCGACCAGCGTCACTCCGTTTCGAGCACGGCAAACAAGATCCGGACGCCCGGTATACCGATTGGCTCGATGTGGGCGGTCTGCGCCGGGAAGTCCTGGCCCCGCTCGCCGACGACGGCAGCGGCGAAGTGCTGCCCGCGCTGTGGGACGCCGAACGCGACCGCGCGACCAGGCTGCCGCGCGTCCCGGTGCCGGATCGCGGCGTCGTAGTGGTCGACGGAGAGTTCTTGCTGGGCGCGGGATTGGCGTTCGATTTCGTGGTGCATTTGTGGCTTTCGCCGGGTGCACTGCGCCGTCGCGTCTCCGACGAATGGGCGCTTCCCGCATACGAACGCTACGAGAACGAAGTCGACCCGAGTGCCCTCGCGGACGTCGTGGTCCGCGTGGACGACCCGCGCCACCCCGCGATCTACGAACCCTGATCCCGGGTCAGCGGACCGCCGCCACCGGATCGCCGTCCAGAAGCGTCGACAGGCGCTTCGCCATCGTGTCCCAGCGCCAGTTCTCGGCGACCCACGAACGGCCCGCCTCGCCCATCCTGCGGGCGCGGACCGGGTCGGACAGCAGCGCCGCCAAAGTCTCCGCGAGCTGCCCCGGGTCGCGGCCGTCGACCACGTGGCCGGTCACCTCGTCCAGCACCGCCTCCGGCGCCCCGCCGGACGTGCCCGCGACCACCGGCAGCCCGGTCGCGGACGCCTCCAGGTAGACGATGCCGAGCCCTTCCACGTCGAGCCCCTTGCCGCGCGTGCGGGCAGGCATCGCGAAGACGTCGCCCGCGTTGTAGTGCGCGGGCAGTTCCTCCCACGGCACCGAGCCGGTGAAGACGACGTCGTCGGCGACATTGAGCGCCTCGGCCAGCTGGGCAAGGCGCTTGCGGTACGGACCGCCGCCGACGAGCAGCAACGCCGCGCCGGGCACGCGCTCGCGGATCGCGGGCAGCGCGGAGATCAGCATGTCCTGCCCCTTGCGCGGAACCAGCCGCGAAACGCACACGATCGTCGGCCGATCGCCGAGACCGTGCCGGGCGCGGATCTCTTCACGACCAGCCGGATCCGGCGCGAAAACCGTGGTGTCGACGCCACTCGGCAGCATTTCGAGCCCAGCATGCCGACCGAACGCGGCGGCGAACCTGTTGCGCGTGTACTTGCTGACGTATGTCACGACGTCGACGGTGTCGCCGATCCTCCGCAACGCCTGCCGCGAGCCCGGAAGCATCGACCAGCCGACTTCGTGCCCGTGCGTGGAAGCGACGATCCTGCGCGCGCCGGCCTGCCGCAGCGAATGCCCGAGCAGCGCGAGCGGGGCGGCCGCGCCGAACCAGACGGCCTCACAGTCGCGAGCGCGCATGATCTGTTTCGCGCGACGCAGGACGTCCGGGGTGGGCAGCATCAGCGACGTCGGGTGCCGCACGACTTCGAACGGAGCGGCCGCGTCGAACTCGACGTGCGAACCGCTGCTGCGCTCCCACGAGGGCGCGTAGACGACGAGGTCGTCCGCGGGCAGCCGGGTGGCCAGCGAATTGAGGTAATTCTGGATGCCCCCGGGGCGCGGCGGGAAGTCGTTCGTCACGAGCAGGGTCCTCAGCACCCCCGCAGGCTACCGACGGGCGGTTTCGCCGGAGCGGGCCGGTGAAGCGAGCACGCCTTGTCGGGTACTTGCCGACCTGCGAAACCGGCGAACGATGCGGTGGTTACCGGTCGGCGGCCCGGTCATCGCGACGATGGAGTGCGCCGCGGAGCGCGCTCGCGATCCCTCGTTGCAACCGCCGCAGGATCTTGATCGTCTCCTCGTCCGAAAAGCCGGTCGTGATCGACCAATCGATGCCGGAACCGAACACGTCGCTGGCGAACACGATTTCGGCGGACACCAGCAGCCGTCGCCAGTCCGGAACGCTGAGCGGCTCACCGGCAGAGAGCGCTGCTTGGAGGCGCCGCCCGTCCTCATACAGACCAGCCACGCCCTGGAAGCCCATCGCCACCGCGAGTTCCTCGGTGCAGTGCGCTGGCCCGCCCCACTCGCCCAGCCCGCGAGACAGCACCGCGCGCTCGTCGTCAGCCAGCTCGATCGCCACCAGTTCGTTCACCGGCGAATTATGCCCCGAACGCCCACGCCACCATGAGCGGGAACTCTTCGCGCCAGAACGCGCCGCCGTGCGATCCGGCTCGCTCGGTCGAGACGACGTCCGCCCCGGCGTCGCGCAACGCGTCCGCCCACCGGGTCGCGTTCTGGAGGAAAAACGGTTCCTGAGTCCCGGCAACGAGGTACGTACGCGGAAGCGTCGGCAGATCAGCGGGCGGGCGATAACCACCTCCGGGCGAGGCGCACAAGACCGTGCCGTAGCCGTCCGGATGCCGAAACCCCATAGCCAGCGCCAGCTCTCCCCCTGCCGAGACACCGCACACCGCAGTGCGCTCGGCGGGCAGTGCCACCCCGAACCTCGATCGCACCCAGTGGGGGACGTCTTCGCGGAAAAACTTCTCGTGTGCCGAGAACCGCTCCGGATCGAAGCCCGGCGAGTACTCATGGAGCCGCAGGGTCTCGTCGGCCGAGCGGTGCACACCGACGATCATCGTGGACGGCACATCCGCGGCTTCGAGGTCACTGCCCCACTGCGAGAGCACCTCGCCGTCACCGGCGAACACGACCGCCTCGGGCCGATCCGCCGGAACGTAGACCGTGACCTCGCGACCGCCGTCGTATTCGAGGGTCTCGGTGACCAGCTCGCCCGCGAGCGACATCGTCGGCTCCTTCGGTCAGCACTGCCGTCGGCCAGGCGTGAAGCCAGCGGATTTCTTCGCCGCCGGTTCGTCAGTCGCGAAAACCCCGCGAAACGACACCGGGGCGGCACCGCGTCATGCGGTACCGCCCCGGTGAGGCGAGAACGTCCGGTCAGGCGACCCGGCGCGCGCCCACGTACTGGCTCTGCAGCGGCGAGATCTTGACGACGTCGCCGGTGGTCGGCGCGTGCACCATCATCCCGTTGCCGATGTACATGCCCACGTGCGAAACCGGCGTGTAGTAGAACACCAGGTCGCCGGGCTGCAGCTGGCTGCGCGGGACCGGGGTGCCGGTCTGGCTCTGCGCCTGGCTCGAACGCGGCAGCGAGACGCCCGCCTGCCGGTAGGCCCACAGCATGAGACCGGAGCAGTCGTACGAGCTCGGCCCGGTGGCGCCCCACTCGTAGGGCTTGCCCCGCTGGCTCAGCGCGGCCTGGACGGCGGCCGCCGCGGCCGGGCCGGCGGCCGAGAGGTCCGGCGAGAAGTCGCCGCCGGTGTCCTTCTGCGAGTTCCGGTCGGCCTGGCTCAGCCCCGCCGTGGTCTTCTTCAGCTCGGCGACCTGGTCGTCGAGCGTCTTCTTCTTGGCCGTGATGTCTTCGGTCAGCTTCGCCGCCGCGTCGCGCGCCGCGGTGGCCCGCTGCGCGGCGTCGGCTGCCAGCTTTTCGGCGGCCTTGGCCTGGTCGACCGCGCCCTGGAGCTTCTCGAGCGCGACGGCCTTCTGCGACGCGATCTGGTCCAGCGCCGCCGAACGGTCGAGGAACTCCTGCGTCGACGTGCCCGCCAGCAGCGCGGACAGCTTGTTCATCTGCACGCCGGACAGGAACGACGCGTTCGCGAACTTGTCGACGTCGACCTTGTACTTCTTCTCGTTCTCGGCGGCCTGCGCGGAGAGGTTGTGGGCGTTGCCCACGTCTCCGTTGGCCTTGTCGAGGTCGCCCTGCCGCGCGGACAGGTCGTCTTTGGCTTTGAGGAGGTCCTCGTTCGCCTTCTCCGCCTGCGCCGCGAGGTCGCGGTACTTGGCGAGAGCGTCCGAACCGGAGTCCGGCGGGGCCTGGAGGACGGGGAGGGGGGAAGCGGCTGCGGTGCCCGCTGGCTGCGCCGCGGTGACGATTGCGATCACCGAGGCGGCCGCGAGGGCGCCTGACACCACGCGCTTGACTGGATGCGACTGCACGGCCGCGCGGGTCTCCTTTGCTCGTCGGGCCGCCGTGGCCGGAACCCCGGCGCGGAAGAGGTCGGGGGCCCTCTTCGCGCACGCTTTCCGTTCGCGTTCCGGCCGTCGTGTTCCACAACAGCTTTTCCGCGCACGGTGGTTGGTTCCGATCCTGACTCCCCGACAAAGCCGAACCGGCGGCGATCCCGCGTCGCCGTCGTCCGACAGCTGCCTGGCGCGAGATCTCGGCCAGGTTACGAAAAGACCGTCGGCGCGTCCACCGGGCCCCCCGTAAAAACTCTCCGTAGTCCGGTGAAACACCATCGGACCAGCAAGGCAGTTGAATGTGACTTAGACCACACACTGCGACAGCGCAAACGGCCCTCTCCGTTACTTACCGTTTACCGCACCGAGGCGACCGCTCGGCGAGCCAGTGTCACCCACTGGTGTCACGCCGACCTACTGTCTGTCTCCGGAACCAGGCGCAGCCGCGGCACCATCCCCGCCTCGGCGAGCGCGTCGACAGCTCGCCGTTCGTCCGCGTCCCAGACGAGCCCGACCGGCGGCCCGAGCAGCACGCTGACCACGCAATCGGCACACGCCGCCCCGCGCACCGCACACCGGTCGCAATCGACGACGAACGTGTCGATGTCCTCGACCGCGACGTCCACCGCACCGGCCGGACGCCGCTCTTCTCGGTGGGAGGTAACGGGTTTCGCCCGCTTCGCGCTCCGCGACGCGCCCGAGCGCCGCCGCGCCGAGCGCCGGGACCGGGCAAGGTCGGCAGGCTCGCCCGCACCCGCCGAGTCGTCCGCACCCGCCGAGTCATCCGCACCCGCCGAGTCGCCCGCACCCGCCGAGTCGTCCGCACCCGCCGAGTCGTCCGCACCAGGCCGCACCCGCTCCTGGGCGATCAGCGAGCCCGCAGCATCAGTTCCTGTTCCTGACCGCGTCTCCGCCTCTCCCTCCGCACCCGACAGCGGCACCTGCTCGCCCACGCCAAGCGAACCCGCGACATCAGCCGCTTCTTCTGCTCCCGGTGCCGTCCCGGTGCCGACCGCCTCGCCAGGCCGCCGCAACGCAACAGCCGAGGTCTCAGCACTCCCGCCGGAACCAGCTGAAACACCGCTTTCCCGGCGCGCCTCCAGATCCCGGTCCCGAGCCTCCGCCGTGGCCGGATTCACCCCAGTGGCAAGACTCACCGCCGAACTCACCCCGCCCGGGTGACCGCCCCGGTCCGGCGGCCGAGAACGTTCAGCCGCCCCGCCGTCGACACCGGCGACCCGATCCCCCGGACCCGCCGCGAAGCGAACTTCCCCGCTGACCCCGGCCGAGCCCGCCGCACGCACGCCGGAACCGACCCCGAATCGCTCCTGCTTGTTCTCGCCCATCGCTGAGCCTCCGTTCCTCCGAGAAGTCCCGGACCGGTTCCGGGAATCGCCTCGGGAACAAACGGTAGGAAGCACCACCGACAATTTTCGGGCCCCGCACGTCGGGCAGAGTCAGACTCGACCCAATCGGCTGACGAGCACCGCCGACGGAGCGGGGTGCGCACCGGCCGCGCGGACCGAGTCCGCGACCGCCCGGTCGGACGTCGCGACCACCATCGGACGCCCCTTCGGCTCGGCCGCGACCAGGGACCGGATCACGTCGTCTGCGAGCACGCCACGCTCGGAGAACAGCACTCGCACCCCGCGCGGCACCGCGGCGGGCACCGACAGCACACCGGCGCCGTCGAACACCACCGTGACCTCCGCCGACGTGCGCGCCGCCAGCGCCGAGAGCTGATGCACCAGCCGGTCTCGCTGGTCGGCCAGCGCCAGCTCCGGATAACCCGTTTTGGTGACGTTGTAGCCGTCCACGATGAGATGGACGTTCGGCAACGCCAGATGCCGGTCGAGCGCCGTGACGTCCTGGATCCGCCCGCCAGGGCCGAGCCCGGACCGCGCGCCGCTCACCATGTCGGCAGGGCGCGCGCCGCGGTCGCCCAAAGCGAGTTCGCGACGTAAACCGTGCACGGCACCGTCGATCGTGTCCACCAGCAACGCCAGCCGGACCTCGTCGGCCTCCCTGGCCTCGCGCGCCGATTGCCGGGCCATCTCCGCGTCCGCGACCGCCCGTTCAGCACGAGCGCGTTCGGAAGCGACCCGGCGGCGTTCCCGGTCGAGCTGCACGTTCAGCGTCTCGATCTCGCGTTCCCGCGTCACTCCCCCGTCGGCCAGCTCGGTCCGCGCCGCTTCGGCCGCGTCCTTGGCCTGCCGCAGCAGCACGCCCTGCTCGCGCAGCCGGCGCAGCAGTTTCTCGACCTCGGCTTCGCGTTCGCCGCGCACGCTCTCGACCGCCCCGCGCGCCTCTTCCAGATCGGCGCGCAGCTCGGCGAGTTCGGCTTCCAGACGTTGATTCCGGGCCAGCGCCGCGTCCCGCTCAGCGCGCAACGCGGTTTCTTCGGCGTTCTTCGCGACCAGCCGCACGCGTCCGGCCGCACCGGATTCACCGAGCAGCACAGCGGCGGCAGCCGCCGCGACGGAGTCCGAAACGTTCGGGTCCAGCGCGTCTGTCCGGTGCTCCCGCAACCATTCGAGGACCGCGGTCCGGAATTGCGCGGAATCCCCTAACGCGGTCAGCAGCGCCGTGCCGCCGAGCTTCGCGCGCTTGGCCGGGGCGAACTTCGCGACCGGCCGCAGCTGCCTCGGCACGTCCGCGACCGGCAGTTTCGCGACCGCGGCGGCGGCCAGTTCAGCGATGCGCTCGCGCACCGCCTCCGGCAAGCCCGTCCACGACGACGGTTCCGGACAAGTCCCCGCTTCCGGGACCTCGGCGTCCTCCTCCACCCGCGCCGGAACCGCCGAGGGGCCGACGGCCTCCGCGGCTTCTTCCGGTTCGACGGGCTGGGGGTGCATTGGTCCAGGGTAGGCCCCGCCGCCGGATCGCGCGCCGCACCGGCCCGTTCCGCTGGTCACCATCGGGCCACGGGCGGCGCGCGCGAAGATTGTCGGTGGTCGGTCCTACTGTGCGCGATCATGGAGACCCGACCGAGGCCGGACCAGGTTCAGCTGGCGTTCGACGAGCTCGGCACCCCGCTGCGGGACACCACGTTCGTCGTGTTCGACCTCGAGACCACCGGCACCAAGCCCGGCCCGGACGGGATCACCGAGATCGGCGCGGTCAAGGTCCGCGCCGGACAGGTGCTGGGCGAGTTCGCGACGCTGGTCAACCCGGGCACGCCGATCCCGCCGCAGATCGTCGAGCTGACCGGGATCACGCAGGCGATGGTCTACGACGCGCCGCGGATCGAACGCGTGCTGCCCGCGTTCCTGGAGTTCATCGCGGGCGCCGTGCTGGTCGCGCACAACTCCGGCTTCGACACCAGCTTCATGAAGGCAGCCTGCGACGGACACGGCTACGTCTGGCCGCGCCCCACCGTCGTCTGCACGGTGAAGCTCGCGCGCCGCGTCATCCCGCGCGAAGAAGCGCGCAGCTACCGGTTGTCGTCGCTGTCGATGCTGCTCGGCGCGCGCACCCGGCCGACGCACCGCGCGCTCGACGACGCCCGCGCCACCACCGACGTCCTGCACGCACTGCTGGAGCGCGTCGGCAATCTCGGCGTCCACACCGTCGAGGAGCTGATCGACTACCTCCCGAACGTCACGCCAGCCCAGCGCCGCAAGCGAAACCTCGCCGCCGACCTCCCGTCGCGGCCCGGCGTGTACCTCTTCAAGGGACCGCGCGACGAAGTGCTGTACGTCGGCACCGCGCGGGACCTGAGACGGCGCGTGCGGACTTATTTCACCGGTTCCGAAAGCCGGGGCCGGATCCGGGAAATGGTCGCGCTGGCGGAGCGGGTGGACGCCATCGAGTGCGCGCATTCCCTCGAAGCCGAGATCCGCGAACTGCGGCTGATCGCCGCGCACCGGCCGGCGTACAACCGGCGCTCGAAAAACCCGCATCACGGCTGGTGGATCAGCCTGACTGACGAGGCTTTCCCGCGGCTTTCCGTGGTACGCCTGCCGCGCGCGGGCACGCTCGGTCCGTTCCGCAGCCAGGCCGACGCGCGCACCGCCGCCGAGACCCTCGCCGACGCCTCCGGCCTGCGCACCTGCACGCAGCGCATCTCGGCCACTTCCGCGTCCGGCACGCCGTGCGTTCTGGCTGAGCTCGGCCGTTGCGGAGCGCCGTGCGCAGGCAGGCAGACCGTCGCCGACTACTCCCCCGCCGTGGAAGCAGCCCGTGGACTTATCGCTGGTCACGACGGCCGTCCGTTGCATCTAGCCGCGGCGAGGCTGGAGGAGATGTCGGAGCGTAGGCACTACGAACAAGCCGCCCGGCACCGCGACGAACTGGCCGGATTGGTCCGTGCCGTCGGACGCGCGCATCGGCAGGCAGCGCTCGCGTCGGTCGCGGAGCTCATCGCGGCCGCGCCGGACGGCAACGGCGGCTGGGAACTCTCCGTCATCCGCTACGGCAGGCTCGCTTCCGCTGGGGTCGCGCGCCGTGGGGTGCCGCCGATGCCGGTGGTCGAATCCCTGGTCGCCGCAGGGGAAACCGTGCTGCCAGGCGACGGTCCGCTGCGCGGCGCGCCCGGCGAGGAGGTCGGAATCGTGCTGCGCTGGCTCGCCCGGCCTGGGACCCGACTTGTCCGTACTACGCGGCCGTGGGCCGAACCTGCCGCCGTCGCGGGCTGGCAAGCCTGGCTCGCACAGGTCGCCGACGCCCGCTCCCTCGAACACATCGCAGGCTGACCGCCCCGCCGCGGCGTCCTCGGGGGCGTTCCCGGCTACGATCGCGCTCGAGTAGTTACCGCCAGCAAGTGGGAGGAACGCTGTGATCACGGCGATCGTGCTGATCAACGTAGAGGCCGAGGAGATCCCGCAGGCCGCGCAGGCGATCGCGGACCTCGACCAGGTGTCCGAGGTCTACTCGTGCGCCGGGGACGTCGACCTCATCGCCACCGTGCGCGTGCAGGCCCACGAGGACCTCGCCGACCTGATCCCCGGGCGCATCGGCAAGGTTCGCGGCGTGCTCGACACCGTCACCCACATCGCGTTCCGGTCCTACTCGCGCGCCGACACCGACTCCGCGTTCGAGATCGGCGTCGAAGGGGCCTGACCCGCCGGAAATTGTCGTACCCCCGGGCTAACGTCCGGGGCATGACGACACTGCGGTTGGCCGAGGTCACCAGCGACAACGTGGGCGCGGCCTGCGATCTGTCGGTGGCGCCCCACCAGGAGCACTACGTGGCCCCGGTCGCCCGGTCGCTGGCGGAGGCCTACACCCAGCCAGAGACGGCCTGGCCCAGGCTGGTCTACGCGGGGGACGACCTCGTCGGCTTCGTCATGGCCGCCTTCGATCCAAGCTGTCCGATCGACTACTTCCGGTGCGGCGTCTGGCGGTTGAACATCGCCGCCGAGCACCAGAAGAAGGGCTACGGGAAGTTCGCCGTCGAAGCGGTGCTGGCCGAGGCGCGTCGGCGCGGGAACGAGTTCGCGACGGTGCTCTGGGAACCGGGCGAGCACAGCCCGCAGCCGTTCTATCTGCGGCTGGGTTTCGAGCCCACCGGCCAGATCCACGAGGGCGAGGTCGTCGCTCGCATCCGGCTCTGAACCCTCGCGGGCCGCGCTACCGTATTTCGCATGACGACCCTGCGTCTGGTCGAACTCACGGTCGACAACGTCGACGACGCCTGCGATCTCAAAGTGGCGAAACCTCAGCGCGACTACGTTTCCTCGGTCGCCCGCTCGCTCGCCGAAGCCTACGTCCAGCCGGACATCGCCTGGCCGAGGCTGGTCTACGCCGGGAAGAAACTCGTCGGCTTCGTCATGGCCGCCTTCGACCCGGACAACCCGACCGACTACTACCGCTCCTACCTCTGGCGGTTGAACATCGCCGCCAAACACCAGAAGAAGGGCTACGGCCGGTTCGCGGTCGAAGCCGTCCTGGCTGAAGCGCGCCGCCGCGACGCCGCATCCGTGACGGTCAGCTGGATGCCGGGCAAGCACAGCCCGCAGCCGTTCTACCTGCGGCTCGGCTTCAAGCCCACCGGCGAGATCGACGACGACGGCGAGATCGTGGGCCGCATCCAGCTCTGACCCCACAGCAAGAAGGCCCCTCCCTCGCGATGAGGAAGGGGCCTTCTCGGCGTTCTCACGGACTCAGTGCCCGGAACCGACCTCGGTCGACTCCTCGGCCCCTTCGACCTGCGCCTTGCCGTTCCCGTGGCCGTTGCCGCGAGCGCGGTCGAGCGCCTTCGTCTCTTCCGCCGGGTCCGGCGTCCAGATCGAACCCGGGACGGCGTGGCCCGCGGTGCCGAGCTTGTTCATCTTCTTCGGCACCGCCGCGCCCTGGTACTCGAGCGGGATGGCGTGGCCGTGGCTGTCCGTGCCGGCCAGCGGCTGGTGGATCTCGATGAACTCGCCGTGCGGCAGCCGCTTGATGATGCCGGTCTCGACGCCGTGCTCCAGCACTTCCCGGTCGGACCGCTGCAGGCCCAGGCAGATCCGGTAGGTGAAGTAGTACGCCAGCGGCGGCACGATCAGCACGCCGATGCGCCCGGCCCACGTCGTCGCGTTCAGCGAGATGTCGAACTGGTCGGCGATGATGTCGTTGAAGCCGGACAGTTCGATCACCGCGAAGAACCCGAGCGCCATCATGCCCAGTGCGGTGCGGACCGGTGCGTCGCGCGGACGCTGCAGCAGGTTGTGCGACGCGTTGTCCTTGGACAGCTTGCGTTCCAGGAACGGATACCCGAGCAGCAGCGCGAACAGGATCGGCATGCCGATCGCGCCGGGGAAGAACACCGCCGGGATCGTGTAGTTCCCGAGGTAGACCTCCCACGCGGGCCAGATCCGGAGCATGCCGTCCGCCCAGGCCATGTAGAAGTCAGGCTGGGACCCCGCGGACACCATCGACGGGTTGTACGGCCCGAAGTTCCACACCGGGTTGATCTGGAACAGGCCGGACATCAGCGCCAGCACGCCCACGACCAGGGTGAAGAACGCGCCGCCCTTGAGGGCGAAGTACGGCATGATCCGCACGCCGACGACGTTGGTCTCCTTGCGCCGCACGCCCGGGAACTGGGTGTGCTTCTGGTACCAGACCAGCGCGAGGTGCGCGCCGATCAGCGCCAGCATGATGCCCGGGACCAGCAGGATGTGCAGCGTGTAGAGACGCGGGATGATCTGGTCGCCGGGGAACTCCCCGCCGAACAGCGCCCAGTGGATCCAGGTGCCGATCACCGGCACCGACAGCACAATGCCGGACAGGGTCGCGCGGATACCGGTGCCGGACAGCAGGTCGTCCGGGAGCGAGTAGCCGAAGAAGCCCTCGAACATGCCCAGGATCAGCAGCAGGCCGCCGATGACCCAGTTCGCCTCGCGGGGCTTGCGGAACGCGCCGGTGAAGAAGATCCGGAGCATGTGCACCATCATCGACGCGACGAAGATCAGCGCCGCCCAGTGGTGCAGCTGCCGCACGAACAGGCCGCCGCGCACGTCGAACGAGAGGTCCAGCGTCGTCTTGAACGCCTGGGACATCTGCATGCCCTGCATGTTCGTGAAGCTGCCGTGGTACGTGACCTCCTGCATGGAGGGGTCGAAGAACAGCGTCAGGTACACCCCGGACAGCAGGATGACGATGAAGCTGTACAGCGCGATCTCGCCCAGCAGGAAGGACCAGTGGGTCGGGAACACCTTGTTCATCTGGTGCCGCAGGCCCTTGGCCAGCTTGTACCGCTGGTCCGCGTTGTCCGCGGCCTCGCCCAGGTGCTTCTGGAGTGCGCTCGTGCCCTTGGTCGGCGTGGTGAGTGAACTCATGACTTACGCTCCCAGAAGGCCGGTCCGATGGCCTCGTTGAAGTCGCCCTTCGCGATCAAGTATCCCTCTTCGTCAACCGTGATCGGAAGCTGGGCCAGCGGCCGCGTCGCCGGGCCGAAGATCGGCTTCGCGTAGTGCAGGGCGTCGAACTGCGACTGGTGGCACGGGCAGAGGATGCGGTTCGTGCGCTGCTCGTACAGGGAGGTCGGGCAGCCGACGTGGCTGCAGATCTTCGTGTACGCGTAGTAGTCGCCGAAGTTGTAGTCTTCCTGGCCCTTGCGCTTGACGACGCGCGAGGCGTCGGTCGGGCGCAGCCGGATGAGCATGACCGGGTTGTCGACGCGCATCAGCGCCTCGGACAGGGCCTTCTCGTCGCCCTTCTCCGATTCGCGGTACGGGAAGACCGTCTCCATCGCGCCCGCGTCGAGGTCCTCGGCCTTGACCAGGGCGACGCCTTCCTTGACGTCCGCCTCGAGGTTGCCGGTGTTGCGCCGCAGGTAGACCTTCTCGCCCTTGAAGTTCGGCAGCCAGCCGGTGTGCCAGAGGCCGTCCTTGTTCTCGGTGTCCTTCCACGGGTCCTTGATGAAGGACGCGATCGGGAGCGCCGCGACCGCGAGGCCGAGCGCACCCGCGCCCGCGCCGGCGGTGCGCTTGATCAGCGACCGGCGGGCGATGCCGTTGCGGGTCCCGGCGTCGGCGAGGTGGGCCAGGATGGTGGCCCGGTCGACCGCGGTCGACGGGCCGTCGCTGCGCTGCTGCACCGAGGTCTCGTGCGGGACGAACTTCTTGGTGTAGAGGATCACGCCGATGCCGAGCGACAGCACCGCGAGACCGAGCGTGACGCCGAGCGCCGGGGTGTAGAGGCTGTAGGTCGAGTGCCCGCTCGGGTCGCTCGGGTCCTTGTACTCCCACCACTTCGGCCAGGCCATCACGACCACGAACGCCAGGCCGGCGAGCGCGGACAGGGAGAACCAGAACGCGACGAGGCGCTGTGCGCGCCGCTCCGCGCGGGTGCCCTCGACCGGCCACGGTTCCGGGTAGTCGACGATTTCCACGCCGTCCAGCTGACCGCCGAGCTTGAGCAGCTCGTCGCGGTCCATCTCAGCCAGCTCCGCCTCCGAGGGCGGCTTGGGCCCTTCGGCACTCATGCCTTCGATCCAATCCACAGCGTAATGCCGACGAGCGCGCCGATTCCGACGACGAAGGCGATGACGCCTTCGGAGGCGGGGCCGACCCCGCCGAGACCGTTGCCGCCCGGGTCGTTGTTGCCGTCGGACACCGACTTGACGTAGGCGATGATGTCCTTCTTCTCTTCCACGCTGAGCTGGCGGTCGGAGAACTTCGGCATGTTCTGCGGCCCGGTGAGCATCGCGTCGTAGATCTGTTCCTCGGTGGCCGGGTCGAGCGGCGGCGCGTACTTGCCCGCCGACAGCGCGCCCCCGCGGCCGGTGAAGTTGTGGCACGAGGCGCAGTTGAGCCGGAACAGCTCGCCGCCGCGCGCCGGGTCGTTCCCGCGCAGCGCCTCGCCGCGCTCCTCCGGACGCTGCGCGCCGCCGCCGTGCGCCTGCACGTAGGCGCCGACCGCGTCGATCTCGCTCGGGGTCAGCTTCGGCGGCTTGCGGGCGGCCTGCGCTTCTTGGCGCGCCGCGGGCATCCGGCCGGAGGAAGTCTGGAAGTAGACGGCCGCGTCGCCGATGCCGATGAGGCTCGGACCGCGGTCCTTGACGCCCTCGAGGTTCGCGCCGTGGCATTCGATGCAGGTGTTGTTGTAGACCTGCTCGCCCTGGCGCAGCAGCGCCGGGTCGCCCTGTGCCTGCGCGGTCTGCGGTTCCGGGGCGAAGACGGCGTACAGGGCGCCGGCCCCCACCAGGGCGACGCCGAGTGCGAGCACGCCCGCGAGGCGCCTGCGCATCTTCGAGCGCGCGCGGAACCGGCGCTCCGAGGATTTGGTGCTGGTGGTCATCTTGCGGCAACCCTTGCTGTCAGTTCAGGCCGTTTTGTGGTGGGCGGTGCGGGGATCAGGGAAGGATGTAGATCACCGCGAAGAGGCCGACCCACACGATGTCGACGAAGTGCCAGTAGTACGACACGACGATCGCCGAGGTGGCCTGTGCCGGAGTGAACTTGCTGAGCTTCGTGCGGATCAGCAGGAACACGAAGGCGATGAGCCCGCCGATCACGTGCAGGCCGTGGAAACCGGTCGCGAGGTAGAACACCGTGCCGAACGGGCCGGACGGGATCGTCAGCCCCTCCTCGACGAGATTGTGGTACTCGTTCGCCTGCCCGGCCACGAAGATCGCGCCCATGATCAGCGTCACGATGTACCAGCGCCGCAGCCCGTAGACGTCGCCCCGCTCCGCGGCGAACACGCCGAACTGGCAGGTCAGCGACGACAGCACGAGGATCACCGTGAACGGGATCGCGTACGCGACGTTGAGGTGGAACTCCTCGCCGTGCAACGGCGGCGGCCAGGACGCCCCGGCCGGGTTCTGCGCCTTGACGGTGAAGAACATGGCGAACAGTCCGGCGAAGAACATCAGTTCGCTGGACAGCCACACGACGGTGCCGACACTGACCATGTTCGGCCGGTTCAGCGAGTGGACCCGCTGGCTGATGGTGGGAGCTGCCGTTGTCACGAATCGCATTATGTCCTCTCGTGCGGGCACCCCGCCCGCCGGGTCTGCGGCGGGTCGTGGGAGCTTCGCGTCACACCCGCGCGCGAGAGGCGGACCAGCACCGGAAGGAGCTACTCGTGAGTTGGCTGGAGAAGCTCCGTGACCTGGTGAGAAAGCCGGAGAACGCGGTTCTCGACCCGGACGCGCCCGGTCTGCGGGTCGTCGTTTCGGCGTTCGACCCGGCCGTCGCGGACTCCGCGGTGCTCGCCGATTCACCCGGCTGGGCAAGCGAAGCGCCCGCGGTGCTGGTGCATCACCTCGTCCTTCCGGCGGACCGGATCGAAGAGGCGGCGGCGATTCTCGCCCAGGACGGTTACGACCTGCGCGAGCAGAGCCGCGACGGCGACCGGGTGCTGGCGCACGCGCGGCGGGTGCAGGTGCTGGACGCCCTGCACTGCGCCCAGGAACGGTCCCGGATGGCCGGGCTGGCGCAGCGGCTCGGCGGCGACGCGCCGGGCTGGGAGGCGCGGCAACCGGGTGACTCGCCCACCGCGTCGGCGTGAGATGCGTCTCGGCGGATACGATCGCGGCTGTTCCACCCGTGACGAGACGGAGGCGTGCTCAATGAGCGAGCAGTCCCAGCGGATCCTGGTGTTCAGCCACAAGGCCGAGGTCCGCGAGGCGATCATGAACGCCGTCGGCAGGCGCCCGGCGGCCGACCTCGGCCGCGTCGAGTGGGTCGAGGCGTCCGGCATCGCCGACGTGCTCGCCGAAATGGACGCGGGCTCGGTCGACCTCGCGATCCTCGACGGCGAGGCCCAGCCGACCGGCGGCATCGGGCTGACCCGCCAGCTCAAGCACGAGATCGACGACTGCCCGCCGATCGTGGTGGCCGTCCGCCGCCGCGACGACCGATGGCTCGCCACCTGGGCGCTGTCCGACGCGGTGCTGGTGCACCCGCTCGACCCGCTGACCGCGGCGGAGACCATCGCCGGCGTGCTGCGCGCCGGGCGGGTCCCCGCCGTCAACGGCGGCTGAGCCCGGTGGGCGCCACCCCGCACACCTGGCCCGCGCTGCTCACCCGGCTCATCGCCGGCGAGGACCTGTCCGCGGAGGACACGGCGTGGGCGATGGACCAGATCATGTCCGGCAGTGCCGGGCAGGCGCAGATCGGCGGCTTCGCGGTCGCGCTGCGCGCCAAGGGCGAAACGCCCGCGGAGATCTCCGGCATGGCCGACGCGATGCTGTCGCACGCCCGGCGGATCACGCTGAGCCGTCCCGCGGTGGACATCGTCGGCACCGGCGGCGACCGGTCGAACTCGGTGAACATCTCCACGATGGCGACGATCGTCACGGCGGCGGCGGGCGCGCCGGTGGCCAAGCACGGCAACCGGAGCGCGTCGTCGAAGTCCGGCGCGGCCGACGTGCTGGAAACCCTCGGCGTGAAGATCGACCTGCCGCCCGAGGCGGTGCTCGCGTCGCTCGAGGAGATCGGCATCGGGTTCTGCTTCGCCCCGGCGTTCCACCCGGCGTTCCGGCACACCGGCCCGCCGCGGCGCGAACTGGGCGTGCCGACCACGTTCAACCTGCTGGGCCCGCTGACCAACCCTGCGCAGCCGCAAAGCGCGCTGATCGGGTGCGCCTACGCCGACAAAACCCGTGCCCTGGCGGAGATTTTCGCCAAGCGCGGGATGTCGGTACTGGTGGCTCGCGGCGACGACGGACTGGACGAGATCACCACCACCACGACGACGTCGGTGCTGGTGGTCTCCGGCGGAACGGTGACGGAACGCACCTTCGACCCGCAAGCGCTCGACATCCCGCGCGCCACGGCCGAAGACCTGCGCGGCGGCGACGCGGCGGCGAACGCGGAGGTCGTCCGGGAACTGGTCAGCGGCAAGACCGGCCCGGTGCGCGACGCGGTGGTGCTGAACGCCGCTGCCGCGCTGGCCGCGTTCACGGGCTTCTCCGATTCGCTCGAGGACGATTTGGCGGCTGGGCTGGACCGAGCACGCCAGGCCATCGACAGCGGTGCGGCAGCGACGCTGCTGGACCGCTGGATCGCGTTCTCCTCGGCTGGCCGCTGATACCGCGTTCGTGAGCGCTGGGCGGCCCGGCTCCGCCAGCTGTCTGTGAGGGGAACCCTGCGGGACTCTGATTCCCTCAGGGTTCCCCTCACGGACGAACCGCACGCCCGTGGGCAGCCCGGGGTCAGGAGCGGAAGGCGGTCCGGTAAGCGCTGGGCGTAGTCGAGCGCAGCCGCGAAAACTGGTGCCGCAACGCGGCCGCCGACGCGTACCCGCACGCCGCGGCGATGTCCTCCACCGACAACCGCCCCTCCTCCAGCAGCGCCTGTGCCCGGTCGAGGCGGCGTTCGGTCAGCCAGCGATGCGGCGTCGTCCCGGTGGCGGCGGAGAACCGGCGCAGGAACGTCCGCTCCCCCAATCCGCTGCGGCGAGCCAGCTCCGCGACCGTGAACGGCTGATCCAACCGCCGTTCCACCCATTCGAGTGCCTCGGCGACCACCGCGTCGTCCGGCGCGGCCGTCGCGGGCACCGGTGCCTGCACGAACTGCGCCTGCCCGCCGGCGCGGTGCGGCGCGGCCACCATCCGCCGGGCCAGCGCCGTTGCCGCCGCAACGCCGCGCAACCGCCGCACGAGGTGCAGGCACAGATCCACCGCGGCGACCGTGCCAGCACTGGTGAACACGCCGTCGTCGTCCGCGTAGAGGGCTTGCGGGTCTACTTCCGCGGCGGGAAACAGGCGACGGAATTCCGGCTCGTAGATCCAGTGCACCGTGCAGCGACGATCGTCCAGAAGGCCCGCGTAGCCAAGGGAAAACACTCCCGCGCAGAACCCGGCCACCCACGCGCCGCGTTCCCGAGCCGCGCGCAACGCGTCCAGCACCGGCTCCGGCGGCGGCGCGGTCCGCGGCGCTTGGGTGGGCACAATCACCAAGTCCGCTGACGCCGCGAAGTCGAGATCACGGAGTCCGGCAAGGCCGAATCCGGACCAGCTGGCCACTTCCGCCCCATTCGGCGAGCACACGCCGAAGTCCCAGCCGGGGATGCCGTCCGCGCTGCGGTCGGTGCCGAACACCTCGCACGCGACACCCAGCTCGAACGGCGAAACCCGGTCCGCGAGCAGTACGGCGACCCGTTCTACGTCCATGCCGCCCAGGATGTCACAAGTTTTGCGGTCATTGTCATCTCTGACACTGGTTGAGCGTCGCCGCGAAGGCGAATCTGGAACGCATGAAGAACCCCGAATCCCGCCCGGTCCTGCAGTGGTCCGCGGCGATGGCGTTGTCCGGAACGATCGGCGCGGTCGTGCTCGAAAGCGGTGCGGCCGCCCCGGCGGTCGCGTTCGCCCGCTGCCTCGTCGGCGGCGTCCTGCTGGTCGTGTGGTCCCTCGCCCGCGGCTGGTTCCGCGACTGGCGGCCGACCCGCCGCGACCTGCTGCTCGCCGTCGCGGGCGGACTGCTGCTGGTGGGCAACTGGGTGCTGCTGTTCGCGTCCTACTCGCTGTCGTCCATCGGCGTCAGCACCGTCGTTTACCACACCCAACCGCTGATCCTGGTCGGAATGGCGGCGATGTTCCTCGGCGAGAAAGTCGGCCGTTCGCACCTCATGCGAGCAGGCGTGGCGTTCGCCGGAGTTGTCGTGATTTCCCTTTCCGCACAAGGAGATGACGGACACCCGGTCCGGCTCGCCGGGATCGCGCTCGCGCTCGGCGCGGCCCTGCTCTACGCCGGTGCGTCGTTCATCGCGAAGCAGCTCAAGCACATCCGGCCGCATCTGCTCGCCGCGGTTCAGCTGACGGTCGGCGCGATCGTGCTCGCGCCCGCGCTGATCTTCACACCGCTGCCGAGTTCGGCTCCAGGGCTGCTGTGGCTCCTGCTCCTGGGCACGGTGCACACGGCGGTGATGTACGTGCTGATGTACGCCAGCATCGGCAAGCTGCCGACCACGACGGTCGCGCTGCTGTCCTACCTGTACCCGGTGGTCGCGGTCGTGGTGGACATGCTGGCGTTCGGCCACCGGCTCACCTGGCCCGAAGGACTCGGGATGCTGGCGGTGCTCGCCGCGGCGCTGGCTCCGCAGCGAGCCAAGGCGGATACGCGAAACGCCCAGCCGGGAATTCCCAGCCGGGCGTCTCGGTGAAGCGGAAAACTCAGTCGTGCTCGGGACCGGTGTGGTACTCGAACACCAGCCCGCCCACGGCGATGAGCAGCGCCACAAGCGCCATCACGAGGAGCCAGATGTGGAAGAACGCGAGGGCGAGGCCGGCCAGACCGGCCGACGCGGCCAGCGCGACCGGCCAGTAGCTGCCCGGACTGAAGAAGCCCAGCTCGCCGGCGCCGTCGCTGATCTCGGCGTCCTCGCGGTCCTCCGGACGGTCCTCGATCCGGCGGGACACGAACTGCATGTAGCTGCCGGCGAGGAACGCCAGGCCACCGGTCAGGAACAGCGCGACGATACCGACCGGCTCGGCCTGCTTGTTGGTGGCGAAGAGCGCGGTCATGACCCAGTAGACGGCGGTCATGAGGACGGCAAACCCCGCCACCAGGTAGAAAATCCGGGCTTCGACCTTCATGGGATTGGTCCCCTGCTCCTTCTGGTTCGCCGTCAGTTGGACGCGGTGCGCGCGGTGCGGTCGGTGTTGAACGGCTTCGTGGTCACCGCGTACGGGCTGCACAGCTCGCCGCAGTTCATCGACGCCAGCGCTTCAGACGCGGTGTTCGGCTTGCCGGTCTTCGGGTTCGTCGCGGCGCGCAGCTTGAGGTACTGGTCGTACTTGTCCGGGGACAAGGCCCGCACCTCGAAGTTCATCACCGAATGGTACGTCCCGCACAGCTCGGCGCAGCGGCCGACGAACGATCCCTCGCGGTCGATCGAGTTCTGGAACGAGCTGTCCTGGTTGTTCTTCTCCGGATCCGGCATGACGTCGCGCTTGAAGTTGAACTCCGGGACCCAGAACGAGTGGATGACGTCCGTCGAGCGGAGCCGGTACTCGATCGTCTTGTTGGTCGGCAGCACGAGCAGCGGGATCTCGCCGGAGGAGCCGACGGTGCTCACCTGGGTGCCGTCGGCGCGCTTGGCGGCATCGCCCTCGTACTTGAACTCCCAGTTCCACTGGAAGGCGATCACGTCGACGACGACGTCCGGGTTCGGCTTCTTGTCGAGGACCTTGCTCTCGGTCGTCGCGGTGAAGAAGAACAGCACGCAGACCATGATCGTCGGGAGGACGACCGTGAAGATCTCCAGCGGGATGTTGTACTGGAACTGCCGGGGCAGGTCCTCGGGGCCTTCGGCGGCCGCGCCCTTCTTCTTGCGGTGGAAGATCGCGGTCCAGAAGATCAGGGCCCACACGATCGCGCCGACGACCAGCGCGGCGACGACCGTCCACGTCCAGAGAGTGCGCATCTGGTCGGCCTGCGGCGTGACGCCCTTGGGCCAGCCGAAGCGGAGGATCTCGTCTCCCGAGCAGCCCGTCGCGGTCAGCGCCACCAGCACGGCCAGCGCGGCGACACGCCCGACCCGCTTACCCACCGGGGTGCGCTCTGGTTTTCCCACTGCGCCCTGCCCTTTCACCCAACAGGCCCTCTCACACCGGGCCTTCTTCGACCGATCTTCGTGACAGGCGGAGCCTAGCCGAGTTGGCCGCTCCCGCTGACCAAGGGGTGACCAGTTGCGCCGCGCGTCACCCGCATTCCCGGCGACGCGCCCCGCCCCGGCATACTGGGCCCTTCCCCGGACCGGCCCGACCCTGAGGTGTGTGAGTACACGTGTGCGGCCTGCTTGGACTGATCTGCGCGACCGAAAACGACGCCGCGGACGCCCGCGCGAGCGTCGGCGCGGCGATGCGCTGCCAGCGCCACCGCGGCCCTGACGAGCAGGACACCTGGGCCGACGCCGAGGTCGTGTACGGCTTCAACCGGCTCGCCTTCATCGACGTCGACCACGCGCACCAGCCGCTGGTGTGGGGTCCGCCAGAGGCTCCCGGCCGGTACACGCTGAACTTCAACGGCGAGATCTACAACTACCGCGAACTGCGCGACGAGCTGGCCGAAAAATTCGGTGCGAAATTCGCCACTGAAGGCGACGGCGAGGCGATCGTCGCGGCATATCACTACCTCGGCGACAAAGCGGTCGAAAAGCTGCGCGGCATGTTCGCGTTCCTGATCTGGGATTCGGCCGAAAAGGTGGTTTTCGGCGCGCGCGACCCGTTCGGCATCAAGCCGCTCTACTACAGCGCCGGCCCGAAGGGCACCGCGTTCTCCAGCGAGAAGAAGAGCCTGCTGGAGCTGTCGGACACGCTCGGCGTCGCGCAGGAGCTGGACCGCAAGGCCCTGCAGCACTACCTGGTCCTGCAGTACGTGCCGGAGCCGGAGTCGCTGCACACCGCGATCCGCCGCGTCGAATCCGGCACCTCGTTCCGGCTCTCGCCGGGCGGGAAGACCGAGTTCACCCGCTACTTCCACCCGAAGTTCGCCGCGAAGCCGGTCAACGGCCAAGCCGAGGCCGACGCGCTGTACGAGCGCATCGCCGACGTGATGCGCGACTCCGTCGGCAAGCACATGATCTCCGACCCGGACGTCACCGTCGGCGCGTTCCTCTCCGGCGGCATCGACTCCACCGCGACCGCGACGCTCGCGAAGGAGCACAACCCGAACCTCATCGCGTTCACCACCGGGTTTGAGCGCGAGGGCTACTCCGAGGTGGACGTGGCCGCGGAATCGGCCGCCGCGATCGGCGTGAAGCACGTGGTCCGCACGGTGTCGGCGGACGAGATGATGGAAGCGCTGCCGCTCATCGTCTGGTACCTGGACGACCCGGTCGCCGACCCGGCGCTGGTCCCGCTGTGGTTCATCGCCCGCGAGGCGCGCAAGCACGTGAAGGCCGTGCTGTCCGGCGAAGGCGCGGACGAACTGTTCGGCGGCTACACGATCTACGGCGAGCCGATCTCGCTGGCCCCGTTCGAAAAAATCCCCGGCAGCGTACGCAAGCTGCTGGGCAAGGTGTCCACGAAGATCCCCGAAGGCACCCGAGGCAAGGACCTCCTGCGCCGCGGCGCGCTTCCGCTGGAAGACCGCTACTACGGCAACGCCCGCAACTTCCGCGACGAGCAGCTGCGCGCGGTGCTGCGAACGTACGAGGAAGGCGTCGGCTTCAAGGACGTCACCGCCCCTTGGTACGACGTGTCCCGCGGCTGGGACCCCGTGGCCCGGATGCAGCACGTCGATCTCTACACCTGGCTGCGCGGCGACATCCTGGTCAAGGCGGACAAGGTCACCATGGCGAACTCGCTGGAACTGCGGGTGCCGTTCCTGGACGCCGAGGTGTTCAAGGTCGCCGCCTCGATCCCGCTGGACCAGAAACTCGCCCACGGCACGACGAAGTACGCGCTGCGCCAGGCTTTGGCGAAAATCATCCCCGGCCACGTGCTGAACCGGAAGAAGCTCGGCTTCCCGGTGCCGATCCGCCTGTGGCTGCGCAACGAGATGTACGACTGGGCCCGCGGCATCATCAACGACTCGAAGACCGACGAGCTGCTGGACAAGAACGCCGTGCTGCGCCTGCTCGACGAGCACAAGGAAGGCCAACTGGACCGCAGCCGCCAGCTGTGGGCGCTCCTGGTCTTCATGCTGTGGCACGGAATCTTCGTGGAACACCGCATCAAGCCGGAAATCCCGGAACCGGTCTACCCAGTCAAGCTCTAGCGAAGTCCGTGAGGGGAACCCTGAGGGAATCAGATTCCCTCAGGGTTCCCCTCACGCCCCGCCCCCGCCGCCGCAACGCACCCAATGTGGCGTTCGGTGCGTCACATGCACCCAACGCCACATTGGGGCGCTAGCCCCAGCCCGAAACCGCAGCCCGCGCACCCAACGAGCGAGGCACCCACACCACCCCCGCACCCCGATACGAAGCCAAAAACGCGGCGCGGAGGTGCTTGTCAAGGCATCTTTCCCGCCTTGACAAGAAC
>NZ_JBEXMH010000086.1:0-30526 GCF_040610415.1 Amycolatopsis sp. NPDC004079 | reverse complement strand
CAGCCGAGGACCCGGGAACGGAAGCCGGGTTGTGGTCCGTGAAGGACTCCTTGAGGGAATCAGATTCCCTCAAGGAGTCCTTCACGGAACGAGTCGGGACCGGACTGCCTGGCGGTCGATCTTCCCCGGCCCGCGCAGGGGCAGCTCGTCGGCGAACTCGATGCGTTTCGGCGTCGCGGCGGCACCCAGCTCAGCTCGGACAGCGGCGCGCAGCGCGGCCTCGTCTGCCGAGGCCACCACCATGGCGACAACCGCCTCGCCCCACTGCGGATCGGGAATGCCGACGACGCAGGCGTCCCGCACCCCGGGCTGCGCGCCGAGCAGGCGTTCGATCGCGGCGGCGGACACTTTGACCCCGCCGGTGTTGATCACGTCATCCGCCCGCCCGAGCACTTCGACCCGGCCGTCGGGCAGCAGGCGGCCGCGGTCGGAGGTACGGAACCGGCCGTCCCGGAACGACTCCGCGGTCAGTTCCGGCGCGAGGCGGTAGCCGTGCGAAAGCACCGGGCCGGAGATCCACAGCCGCTCGTCGGCGTCGGGTTCCACGCTCACACCGTCGAGCGGAATGCCGTCGTAGACGCAGCCGCTGGCGGTCTCGCTCATCCCGTACGAGGGAACGATCGGCACGCCTTCCTCGGCCGCTTGCGCGCGCAGCTTCGGCGAGGTCGCGGCGGCGCCCAGGATGATTCCGTCGAACGCCTTCGCGGCGGCCAGGCCAGCGCCGCCGTCGTCGAGCAGCCGGACTAGCTGAGTCGGCACGAGCGCGGTGTAGCGCGGGCCGTTCTCCGCCAAGACCGGCGCGGCCGCGGCGGCGAACTCGTCCGGACGGAAGCCGGTGCCGGTCAGGAACGCCGGTTTCGTGCCTGCCAGGCGCGCCCGGATCAGGACCTGCAGGCCGCCGATGTAGTGCGCGGGCGTGGCGAGCAGCCAGTGCCCGGGGCCGCCGAGCCGGGCGTGCGTGGCAGTCGCGGACGCGGTGAGCGCTCGCGGCGACAGCAGCACTCCCTTCGGCGCTCCGGTGGACCCGGACGTGGCGATCACTACGGCGGTGTCCGGCTCGACCGGCTGCTCCGGGGCCATCGCTTCGATGAGGGCTGGGGCCGACGGGTCGGCGGAGTTCAAGGGGAGAACCGCCTCGCCGCCGTCCAGGGCGGCGGCGAGGGCCGCGTCCAGGGCGGCCAGGGCGGCGGGGCTGCCGTCTAGGCGGGAAACGTGCACCAAGGGGCTCCGGCTGGGTCTTGCGAGCGTTTATGCCGGTCAGAACCGGCATAAACACTCACGAGGTCAGTAGTAGTACGGGTAGCCGGACCAGTCCGGGTCGCGCTTCTCCAGGAACGCGTCGCGGCCTTCGACGGCCTCGTCCTGCATGTACGCCAGCCGGGTGGTCTCACCGGCGAACAGCTGCTGTCCGACGAGCCCGTCGTCGATCGCGTTGAACGCGTATTTCAGCATCCGCTGCGCGGTCGGCGACTTGCCGATGATCGTCCAGCCCCATTCGAGCGCGACCCGCTCCAGTTCGGCGTGCGGAACGACCTCGTTGACCGCGCCCATCCGCTGCATCTGCTCGGCGGTGTAGTCGCGGCCGAGGAAGAAGATCTCCCGCGCGAACTTCTGCCCGACCTGCCGGGCGAGGCCCGCCGAACCGTAGCCCGCGTCGAACGAGCCGACGTCGGCGTCGGTCTGCTTGAACCGCGCGTGCTCGGCCGAGGCGAGGGTGAGATCGCACACGACGTGCAGCGAATGCCCGCCGCCCGCCGCCCAGCCCGGCACCACGGCTACCACGGGTTTCGGCATGAACCGGATCAACCGCTGGACCTCGAGGATGTGCAGCCGGCCCGCCCGCGCCGGGTCGACCGTGTCCGAGGTCTCCCCGCTCGCGTACTGATACCCGGAGCGTCCGCGAATACGCTGGTCACCGCCGGAGCAGAACGCCCAGCCGCCGTCCTTGGGCGACGGGCCGTTGCCGGTGAGCAGGACGCAGCCGACGTCCGAGCTCATCCGGGCGTGGTCGAGCGCCCGGTAGAGCTCGTCGACGGTGTGCGGGCGGAAGGCGTTGCGGACCTCCGGACGGTCGAAAGCGATCCGGACCACCCGTTTGCCGGAGCGGGCATCTCGCGAACGGTGGTAGGTGATGTCGGTGAAGGAGAACCCTTCGACCTCGGACCAGGCGGCGGGGTCGAACAGCTCGGAAACTCGGGCGTCATCCACGTTTGGGAGAATAGGACCTGTGGACATGATCGCTGTGCCTGACGACGCCGCCCCGGGGGAGAGCCCGTCGGACGGCGCCCTAGCTGGGGCTTGCCGGTGAACCCCTCCACCGCGCAGGCCAGGGTCATCGTCGACGAACTCGTCCGCAACACCGTCTCGCACGTGGTGTTGTGTCCAGGATCTCGCAACGCGCCGCTGTCCATCGCGCTCTACGACGCCGCCGCGTCGGGACGGCTGAAGCTGCACGTCCGCATCGACGAGCGCGGCGCGGCGTTCCTCGCGCTCGGCATCGCGGCGCGCACCGGCCGTCCGGCGGCGGTGGTCTGCACTTCCGGCACCGCGGCGGCGAACTTCCACCCGGCCGTGCTGGAGGCCGACCGGGCGGGCGTGCCGCTGATCGTGCTCACCGCCGACCGTCCGCCCGAGCTGCGTTCCGCCGGCGCGAGCCAGGTGATCAACCAGTACGAGCTGTACGGCGACGCGGTCCGCTACTTCGACGAGCTGGCCGTCGCCGAGCGCCGGGCCGGGCAGAACTCCTACTGGCGCAGCCAGATCTGCCGCGCGTGGAACGCCGCGTACGGCGAGTGGCGCTGCGGGCCGGTGCACCTGAACATCCCGTTCCGCGAGCCGCTCGTGCCGGATCTCGACGATGACGGGCAGTGGTACGAATCGCTCGAAGGCCGCCCGGACGGCGAACGCTGGACCGAGCTGCCGGACTTCGGCGCGCTGCCCTCGTTCGTGGTGCCCTCGGCGCGGCACGGCCTGGTGATCGCGTGCGACACCGGCGCGCAGGCGGCCAGCGAATGGGCCGAACAGCACGGCTGGCCGGTGGTTTCGGAGACCGGCGGGCTCGGCCTGTCCGGCGCGACCGCGATGTCGTCCGGCGCCTGGCTGCTGGGCGTCGAGGAATTCATCTCGCGGCACCGTCCCGAGCAGGTGCTGTGCCTCGGCCGTCCGACGGTGTTCCGGCAGGTGCAGAAGGTGCTGTCGGACCCTGAGGTCGAGGTGCTGCTGGTGCGTCCGGATTCGGACTGGCCCGCGCCCGCGCACAACGTCCGCCAGGTCGGGCAGTGGTTCGCCGAGCCGACGAAGCCCGCCGACCCGGAGTGGCTCGCGAGCTGGCAGCGCGCCGACGCCGCGGCCAGCCAAGCGGTTTCGACGGCGCTGGCCGCCGAGCCGTGGCCGAGCGGCGTGCGGGTGGCGACCGAGCTGGTCGACGCGTTGCCGGAAGGCGCGCTGCTGGTGGTCGGCTCCTCGAACCCGACGCGCGATGTCGCGCTGGCCGGACGGCTGCGTCCGGACGTCCTGGTGCACCGCAACCGCGGCGTCGCCGGGATCGACGGCACGGTGTCGACGGCCATCGGCGCGGCCACCGTGCACCGCGCGCCGTCGTACGCGCTGCTCGGCGACCTGACGTTCCTGCACGACGCGTCCGGCCTGCTCACCGGGCCCGCGGAGCAGCTGCCGGACCTGACGATCGTGGTGCTGAACGACGACGGCGGCGGCATTTTCTCGCTGCTGGAGCAGGGCGCGCCGGAACACTCGGCGAGCTTCGAGCGCGTCTTCGGCACGCCGCACGGCGCTGATCTGGGCGCGCTCTGCGCGGGCTACCGGGTGCCGCACGTCCTGGCCGAGACGGTCGAAGAATTCCGTGCCGCGTTGCGGCCGGCGCCGGGCCTGCGAGTGGTCGAGGTCCGGGTTGACCGGGCTCAGCACCGGAATCTCCACGCGCGGCTGAAGTCGGCGGTCGCGGAAGCGGTGGGGACGGTTTAACCGGCGGGGGCCGGTGAAAATGGGGGATTTCGTGAACGAGGCGGACCTGCGCCCGCGAGGCCGGTGGGCCTGGTTCAGCGCGGCGGTGGCGGCGCTGGCCCTGGTCGGGCTGGTGTGCTCGTATTTCTCGTCGTTCCTGGTGATGGCCAGCGACAACTGCTTCGCCGGGGACAGCAGGGCGATCTGCAGCGCGGCCGGGCAGCAGGCGGTCGCCTCGCTGCCGTGGGTCGGCTGGTTCGCGGCGATCGGCGGCTCGTTCGCGATGGCCGGGCTGGCCGCGCGACGCGGCTGGGGGCCGTGGCCGGGGCTGTACGCGGGCCCGATCCTGTACGGCATTCCGATCGCCATCGCGTGGTGGATCGCCGAATCTGGTTGATCTTCCCAGTGGGTAAGAACCCGTCCTTCGGACGTACCTGTGCGGTGCTGACGTGGATACGTTCGGTCGCATTGGCCACCTTGGAGGAACAATGCGATCGAGAACTCGGGCCGGAATCGGGGCGGTTGCGGCTGGAGTCGCGACGGTGCTGCTGGCGGGCACCGCTTCGGCAGTGCCGGCACCGGGCGCGCCCGGCGTCGGCGACCCGTACTACCCGAACGCCGGCAACGGCGGCACCGACGTGCAGCACTACGACATCCGCGTGAGCTACCAGCCGGAAACCGACGTCCTGTCGGGCACCACGACGCTGCTGCTCACCGCGACGCAGGACCTCTCGCGGTTCGACCTGGACTTCGCGCTCAAGGCGTCGAACGTGCTGGTGAACAACCGGCCCGCGCAGTTCGCCAACCAAAACGGCGACGGCGAGCTGGTGATCACCCCGGCGCAGCCGCTGCTGAAGGGCCAGTCCGCGACGGTCGTCGTGAGCTACTCCGACAGCCCGTCGACGGAGAAGGTCGGCGGCCTGAACACGTGGAAGAAGGGCGCTTTCGGGGCGCTCGGCGTCGACGAGCCGCAGAGCGCGCAGTGGTGGTTCCCCTCCAACGACCACCCGACCGACAAAGCGACTTACGACGTGTCGATCGAGGCTCCGGACGGCCTGTCCGCCATCACGAACGGCACGCTCGTGAAGAAGACCAAGAAGCGCGCGGGCTGGACGCGGTGGAACTGGCGCAGCACCAAGCCGCAGGCGACCTACCTGACGTCGTTCGTCGTCGGCAAGTACGACGTGGTCCAGTCCACCACGCCGGACGGCAAACCGTTCATCACCGCCTACGGCGCGGATCTCGGCGACTCGCTCGACGCGGCCAAGGCGAGCGTGGAGCGGACGCCGGAGGTCGACGAGTTCCTGGCGTCGAAGTTCGGGCCGTATCCGTTCGAGGCCGAGGGCGGCGTCGTGACCAGCGGGATCACCTTCTCGCTGGAAAACCAGACCCGGCCGACCTACGGCGCGCGCAACTTCGCCGCCGGCGCCAACACCACGCTGATCGCGCACGAAAACGCACACCAGTGGTTCGGCGACAACGTTTCGCTGGGCAAGTGGAGCGACATCTGGCTGAACGAGGGCTTCGCGTCCTACGCCGAGTACCTGTGGTCGGAGCACCAAGGCGAGGGCACGACCGCGGAACTCGCGCAGTACGCGTACGACTCCTACGCCGCCGACGACCCGTTCTGGCAGGTCCTGCCGGGCGACCCGGGCGAGCCGAAGCAGTTCGACCGCGCGGTGTACGACCGGGGCGCGATGGCCGTGCAGGCGCTGCGCAAGACGGTCGGCGACGACGCGTTCTTCTCGATCCTGCAGCAGTGGCAGGTCGCGAAGGCCGGCAAGGCGGCGGTGATCCCGGACTTCGTGGCGCTCGCGGAGAAGGTGTCGGGCAAGCCGTTGCAGGAGCTGTTCCAGACCTGGCTGTTCACCAAGGGCAAGCCCGCGGTCGGTCCTAATGGGACGGTCTCGGCCCGTGCGTTCGCCGCTGCTCCGGCGAAGCCGAAGGCCTGGGACCAGATCCAGGCGAACCACCGCGCGCTGGCGGAGGCCGATCGGCACTGAAATTCGCTTGCCTGGCTGCGGGATCCTGGAGAGTTCCGCTCTCGGCAAGGAGGATTCGGTGGCCATGAAAGTGCGGGCGCAGCTCCGCCACGCTCGGCTCGACGGCCGGGAGTGGCGGGTGCTGCGCCCTGATCCCGCTCTGGATACCGCGGTGCTGTACGAGAACGACCGGTACCCGCACATGTGCGTCGACCGCCGCGCGGCGTATCGGATCGGGGTGCTGTGGCTCCTGGCCGCGCGATCCCGGCATACGGTCATCCACCTGCCGTTGCGCGCCGGCCGGACTCCCGCTGAGCCGGAGTGCGCCGGTCGTCCGCTGGATCTCGTACTGAGCCAGCACACCGCGCAGCTGCGGGCATCGCACTGGCCCCGGCTGAGGGCGGCGCTCGGCCCGGCCAGGCCGCACACGGTGCGAATCCCGGCTGATCGGCGTCCGGTGGAGCGGCCGCACTGGCAGACCCGGGACCGGCTGCACGACCGGATCCACGCCGACACGATGTTCCTGACCGGCAGCGCGGCAGTCTTCCGGTTCACGGCGGAGTACTTCTTCGACCTCGCCTTCCTCGCTCCGGGTTCTGCTCCGGGCGAGGAAACGCCGCACCACGCGTGTTCGGACCTGAATTGCACAACTCGGGTGCTGGTCAATACGTACTGCCTGCACGTGCTTTACCGGGCGCACTGGCTGCCGCGTGCCGAGCTGGTCGGCGCACCCGACTAAACTCTCGGTGTGGCAGCCAGGAGTGTGCAGGCGCGGCGGATCGGGTGGTTCGCCGTGTTGGGCGTAGCCGTGCTGCTCACAGTGATGTGCGTGAGCCTGGTTTTCGCCGCGTTCCGCAACGACAACGCGATCGAATCGCACCTGGGCACCGCGACCGCGACGGTCGAGTCGGTGGCGTTCGACCGCACGATCATCCAGTACCAGACCCCGGACGGCATCGTGCACAGTCCGCCGACCGGGGTGCTGTACCCGTCAGGTCTCGCCGCCGGCCAGCTGGTGGCGATCGAGTACGACGCGACCAACCCGGAACTGACCCGGGTCGCCGGTCGAACCGCGACGCTGACGCTGCTGCCGGTGGGGATGACGGTGCTGATCACGTGGCTGGTCGCGGGCCCGCTGCTGTGGTGGCTGCGCAGGCTGATCAAGCGGGACCGGTCCGCTGCCGCTCCGGCACCGGTGCCCGCGAGGGCCTGAGGTCGATCCGCACAAGTTTTCCGTCTCGGGGCGTGCCCCGTAACCAGATCTACGCATATCGAGCTGTTTGCGGGGTCAGAAGTTGCTTGTGCTCGTTCTCGGGATCATTTGCCTGACTTTGATCATCCTTGTCTGGCTGACATATCGGTACGATCGGCCACTCTCCGTCGTATGGGGCCGCTTCAAGCTCACTGCCCCGCGACGCAGCGACTCCTCACTGCACTCGCCTCGCGCCGCCGGGGACAAGCCGTCGTCCGCGGAGTTGTAGTCGAACTCTTGGCCCTCCGCGAGGGGAACCCTCACGGACTCTGATTCCCTCGGGGTTCCCCTCACGGACTTCAGGTACTCAGGTCCCGACGGTCTCCTGCCACCAGCCGAGGACCTCGTCAGCCACCCCAGGCGCGGCGACCAGCAACCCGTCCGTAGGCAGCGCCGCGTCCTCCCCGTGCTTGTCCAGCACCACCGCACCCGCCTCGATCGCCATCGCGACTGAGCCAGCGACGTCCCATTCGTGGTAGCTGTGCAACACCGCCGCGGCCGCGTGTCCCAGCGCGACCTGTGCGATCGACAGCGCGGCTGACCCCAGCACCCGCACCCCGGCGTGCGCGGCCGCCGCTCGTTCGATGAACTCGCCCATTCCCGGCCACGGGCCCTTGCGCGCCAGTTCGGTGCAGACGATCGCCCCCGCCGTCCCGGAACGGTCCACCAGCTTCAGCGGCTTCCCATTGGCCCTGGCGCCGCGTCCGCGAGCGGCGGCGTAGATCTGCGCCCGGTACGGATCCGCGACCACGCCCACCACGGGGCCGCTCGCGTCGACCAGGGCGAGGCTGTACGCGCACCAAGGCACTCCGGCGACGTAGTTCGCGGTGCCGTCCACCGAATCGACCACCCAGCGGTATTCCGCGACGTCCGCGCCGTGGTCGGCCCCGAATTCGTGGCCTACCACCGGGATTCCGGGGAACTCCGCGGTCAGTACGCGCCGGGTGTGCCGTTCCAGGATCCGATCGGTGTCGGTGACCCAGTCGAACGGCGAATCCAGCGTCGCCGGGTGCGCGCCGCGGCCGGCGGTCGCGGTGATCACGTCGGTGGCGTCGTTCGCCAGCCGCCCCGCGACCTCGAGTGCTCGGGAGAGCAGCCCGGGTTCCACGGGCCGCGACGGCCTGGAGGACAAGAGGGTCATGCCTGCTTAGTCTGGGCGGTCCTGGTGTCCGGGACACGACCGGAAGATGACATGTCGTGGCGAATTCTTCGACGGTCGGCGCCCGATCGCGGACGCTGCGGAGTGTTTCGCCGCCGTTGGCCGGTCGGTTACGCGGGATTGGCCCGCCCTGCCTGCGGTTTTGCGACAGTGACGTTGTGCGAGTCGCCATAGTCACCGAAAGTTTCCTGCCCCAGGTGAACGGCGTGACGAATTCCGTTCTGCGGGTCGTCGAGCACCTGGTCGAATCCGCGCACGACGTGCTGGTCGTCGCGCCGGGGCCGGGCCCGGCGAGTTACCGCGGCGCTCCGGTCGTGCGCATTCCGGCGCTGGACTTCCCCGGCGTGAACTCGCTGCCGATCGGCCTGCCGACGCGCACCGTGCTGACCGCGCTGGCCGATTTCGGCCCGGACGTCGTGCACCTGGCCTCGCCGTTCGTCGTCGGCGCGCGCGGGCTCGCCGCGGCAAGACGGCTGCGGGTTCCGTCGATCGCGGTCTACCAGACCGACATCGCCGGGTTCGCCACGTCGTACGGCTTCGGCATCGGCGCGCGGGCGGCCTGGCGCTGGGTGCGCCGGCTGCACTCGCGGGCCGACCGGACGCTCGCGCCGTCGTCGGACTCGATCGAACAGCTGAAGCTGCACGGCGTTCCGCGCGTGCACCGCTGGGCTCGCGGCGTGGACATCAGCCGCTTTTCCCCGGCGCACGCGGACCCGGCGCTGCGCGCGGAACTCGCGCCGAACGGCGAGCTGCTGGTCGGGTTCGTCGGACGGCTCGCTCCGGAGAAGGAGGTCGACCGGCTGACCGTGCTGGCCGGGATGCCGGGCGTGCGCGTGGTCGTGATCGGCGACGGACCGGAGCTGCCCGCGCTGCGGGAACGGTTGCCTGGCGCGGCTTTCCTCGGCGCGAAGTACGGCGACGAGCTGTCGGTCGCGTACGCGAGCCTCGACGTCTTCGTGCACACCGGGCCGCACGAGACGTTCTGTCAGGCGGTGCAGGAGGCGATGGCGTCCGGGCTGCCGGTGCTCGCGCCGGACGCGGGCGGGCCGAAAGACCTCGTGCTGCCGGGCCGGACCGGGTATCTGCTGCCCGCCGACCGCGAGTCGTTCGGCCCGGCGCTGGTGTCCAAGGTCGACGACCTGCGGGACGCGGCGTTGCGGGCGCGGCTCGGCGAGAAGGCGCGGAAAGTGGTCCTGGGCCGGACGTGGCCCGCGGTGTGCCGGGAGCTGGTCGGGCACTACGAAGCGGTACAGGGCCGAGTCGCGCGTGCGGCTTGAGCCATGCACATCGTCCAGCTGGCGAACTTCTACGGGCCGCGGTCCGGCGGGTTGCGGACCGCGCTGAACCACCTAGGTGCCGGTTACGTCGCCAGCGGGCACCGGGTGACGCTGGTCGTGCCCGGGCGGCGGTACGCGGTGGAAAGCCTGCCGACGGGCGTGTGCCGGTATTCGTTGCCTGCCTTGCAGATTCCCGGCACCGGCGGTTATCGCGCAGTTGATCCGCAACGGGTGCGGGCGGTGTTGCGGCGGCTGGAGCCGGATCGGCTGGAGGTGTCCGATCGGCTGACGTTGCGGGGGATGGGCGTCTGGGCTCGGCGCAACGGCGTGCCCAGCATGGTGATCTCGCACGAGCGGCTGGACCGGTTGCTGGAGCAGTTTCTCTTGCCGGGGGCGATGGCTCGGCACGTCGCGGATGTCGCCAATCGGCGGATGGCCGCCTCGTACGACACGGTCGTTTGCACTACTGCCTTCGCGCACGCGGAGTTCGAACGGATCGCCGCGCCGAATGTTCGGCGGGTGCCGCTGGGAGTGGATCTGGCTACCTTCGCGCCGTCGATGCGGGATTCGGGATGGCGGACGGCGTTGGCCGGTGGCGCTGACGCGTTGATTGTCCATTGTGGTCGGTTGTCGCCGGAGAAACACGTTGAGCGGAGCGTGGATACGGTCGCCGAGCTGACCGAGTCCGGGGCGCGGGTGCGGCTGGTGATCGCGGGCGACGGGCCGCGTCGGCGGGCGTTGGAACGGCGGGCTCGGGGCTTGCCGGTGACGTTCCTCGGCTTCTTGGCTGGGCGCGGGGAGGTGGCTCGGTTGCTGGCCAGCGCGGATGTTTCGCTGGCTCCCGGGCCGCACGAGACGTTCGGGTTGGCGGCGTTGGAGGCGCTTGCTTCGGGTACGCCGGTGGTGGTTTCGGCGTCGTCGGCGTTGCGGGAGATCGTGCGGCCGGGGTGCGGGGCCGCGGTGGATGACTACGCGCCAGCGTTCGCCAGTGCGGTGACCGGATTGCTGGACAGTCCTGAAGAGATCAGGCGCGCGGCCGCTCGGGCGCGGGCGGAGGAGTTCGCCTGGCCGATCTCGGTGCGGGGAATGCTCGCCGCGCTCGGCTGACGAAAGTCCGTGAGGGGAACCCTGAGGGAATCAGAGTCAATGAGGGTTCCCCTCACGGACGACGGGCGGTCAGGCGCGGTAGCCGGGGTGGACGCCGGGGGCCAGGTCGTGGTCGGCGGCGACTCGGGCCAGCAGTTCGCGCAGCACTGAGCGTTCCTCTGTGGACAGTGCCGCCATCAGCTCGTCTTCGTGTGCCGCGGCGGCTTTTGCCAGAGCGGCCATCGTTTCCTGGCCTTTGTCGCTGAGGAAAACCGCGTAGAGACGACGGTCTTGCGGGTTGCGGCGGCGTTCGATCAGGCCCTGCTGCTCCAGGCCGTCGACCAAAGCGACGAGCCGGGTCGGCGGCGTGCCCAGTTCGGCGGCCAGCACCTGCTGGCTCTCGCCGGGGCGGCGTGCGATCGCTCGGAGGAGTCCGGTTTGGGGCGGCGTCAGGCCCAGGTCCGCGACACGTTCGGCGAAGCGCTGGGTCGCGTGTGCGCCCAGCTGGGCCAGCAGGAAGGCGCTGCCGAAGGTCGGGGGTCCTTGCATGCCCTGAACCGTATCGCTTGACAATCTATTACACCAGTGTAATCGTTCTATCAGTGAAACTAATTGACCTGGAGGTTTGCCATGACGACTATGACCAGACAGCAGGGCGGCCCGCCGTTGCTGGCACCGGCGCTGGCGTTCGGGGTGCTGACCGTCGCGTCGGCGGTGCTCGGGGCGGCGGGGACGCGGCCGGATTCCAGCGCGGCGGAGGTCGCGGCGTATATCGGCGGCAACCAGGGCGTGGTGCAGCTGCTCGCGTTCGCGGTGTTCGGCGCGTCGGTTCCGCTGGCGGTGTGGGCTGCGACGGCCTATCGCAGGCAGCGGCGGCTCGGGGTCGCGGCGCCGGGAGCGGTGATCGGACTCACCGGTGGCGTGCTGTCCGCGGCGGCGCTCGCGATGAGCGGGCTGATCACCTGGACCGCCGCGCAGGCCGGTGACACGCCTGCGGTGGCGCGGGCGTTGACCAGCCTCGCGTTCGCGTCCGGCGGGCCGGGGTTCGTGGTGCCGCTGGCGTTGCTGATCGCCGGGATCGCGGTGCCCGCGTTGTTCCTGAACCTCTTGCCGCGCTGGCTGTCCGTCGTCGGGCTGGTGGTCGCCGCGGCGGCGGTGCTCGCTTCGCTGTCGCTGCTGACTCCGGTGCTGTATCCGCTGATCCCGGTAGGCCGGTTCGGCGGGCTCGGCTGGCTGATCGCCGCCAGCGTCCTGCTCCCGCGCGACCGTGCGGCACGGACGGACTAATCTCGGACCTATGCCCCGAGCGAGCCTGGACAAGGATCCGCACGAAGTCGCCGCGATGTTCGACGGCGTCGCGTCCGGTTACGACCGGGCGAACTCGTTCATGACGTTCGGGTTCGACCGGCGCTGGCGCACCACCACGGCGCGCGTGCTGGACGCCAAGCCGGGGGAGAAGGTGCTCGACCTGGCGGCGGGCACCGGGGTGTCCACCGTCGAGTACGCGCGCGGCGGCGCCTGGTGCCTCGCCGCCGACTTCTCCGTCGGGATGCTCAAGGCGGGCCTGCACCGGAACGTGCCGATGGTCGCCGCGGACGCGATGTGCCTCCCGTTCGCCGACGACAGCTTCGACGCCGTCACGATCTCGCTCGCGCTGCGGAACTTCGTCGACACCAAGGGCGCGCTCGCGGAGATCCTGCGCGTGGTCAAACCGGGCGGCCGGCTGGTGATCTGCGAGGTCTCGACGCCGTCGTTCGCCCCCATCCGGTTCATCTACCGGCGGTTCATCCTCAAGCTGCTCACCTGGGTCGGCAGCCGGTCCTCGACGAACCCCGAGGCCTACTCCTACCTGGCCGAATCGATGCTCGCCTGGCCGGACCAGCGCGGGCTCGGCGAGATCATCGCGAGCGCCGGATGGACCGAGGTCGAATGGCTGAACCTCACATTCGGCGTCGTCGCGATCCACCGCGCGACGAAGCCTGCCTAAACTCGGGAGCATGACGACCTCGCGCCGCCGCAGCCCAGACCACGACGCTGAAGTGATCGTGGTCGGGGCGGGACCGGCTGGTTCGACCGTGGCCACCTACCTCGCTCGGGCCGGGGTGGATGTGTTGCTGCTGGAGAAGACTGTCTTTCCGCGCGAGAAGGTGTGCGGCGACGGCCTGACCCCGCGCGGCGTGAAGCAGTTGATCGACCTCGGCCTCGACACCAGCGAAGAGGCGGGCTGGGTGCGCAGCCGCGGCCTGCGGATCCTCACCGGCGACCTGACGCTTGAGTTCGACTGGCCGGATCTGACCGACTACCCGCCCTACGGTGTCTCCCGCACTCGTCATGACTTCGACGACTTGCTCGCCAAGACCGCGGTGAAGGCGGGGGCTCGGTTGTACGAGCGGACCACTGTCACCAGCGCGATCACCAACGCTTCCGGCCGGGTGGTCGGGGTCGAGGCGAAGGTCGGGCCGGAGAAAACTCCCGTCAGTTACCGCGCTCCGTTGGTGCTTGCCTGTGACGGGGTGTCGGCTCGGCTCGCGTTGAGCGTGGGGATCGACAAGAACGAGAAGCGGCCGATGGGGGTCGCGGTGCGGCGGTATTACAAGAGCCCGAAGCACGACGACCCGTTCATCGAAGGCCACCTCGAACTGTGGGACCGCTCCGACCCGCGCGACCCGAAGCTGCTGCCCGGCTACGGCTGGGCGTTCCCGCTGGGCGACGGGACGGTCAACGTCGGGCTCGGAATGCTGTCGACTTCCGCGTCCTTCCGGAACACCGACTACCGCGCGTTGCTGCGGCAGTGGCTCGACGGAACGCCCGAGGAATGGGGCTACCGCGAGGAAAACGCGATCGGCAAGGTCGGCGGCGCCGGGTTGCCGATGGGGTTCAACCGGACTCCGCATTACCGCAACGGGCTGCTGCTGCTCGGCGACGCGGGAGGCATGGTGAGCCCGTTCAACGGCGAGGGAATCTCCGCGGCGATGGAGTCCGCGCAACTCGCGGCCGAGGCTGTGGTGCAGGCGCTGGCCCGGCCGGAAGGGCCGTCCCGGGAGCGGGCGTTGGAGGGGTATCCGCGGGCTGTCGGCGAGCTGATGGGCGGGTATTACCGGCTCGGGAACGTGTTCGCGAAGCTGATCGGGAAGCCGAAGATCATGCACGCGGCCACCAAGTACGGATTGCGGGTCAACAAGCTGCTTCCCTTGGTGTACAAGGGACTTTCCGGCTGCTACGACGCTCGCGGCGGCGATGGGGTCGACCGGCTGATCGCGGCTCTCGCGCGCGCCACGCCCAGCCCGCGCTGACCTCAGCCTGGCGCGCGCTACCTCCGCCGGAACGAACCGCCGCCCCCGTGCTGCTGAGAAACCCCCCAATGTGGCGTTGGGTGCGTCAGATGCACCGAACGCCACATTGGGTGCGTGACATGCACCCAATGCCACATTGGGGCGCTTGGGGCCGGGCGTGACGGGGGCGTGTGAGAGGCGGGTTTCGGGGCGGCACAGGCGTTCCGGGGCCGGAGCATTACCCGGCTGGAGCAATCGGTTGTCCGGCCGGTCAGTGTGATACGTCACAAGATCGAGTCGCCCAGGAGTCTCGGCGCGGTTCTTGAATCGGCCTTTACCGCTGGTCTCGCCATTGCGGGCCGGGGTGGGCCTGGGAAACCCTCCGGTCAAGTTAGGGCCGCCTTAGTCCGCAACCCCTCGGGACAAGAGTGTGACTCACGTCCTACACTCCCCCCATGCTTTGTGAATCGCTTCACAACCGCGACCAGTCGCTTGTGAACTATTTCACAAGCATGCCGTGGTCCGGACACGGGCCGTAAGGGCGCCCTGACCCTCGGCGGTGTGACCCAGCTCCCTTAGGGTGCGCAACCGAGGACTCGGACCACCACCCGAGAACAACCCGCAGCGGCGCGGAAAGGATGGCGAAGACCCCGTGCTGATGGTGCCCGTGCTGGCGCAGGCCGATCCCGGACCGGCGGCGCCCGGACTGAACGTGTATCTGCCGCTCGTCCTGCTCTTCGTGCTCGCGGCGGGGTTCGCCGTGTTCTCCGTGCTGCTGGGTCCGCTCGTCGGGCCGAAGCGGTACAACCGCGCGAAGTTCGAGGCTTACGAGTGCGGCATCGAACCGTCGCCGCAGCCGCTCGTCGGCGGCGGCCGGATGCCGGTGGCCTACTACATCACGGCCATGCTCTTCATCCTGTTCGACATCGAGATGGTGTTCCTCTACCCGTTCGCGGTGAACGCCAACGCCCTCGGCGTCTTCGGCCTGGTGGAGATCGTGCTGTTCATCGTGACGGTCGGGTTCGCGTACGCCTACGTGTGGCGGCGCGGCGGCCTGGATTGGAACTGAACCCATGGGCCTGGAAGAAAAACTCCCCAACGGCATCCTGCTGGCCAGCCTCGAGGGACTGGTCAACTGGGCACGCAAGAACTCGCTGTGGCCGGCGACCTTCGGGCTCGCCTGCTGCGCGTTCGAGATGATGTCGGTCGGCGGTTCGCGCTACGACATCGCGCGCTTCGGCATGGAGCGGTTCTCCGCCACGCCGCGCCAAGCCGACTTGATGATCGTGGCCGGCCGGGTGACCCAGAAGATGGCCCCGGTGCTGCGCCAGATCTACGACCAGATGGCCGAGCCCAAGTGGGTCCTCTCCATGGGCGTCTGCGCCTCGTCCGGCGGGATGTTCAACAACTACGCCGTCGTGCAGGGCGTCGACCACATCGTGCCGGTCGACATGTACCTGCCCGGCTGCCCGCCGCGGCCGGAGATGCTGCTCGACGCGATCCTCAAGCTGCACGCCAAGATCCAGGACGAGCCGATCAACGCCCGCCGCGCCGCGATCCGCGCGGCCAGCGGGGCCCGTACCGAGCTGATCCCGTCCTCGATCAAGTACGCGAAGAAGTGAGCACCGGTGCCTGAGAACCCCGAAGAGACTCCCGAAACCGGCGGCCCGCAGTCCAGCGCGGAGCGGCCCGAAGCCGGACTCGAAGCGCACGGCCCCGGAGCGGCCGAACCGGTCGTCGCCGGGCGCGAGCGCAAGGGCATGTTCGGTGTCCGCGGCAGCGGGGACACCTCCGGTTACGGCGGCCTGCGGCTGCCCGCGTACAGCCCGCCGCCCGCGGAGCGTCCGTACGGCGGCTGGTTCGACGAGTTCGCCGACGAGTTCATGGCTGCGTTGGCGGACAACAAGATCCCGCCGTCGGCAGTCCTCCAGACCACTGTGGACCGCGGCGAGATCACCTTCTACGTCAGCCGCGAGCACCTCGCCGACATCGCGAAGGTGCTGCGCAACGACCCGGGCCTGCGGTTCGAGATGCTGCTGGCGGTCACCGGCGTCGACTACGGCGTCGATGTTCCGCAGCGGATGCACACGGTCTACGACTTCCTGTCGATGACCTACCGCCGCCGGATCCGGCTCGAGATCACCATGGACATGGACGACCTGCACGTCCCGTCCCTGGTCCCGGTCTACGCGACGGCGGACTGGCACGAGCGCGAGGCCTACGACATGTTCGGCATCGTCTTCGACGGCCACCCCGGGCTGACCCGCATCTTCATGCCGGACGACTGGGACGGCTTCCCCCAGCGCAAGGACTACCCGCTCGGCGGGATCCCGGTCGAATACAAGGGCGCGGAGATTCCGCCGCCGGACCAGCGGAGGTCGTACTCGTGACCATCAACGAAGAAACGACGGAAGCCGAGTACGCGGAAGTCCGGGACACCACCGAAGGCCCCGTCTACCACGTGTCCGGCGGGGACTGGGACGAAGTTCTCGGCGACGCCCAGCACGACGACCGCATGGTCATCAACATGGGCCCGCAGCACCCGTCCACGCACGGCGTGCTCCGGCTCGTGCTGGAGCTGGAAGGCGAGACGGTCACGCAGTTGCGCGCGGTCGTCGGCTACCTGCACACCGGCATCGAGAAGAGCGCGGAGTTCCGCAACTGGACCCAGGGCGTCACCTTCGTGACGCGCGCGGACTACCTCGCCCCGCTGTCGAACGAGATGGCCTACTGCCTCGCCGTCGAGAAGCTGCTGGGCGTCAAGGCTCCGCCGCGCGCGGAGATCCTGCGGGTGCTGCTCCTCGAACTCAACCGGATCACCTCGCACCTGGTGTTCATCGCGACCGGCGGCATGGACCTCGGTGCCACCACCGCGATGACGCTCGGCTTCCGCGAGCGCGAAGAAGCCATGCACCTGCTGGAGTACCTGACCGGCCTGCGGATGAACCACGCGTTCATCCGGCCCGGCGGGCTCGCGCAGGACCTGCCGGAGGACTGGGCCGAGAAGGTCCTCGACTTCTGCAAGCTCATGGACAAGCGGCTTCCGTTGTACGACAAGATGTTCACCGGCCAGCCGATCTGGCGCAACCGGCTCAAGGACGTCGGCGTGCTGCCGCTCGACGCGTGCCTCGAACTCGGCGTCACCGGCCCGGTGCTGCGCGCCGCCGGCCTGCCGTGGGACCTGCGCAAGACCGAGCCGTACTCGCGCTACGACGAACTCGAGTTCGACATCCCGACCTCGACCGACGCCGACAGCTGGGCGCGGTATCTGCTGCGGCTGGAGGAAATCCACCAGAGCCTGCGGATCATGAAGCAGGTCGCGAAGATGGCCGAGCCGGGCCCGGTCATGGTGGAGGACAAGAAGATCGCCTGGCCCGCGCAGCTGTCCATCGGCAGCGACGGCATGGGCAACTCGCTCGGCCACGTCAAGAAGATCATGGGCCAGTCGATGGAGTCCCTGATCCACCACTTCAAGCTCGTCACCGAGGGCTTCCACGTGCCGCCGGGCCAGGTCTACGCGCCGGTCGAATCGCCGCGCGGCGAGATCGGCGCGCACCTGGTGTCCGACGGCGGCACCCGCCCGCTGCGCGTGCACCTGCGGGAGCCGAGTTTCGTGAACATGCAGGCGATGCCCGCGATGGCCGAGGGCGGCCTGGTCGCCGACCTGGTCGTCGTGATCGCCTCGATCGACCCGGTTCTGGGGGGAGTTGACCGATGACGAACCCGACTGCAGTCCCGGAGCCGGGGCCGCGCGACGCGACGAAGACGTACGCCGCGGCGGGCTCGGACACCGACGTCGCGGCGATCGCGCCCGACCCGGCGGTCGCCGAGGGAATCCTCGCCGACGCGCCCGCCGTGGACGTGTTCGACGCCGACACGCACCGCGAGGCGAAGGAAATCATCGCCCGCTACCCGATGTCGCGGTCGGCGCTGCTGCCGATGCTGCACCTCGTGCAGTCGGTGCAGGGCCACGTGAGCCAGGAGGGGATCGCCTTCTGCGCACAGCACCTCGACCTGACCGACGCCGAGGTCAGCGCGGTCGCGACGTTCTACACCATGTACAAGCGCCGCCCGTGCGGCGAGCACCTGGTGAGCGTCTGCACCAACACGCTGTGCGCGGCGCTGGGCGGCGACGACATCTACAAGAAGCTCCAGACGCACCTCGGTTCCGCCGAAAAGCCGCTGGGGCACGAGGAAACCGCGGGCACGCCGGGTGAACAGGGTTCGATCACCTTGGAGCACGCGGAATGTCTCGCCGCGTGCGACCTCGGGCCGGTGCTCCAGGTCAACTACGAGTACTTCGACAACCAGACGCCGGAGCAGGCGGTCGCGCTCGTCGACGCGTTGCAGGCAGGCAAAAAGCCCGCCCCGACGCGCGGTGCGGCGCTGACCGACTTCAAGGGCGCGGAGCGGCAGCTCGCCGGGTTCTGGCCGGAGGACGACGCCACCTACCGCAGTGCGGTGGACGGTCCGTCGCAGGCGGTCGAGACCTTGCGCGGCGCGCAAATCGCGGCTGATCGCGGCTGGTCCGCCCCCGGTGCACAGGATGTTCCGCTTCCTGAAGTGGAGAAGAAGTAATGGCCGATCCCATCACTCCGGTCCTCACGAAGCGCTGGCTGTCCCCGGAATCCTGGCGCATCGAGACCTACGAAGCGCTTGAGGGCTACACCGCGGCGCGCAAGGCATTGGCCGCGACGCCAGAGCAGCTCGTGCAGGTGGTCAAGGACTCCGGTCTGCGCGGCCGCGGCGGCGCGGGCTTCCCGGCGGGCGTGAAGTGGTCGTTCATGCCGCCCAACGAGGACAAGCCGCACTACCTGGTGATCAACGCCGACGAGGGCGAACCCGGTACCTGCAAAGACATTCCGCTGATGATGGCGGACCCGCATTCGCTGCTCGAAGGCTGCATCATCGCCTCGTACGCGATGCGGTCGCACCACTGCTTCATCTACGTCCGGGGCGAGGCGCTGCACTGCATCCGCCGGCTCAACGCGGCCGCGCGCGAGGCATATGCGAAGGGCTACCTCGGCAAGAACATCTTCGGCTCCGGCTGGGACCTCGAGCTGACTGTGCACGCCGGAGCCGGCGCGTACATCTGCGGCGAGGAAACGGCGCTGCTGGACTCGCTCGAAGGCCGCCGCGGCCAGCCCCGGCTCAAGCCGCCGTTCCCCGCCGCCGCCGGTCTGTACGCCGCGCCGACGACGGTGAACAACGTCGAGACCATCGCGAGCGCGTCGTACATCATCAACTCCGGTTCGTCCTGGTTCCGCGAGATGGGCCGCGAGAAGTCGCCCGGCCCGAAGATCTACTCGATCTCCGGCCACGTCGAGAAGCCCGGCCAGTACGAATGCCCGCTCGGCACCACGCTGCGCGAGCTGCTGGAGCTGGCGGGCGGCATGAAGGACGGCATCCCGCTCAAGTTCTGGACGCCGGGCGGTTCGTCGACGCCGATGTTCACCGCCGAGCACCTCGACGTCCCGCTCGATTTCGAGGGCGCGGCCGAGGCCGGTTCGATGCTCGGCACCACCGCGGTGCAGGTCTTCAACGAGACCGTTTCGGTGCCGTGGGCGGTCATGAAGTGGACGCAGTTCTACGAGCACGAGTCCTGCGGCAAATGCACCCCGTGCCGCGAGGGCACGTACTGGCTGGCGCAGATCCTCGAGCGGATGGTCGAGGGGCACGGCACCGAAGAGGACATCGACACCCTCCTCGACGTGTGCGACAACATCTTCGGCCGCTCGTTCTGCGCGCTCGGCGACGGCGCGGTGTCGCCGATCCAGAGCGGCATCAAGTACTTCCGGGACGAGTTCCTGGCCTTGTGTGAAAGCACTAAGCGCGAATTGGTGGGAGCGCAGGCATGACGATCGCGCCCGACAAGCCCGAGACGGCTGAAACGCCGGTCCCCGAGGGCTACGTCAAGCTGACCATCGACGGCGAAGAGGTCATCGCGCCCAAGGGCGAGTTGCTGATCCGCACCGCCGAGCGGCTCGGCACGAGCATCCCCCGCTTCTGCGACCACCCGCTGCTCGACCCGGCAGGCGCGTGCCGCCAGTGCCTGGTCGAGGTCGAGATGGGCGGCCGTCCGATGCCGAAGCCGCAGGCCTCGTGCACGATGACGGTCGCCGACGGCATGGTGGTCAAGACGCAGCTCACCTCGCCGGTCGCGGACAAGGCGCAGCAGGGCGTGATGGAGCTGCTGCTCATCAACCACCCGCTCGACTGTCCGATCTGCGACAAGGGCGGCGAGTGCCCGCTGCAGAACCAGGCGCTCGCGCACGGCCGCGCGGAATCGCGGTTCGTCGACACGAAGCGCACGTTCCCGAAGCCGCTGCCGATCTCGTCGCAGGTGCTGCTCGACCGGGAACGCTGCGTGCTGTGCCAGCGCTGCACCCGGTTCTCCGACCAGGTGGCCGGCGACCCGTTTATCGCGCTGCTCGAACGCGGCGCCCATCAGCAGATCGGCACCGCGGAAACCGCCGACGTGCTGGACCTCGCCTCCCGCACCACCGGCGGCGAGCCGTTCCAGAGCTACTTCTCCGGCAACGTGATCCAGATCTGTCCGGTCGGCGCGCTCACCAGCGCGGCGTACCGGTTCCGGTCGCGGCCGTTCGACCTGGTTTCGGCACCGAGCGTGTGCGAGCACTGCTCGTCCGGCTGCGCCGAGCGCACCGACTTCCGGCGCGGCAAGGTCCAGCGCAAGCTGGCCGGCGACGACCCGGAGGTGAACGAGGAATGGCTGTGCGACAAGGGCCGCTTCGCGTTCCGCTACGTGCAGGCCGGTGACCGGATCCGCCGTCCGCTCGTCCGCAATGAGAACGGCGAGCTGGAGGAGGCGTCCTGGACCGACGCGCTCCGGATCGCCTCGGCCGGGCTGCTGAAGGCCCGCGAAGGCAACGGCGGCGCGGTGCTCACCGGTGGCCGGCTGACCGTCGAGGACGCCTACGCGTACTCGAAGTTCGCCCGGATCGCCTTGCGCACCAACGACATCGACTTCCGCACCCGCGCGCACTCGGACGAGGAGCTGGCGTTCCTCGGCTCGACGGTCGTGGGCACCACGCCGGAGACCGGCGTGACGTTCGGCGAGCTCGAAAGCGCTCGCACGGTGCTGTGCGTGGCGTTCGAGCCCGAGGACGAAGCGCCGATCGTGTTCCTGCGGCTGCGCAAGGCGGCCCGCAAGAACCGCACCCGCGTTGTCCACTTGGGACAGTGGACGACCTCCTCGGTGCGCAAGACCTTCGGCGAACTGCTGGCCTGCGTTCCCGGCGGCGAAGCGGCCGCGGTGGACGGCATCGCGCAGCACGCGGCCGACGTCGACACCGCGCTCAGCGGCGAGGGTGCGGTGATCCTGGTCGGCGAGCGGGCCGCGGAAATCCCCGGTCTGTTCTCCGCGCTGCTGCGGCTCACCGCTCGCACCGGAGCCCGGCTGGCGTGGATCCCGCGCCGCGCGGGCGACCGGGGCGCACTCGAAACCGGTTGTGTCCCCACGCTTCTTCCGGGCGGCCGCTCGGTCGCCGACGACGCGGCTCGCGCCGAGGTCGGCAAGCAGTGGGGCGCCGAGCTTCCGGCCGAACCGGGCCGCGACGTCACCGGCATCCTCCAGGCCGCCTCGGGCGGACAGTTGGACGCGCTGGTGGTCGGCGGTGTCGACCCCAACGACCTGCCGGACCCGGACCTGGCCCGCCGCGCGCTCGACAACGCCGGGTTCGTGGTCAGCCTGGAACTGCGGGCGAGCGAGGTCACCGAACGGGCCGACGTGGTCCTGCCGATCGCCCCGGCGGTCGAGAAGTCCGGCAGCTACCTCAACTGGGAGGGCCGCCGCCGCGACTTCGCCGCGACGTTGGAGGGCACGGGTTCCCTCTCCGACGGCCGGGTGCTCGACACTCTCGCCGTCGAGATGGACGCCGACCTGTTCACCCAGACCCCGGCCGCCGCGGCGGGCGACTTCGCGAAGCTCGCGCCGGTCGCTCCTTCGGTCGCCGCACCGTCGGTGGCCGCCGCAGCGGCTCCGGTCCCGAACGGCAAGGCAGTGCTCGCCACCTGGCGGCAGCTGATCGACAACGGCTCGCTGCAGGACGACGAACCGCACCTCAAGGGCACCCAGCGGCCGCCGGTCGCGCGGCTTTCGGCGAAGACCGCCGAGAGCGTCGGCGCGACGGTCCGGGTGTCGAACGAGCGCGGGTCGATCACCCTGCCGGTCGAGGTCGCCGACCTGCCGGACGGCGTGGTGTGGCTGCCCGGCAACTCCGACGGCTCGGCCGTCCGCGCCGCACTCGCCGCCGGACACGGCGCGCTCGTGCAGATCTCCGGAGGTGACCAGTGAGCCCGCAGCTCACGCAGTTCCTCGCCGAGTACCCGGACGCGGCCGAACGCGCCCGGCTGCTCGCCGAAGACCCGTGGTGGCTCGTCCTGATCAAGGCGGTCGTAGTCCTCCTGATCGGGCCGGTCCTGACGATCTTCCTGATCGTGTGGGAGCGCAAGGCGATCGGCCGGATGCAGAACCGGCCCGGCCCCAACCGGGTCGGCCCCGGCGGTTACCTGCAGTCGCTCGCCGACGCGGTCAAGCTCCCGTTCAAGGAGCAGATCATCCCGGACACCGCCGACCGCAAGGTGTACTTCCTCGCGCCGGTGCTGTCCGCGGTCCCCGCGCTGATCGCGCTGTCGGCCATCCCGTTCGGCCCGGTCGTCTCGATCTTCGGGCACCGGACGGTGCTGCAGCTGATGGACCTCCCGGTCGGCGTACTGGTGATCCTCGCCTGCTCGTCGGTCGGCGTGTACGGCATCGTGCTGGCGGGCTGGGCCTCCGGCTCGCCGTACCCGCTGTTCGGCGGCATGCGCTCGGCGGCGCAGGTGATCTCCTACGAGATCGCGATGGGCCTCTCGATCGTCGCGGTGATCCTGTACTCCGGTTCGCTGCAGACCTCGGAAATCGTGCAGGCGCAGGCGCACGGCTGGTACTTCTACATGCTCATCCCGAGCTTCGTGATCTACGTGATCTCGATGGTCGGCGAGACGAACCGCGCGCCGTTCGACCTCCCGGAGGCCGAATCCGAGCTGGTCGGCGGGTTCCACACCGAGTACAACTCGATGAAGTTCGCGATGTTCTTCCTCGCCGAGTACGTCAACATGGTGATCGTCTCGGCGTTCTGCACCACGCTGTTCCTCGGCGGCTGGCGGTTCCCGTTCGTCGGCGACGATTCGGCGCTGAACCAGAACTGGTGGCCGATTCTCTGGTTCTTCGCCAAGACCTTCATCCTGCTGTTCTTCTTCATCTGGCTGCGCGGCACGCTGCCGCGGCTGCGCTACGACCAGTTCATGCGGCTGGGCTGGAAGGTCCTGGTCCCGGTCAACCTGGTGTGGATCGTGGTCGTGGTCGCGATCAAGACGATCCAGTGGAGCTGGCCGCAGATCCTCATCGGGGTCGGCATCGTGCTGGTGGTGCTCGTGCTGCTGAGCCTCGCGCTGCCGGACAAGAAGGTGCCCGAATCGGACTACGTCGACCTGGCCGGAAGCGGCTATCCGCTGCCGCCGCTGGACCTGCGGGTCCCGGACGCGACGCCGCGGCAGAAGGCGCTGGCCAAGGCGGAGGCGAAGGCCGCGCGGCGCAAGCCGGCCGGCGTCACCGCGGCGGCCGCACAGGAAGGAACAGAAGATGGCGGCAACTGACTTCCTCAATCCCATCAAGGGATTCGGCGTCACCTTCGGGATGATGTTCAAGAAGGTCGCGACCGAGGAGTACCCCGAGGCGGGAGCTCCGGCCGCACCGCGCTACCACGGCCGCCACCAGCTCAACCGGCATCCGGACGGGCTGGAGAAGTGCGTCGGCTGCGAGCTGTGCGCGTGGGCGTGCCCGGCGGACGCGATCTTCGTCGAGGGCGGCAACAACACCGACGAAGAGCGGTACTCGCCGGGCGAGCGGTACGGCGCGGACTACCAGATCAACTACCTGCGCTGCATCGGCTGCGGCCTGTGCATCGAGGCGTGCCCGACCCGGTCGCTCACCATGACCAACTTCTACGAGCTCGCCGACGACGACCGGCAGCGGCTCATCTACACCAAGGAAGACCTGCTCGCCCCGCTGCTGCCGGGCATGGAGCAGCCGCCGCACCCGATGCGGCTCGGCGACAACGAGCAGGACTACTACGTGAACGGTCCCGAGCTGGCCGCGAACGCGCAGCAGCAGGAGGCGAAGAAGTGATCGCCGCCCTTCTCGCGCAGGCCCCGGCGTCCGGCGTCGACGCGTCCGTGACGACCGGCGAGGCCATCGCGTTCTGGATCCTCGGCCCGCTCTCGCTGCTGGGCGCGCTCGGGATGATCTTCTCCCGCAACGCCGTGCACTCGGCGCTGTGGCTGGTGCTCACGATGCTGACGCTGGGCGCGCTGTACATGACGCAGTCCGCGCCGTTCCTCGGGTTCACCCAGATCATCGTCTACACCGGCGCGATCATGATGCTGTTCCTGTTCGTGCTGATGCTGGTCGGCCGGGACAGCTCGGACTCGGTGGTCGAAGTCCTTCGCGGGCAACGGCTCGCCGCGTCGGTGCTCGGCATCGGGCTCGCCGCGCTGATCGCCGCGGGCGTGTTCCGCGCGATGGTGAACGTGACCCCGGCCAAACCGCTCGACCCGTACCAGCAGACCGGCGGCGGCCCCGGCGGTCTCGGGCGGCTGATCTTCACCCAGTACCTGTTCCCGTTCGAGCTCACCTCGGCCCTGCTGATCACCGCCGCGCTCGGCGCGATGGTGCTGGCCTTCACCGGCCGCAGCGGCAAGAGCAAGCTCTCCCAGCGCGAACTGGTCAAGATGCGCTTCCGCGGCGAGCACGACCGCCCGTCGCCGCTGCCCGGTCCCGGCGTGTTCGCCACCGCCAGCTCGGTCTCGACCCCGGCGCTGCTGCCGGACGGTTCGGTCGCGCCGGAGTCGCTGTCGGAGATCATCGAGTCCACCTCGGCGATCCGGCTCATGCGCGAGCGCAAGCTCATTGCGGACGAGGGCCCTAAGCCCGACGCGCACGCACTGGTCGGCGGAGCCGAAAAGGCCGAGCCCGCCGAGGAAGAAGAAGGGGACGGAAAGTGACCCCGAGCTACTACCTGCTGCTGTCCGCGCTGCTGTTCTGCATCGGCGCGGTGGGCGTGCTGGTCCGCCGCAACGCGATCGTCGTGTTCATGTGCATCGAGCTGATGCTGAACGCGGTGAACCTGACCCTGGTCACCTTCGCCCGCATCAACGGCGGGCTGCACGGCCAGGTGATGGCGTTCTTCGTGATGGTGGTCGCGGCCGCCGAGGTCGTGGTGGGGCTGGCGATCATCATGGCGATCTTCCGCACCCGCCGCTCGGCCTCGGTCGACGACACGAACCTGCTGAAGTACTGAGGGAGACGACCGAGTGACCGCATCATCGTGGCTGCTGGTGGCCCTTCCCGCCCTCGGCGCCCTCGTTCTGCTGCTATCCGGGAAACGCGCGAAAGCGTGGGGGCACCTGCTCGGCAGTGCCACCGTCACGCTGGCTTTCGTCTACGCCCTGATCCTGTTCTTCGCCACCGACAGCCACTCCACTGTGGACACCAAGCTGTTCTCGTGGATCCCGGTCGGGCAGCTGCAAGTGGACTTCGGGCTGCGCATCGACGCGCTGTCGCTGACGTTCGTGCTGCTGATCACCGGCGTCGGCATGCTGATCCACTTCTATTCGATCGGCTACATGGAAGACGACGAGGGCCGGTACCGCTTCTTCGCGTACCTCAACCTGTTCGTCGCCTCGATGCTGATCCTGGTGCTGGGCAACAGCTTCGTGACGCTGTACCTCGGCTGGGAGGGCGTGGGTCTCGCCTCGTACCTGCTGATCGGCTGGTATCAGAACCGCCCGTCCGCGGCGACCGCGGCGAAGAAGGCGTTCCTGATGAACCGCGTCGGCGACGTCGGGCTCGCGCTGGCGATCTTCCTGATGTTCAAGTACGTCGGGTCGACCGGTTACGCGCAGGTCTTCGAGGGCGTGGCGCAGGGCAAGATCCCGCCGGGCGCGATCACCGCCATCGCGATCCTGCTGCTGCTGGGCGCTTGCGGTAAGTCCGGCCAGTTCCCGCTGCAGGCGTGGCTTCCGGACGCGATGGAGGGCCCGACCCCGGTGTCGGCGCTCATCCACGCCGCGACGATGGTCACCGCGGGCGTGTACCTCGTCGCCCGCTCCAACGTCATCTTCACCGCGACGCCGGACGGACGGCTGGTGGTCACTCTGGTCGGCGCGGTCACGCTGCTGCTCGGGTGCATCGTCGGCTGTGCCTACGACGACATCAAGAAGGTGCTCGCGTACTCGACGGTCAGCCAGATCGGCTACATGATGCTGGCGGTCGGCCTCGGGCCGGGCATTTACGCGCTCGGCATCATGCACCTCGTGGCGCACGGCTTCTTCAAGGCCGGGCTGTTCCTCGGGGCCGGTTCGGTCATGCACGGCATGAACGACGAGGTCGACATGCGCAAGTTCGGCGGCCTCGCCAAGAAGATGCCGATCACCTTCGTCACCTTCGGCCTCGGCTACCTGGCGATCATCGGCTTCCCGTTCCTCACCGGGTACTACACGAAGGACGCGATCATCGAGGCGGCGTTCGGCCAGGAAGGCTGGCGCGGCTGGGCTTTCGGGCTCGCGACGGTGCTCGGCGCCGGGCTCACCGCGTTCTACATGACGCGGCTGATGATGATGACCTTCTTCGGCAAGCAGCGCTGGAAGGACATCAAGAGCAGCGACGGACGCGACTTCCACCCGCACGAGTCCAAGCCGATCATGTGGGTCCCGATGGCGATCCTGGCGGTCGGCTCGGTCGGTGCCGGTGCGTTCTTCGCGCTGGGCAACCGGTTCGTGGACTGGCTGGCCCCGGTGGTCGGCGAGCACGCCGAAGCCGAGCACACCCCGATCCCGTCGTGGACGGTCCCGGTGCTCACGCTGGTGCTGGCCGCGCTCGGCGTGCTGCTGGCGGTCTGGCTGTTCCGCCCGTCGCGCGATGTTCCGGTCGAGCGGCCGGAACGGGTGGCCTGGCCGGTCCGCGCGGCACGCAAGGACCTGTACGGCAACGCGCTCAACGAAACCCTGGTCGCCCGTCCGGGCACCTGGCTGGCGCGGGCGCTGGTGTACGTGGACAACCGCGGCGTCGACGGTGCGGTGAACGGCCTCGCCGCGGCACTCGGCGGCGGGTCCGGGCGACTGCGCCGGACGCAGACCGGATTCGTGCGGTCCTACGCACTGTCCATGCTCGGCGGCACGTTCCTGCTTCTCGCGGCCCTTCTGCTGGTGAGGTTCTCCTGACATGACTTGGCTTCTGGCGCTCATCCTGCTGCCGCTGGCCGGCTCGCTGGTGCTGGCGTTCCTCAAGGGGAACGACCGGGCCGCGGTCGCCACGGCGCTCGCCGTGTCCATTGTGGAGTTCCTGCTGATCATCCCGTTCTGGGCGAGCTACTCGCCCTCGGGCGAGCGCATCCAGCAGGCCACGACGATGGACTGGATCCCGAACTTCGGCATCCACATCTCGTTCGGCACCGACGGCATCTCGCTCATCATGATCGCGGTGATCGCGCTCCTGGTGCCGATCGTCGTGGGCGCGCTCGGGCTCACCGACAAGCTGCCCGCGGGCCGCAGCGCGGGCGGGTTCCTGTCGCTGATCCTGCTGCAGGAGGCGATCACGATCGGCGTCTTCGCGGCGACCGACGTGTTCCTCTTCTACGTGCTGTTCGAGATCATGCTGATCCCGATGTACTTCCTGATCGGCGGCTACGGCGGCGCGAACCGGCAGTACGCGGCGGTGAAGTTCTTCCTGTACTCGTTCCTCGGCGGCCTGATCATGCTGGCCTCGGCGATCGGGGCGTACTCGCTGGCCTCGGACAAGCTCGGCAAGGGCACGTTCGACTGGGCCACGCTGGTGACGGTGGTGCGCGACGCGCCGACCGGCACGCAGATCTGGCTGTTCCTCGGCTTCTTCCTCGCCTTCGCGATCAAGGCGCCGCTGGTCCCGTTCCACACCTGGCTGCCGGACGCCGCCGGCCAGGCCCCGATCGGCGTCGCGGTGCTGCTGGTCGGCGTGCTGGACAAGGTCGGCACGTTCGGGTTCCTGCGGTACTGCCTGCCGATGTTCCCGGAGGGGAGCAAGGCGCTCGCGCCGCTGGTGCTGATCCTGTCGGTGATCGGCGTGCTGTACGGCTCGATCCTCGCGGCCGGGCAGCGCGACATGAAGCGGTTCATCGCCTACGTGTCGATCGCCCACTTCGGGTTCATCGCGCTGGGCATCTTCACCTTCAACGAGCAGGCGATGGTCGGCTCGGTGTCGTACATGCTGAACCACAGTCTTTCCACCGGGATGCTGATCGTGGTGATCGGCCTGATCGTGATGCGCGGCGGGTCGAGCAAGATCTCGGACTACGGCGGCATGGCGAAGGTGACCCCGCTGCTCGGCGGAATGCTGTTGCTGGCCGGGCTTTCCGCGCTGTCGCTGCCCGGGACCAACTCGTTCATCAGCGAGTTCCTCGTGCTGCTGGGGTCCTTTGTGGACCAGCCGGTGTACACGATCCTCGCGACCGTGGGCATGGTGCTCGCCGCGGCTTACGTGCTGTGGCTGTACCAGCGGATCATGCAAGGCCCGGTTCGCGGTGACGCTCTCGTGGGCGTCGGCGGGGGACCGGGCACCGCGATCGCGCCGGAACTCGGCGCTCGCAAGGCTATTACCGACCTGGGCAAACGCGAGATCGCGATCCTCGCGCCCATGGTCATCCTGATCATCGGCTTGGGCTTCTACCCCAAGCCGATGCTCGACACGATCACCCCGTCGGTGCAGGCGACGCTGTCTGCCGTGCAGGGAGGCAAGTAAACCGTGCTCGACATGTTCCTGGCGCAGGCGCCGGCAGCGCCGCTGGAAGTGCCTTCGGTCGATTACGCGGCCGTGCTGCCGATGCTGATCGTCTTCGGCGTCGCGTGCATCGGCGTGCTGGTGGAAGCGTTCGCACCGAAGGCGACGCGATGGGGGATCCAGGTCACGATCTCCCTCGTCGCGATCATCGCGGCGGGGGTCTCGCTGATCCTTTACGCGACTGGCGCTTCTGCTTCGAAGGCCGGTACGACGACGTTCTCCGGTTCGATTTCGGTGGACCGGCCGTCGCTGTTCCTGTGGGGCACCCTGTTGCTGCTCGGGCTTGGTGCGGTCTTCTTGATCGCGGACCGCAAGGTTGAGCCTGGTGGCGCGTTCGTGGCGCAGGCGGCGATTCGGCCGGGGACGGTGCAGGATCGGGCGCAGGCTGCTACTACGTCGCAGACCGAGGTTTTTCCGCTGACGCTCTTCGCGCTCGGCGGGATGATGACGTTCTGTGCGGCGAACGACCTGCTGACGATGTTCATCGCGTTGGAAGTGCTTTCGCTGCCGCTGTATCTGATGTGCGGTCTTGCTCGCCGTCGTCGGCTGATTTCGCAGGAAGCGGCGGTTAAGTACTTCCTGCTGGGGGCGTTCTCGTCGGCGTTCTTCCTGTACGGGCTCGCGCTGCTGTACGGGTACGCGGACTCGGTGAAGCTGGCCGACATCGCGCATGCTGCTGCTGGTTCTGACCGTTCGGACACGTTGTTGTTCGCTGGTCTTGGCTTGCTGGTGGTGGGTCTGCTGTTCAAGGGTTCGGTGGGCCCGTTCCACACTTGGACTCCGGACGTTTACCAGGGTGCGCCTACTCCGGTTACCGGGTTTATGGCTGCTTGCACGAAGGTCGCCGCGTTCGGGGCGATTCTTCGGGTGCTCAGCGTCGGGTTTTCGTCGACCAGCTGGGAATGGCGCGGGGTTATGTGGGCCGTGGCCATTATTTCGATGGCGCTCGGGGCGATCTTGGGGCTGACGCAGACTGACGTCAAGCGGATGATCGCTTACTCGTCTGTGGCGCACGCCGGGTTCTTGCTCGTGGGTGCTATCGCGATGACCGAGGACGGGCTTTCGAGCACGCTGTTCTACCTGCTGGCATATGGGTTCACTACGTTGGCTGCGTTTGGCGTGGTGAGCCTCGTGCGGGATTCCAGCGGGGAGGCTACGCATCTTTCCGCTTGGGCCGGGCTGGCCAAGCGGTCGCCGGTTTTGGCCGGGGTGTTTACGTTCCTGCTGCTTGCGTTGGCTGGGATTCCGTTGACCAGCGGGTTTGTCGGGAAGTTCGTGGTGTTCTCGGCGGCGTTGTCGGACGGGATGGCGCCGTTGGTGGTTGTCGCGCTGATCTTTAGCGCGGTGGCTGCGTTCTTCTATCTGCGGGTCATCGTGTTGATGTACTTCTCTGAGCCTGCTGCTGATGGGCCTACCGTGACTGTGCCGGGTGGGTTTACTACTGCGGCTATTGCTTTGGGCGTGGTGGTTACGTTGGTGCTGGGGGTTCTTCCGGCGTTTGCGTTGGATTGGGCTGGGGCTGGAGGGTTCGCGTCCTGAGCCGCGGGCGGCTCGTCGCCTGGCGGCGACATTGCGCTCGGGTGGTGAGGCTGGCACCCCGATTTTTTAGTGTCACTACGGCGCGGGGGTGCTTGTCAAGGCGGGAAAGATGCCTTGACAAGCA
>NZ_JBEXMH010000085.1:0-30818 GCF_040610415.1 Amycolatopsis sp. NPDC004079 | reverse complement strand
TCAATACCGATGATCGGCTTGATCCCGTGCTTCTTCGACGTCTGAAAAAACTCGTCCCCGCCGTACATGTTCCCGTGATCAGTCATCCCCACCGCGGGCATGCCCAACCGAGCCGCCTCCGCGAACAAAGGACCGATCTTCGCCGCACCGTCCAACATCGAATACTCAGTGTGGACGTGCAGGTGGACGAAAGAATCGTTCGACACCAGCGAAAACCTCCCCTAGGCAGACGGCTTCCCGGCTCCGGTCGACGCGGCGGGCCCGGGCTGCCCACCCTAGTCCGCCGCGAGTTCGGAGAGCGCCCCGGCATCCTCCCTCCGAACCGCCGGGCGCGGGCCCCGACGCGCCGGACGCGTTCCCGGTGGTGATCACCGGTGCGCTCTCCCGTACCCGGACACAGTCGCACCCGGCACCGACAAGACCGGGCCCGCCGGGAGCCGGTCCGCCGAATGTCACTCAGGAGCGTGAACCAAGCCACAACCTCCCAGAAAGGGGCCGGTGCACCGCTTGACAGCGGCCGGGCCGGAACCGACGATCCGACGCGTGAACCTGTCTGACAGCCGGGCAGCCGGACCGCTCCCCCGGCGCGTCAGCGCGATGGAGGCCGTGCTCGGCTACCTGCGCGAGGCGATCGAACGCGGGGAGTACGCGGTCGGCGACCAGCTGCCGTCGGAAGCCGCGCTGAGCAGGCAGTTCGAGGTCAGCCGCTCGGTCGTGCGCGAGGCGCTGCGCGGGCTGCAGGCGCTCGGGTTGACCGTGTCGCGCACCGGCCGCGGCACGTTCGTCACCGCGAGCGGGCCGCCGGAGAACCCTACGTTCGGCGATTACTCGGCCCGCGACCTGGTCGAGGTGCGCCGCCACGTCGAGGTCCCGGTGGCCGGATACGCCGCGCGCCGCCGAGACGCGGACCAGCTCGCGCGCCTCGCCGATCTCGTCGACCGGATGGACGCCGAGACCTCGGACACCGCGTGGGTGGCGCTCGACTCACAGTTTCACGTCACGATCGCACGGGCATCAGGCAATCCGGTGTTCGCGAAGGTGATCGAAGAGATCCGCGACGCGCTGGCCCGCCAGTCGGCGTTCCTGAACCAGCTCGGCGGACGGCGGACGCAGTCGAACGTCGAGCACCGGCGCATCGTCACGGCGATCGCCGAAGGCGAAGAAGATGCGGCGGCGGCCGCGATGACCGAGCATCTCGATCACGTCGAGAAGACCCTGACCACGATCGTCCGGCCGGCCCGCGCCGGCGAAGCAGAAACAGGTACCACCGCGTGACTGAAGAAACCCTGCCCGCGACTGCCGAGGCGGACACCGCCGACGCGGGCGACGCCGGATACCGCAAGGCGCTGAAATCCCGGCACATCAACATGATCGCCATCGGCGGCGCGATCGGCACCGGCCTGTTCCTCGGCGCGGGCGGACGGCTCGCACAGGCCGGTCCGGCGCTCGCGATCGTGTACGCGGTCTGCGGGCTCTTCGCGTTCTTCGTGGTGCGCTCGCTCGGCGAACTGATCCTGCACCGCCCGTCGTCCGGCGCGTTCGTCTCCTACGCGCGCGAGTTCATGGGCGAGAAGGGCGCGTACATCGCGGGCTGGATGCACTTCCTCAACTGGTCGACCACCGGCATCGCGGACATCACCGCCATCGCGCTGTACGCGCACTTCTGGTCGTTCTTCACGCCGATCCCGCAGTGGGTGCTGGCGCTGATCGCGCTGGCGGTCGTGCTGTCGCTGAACCTCGTTTCGGTGAAGCTGTTCGGCGAGATGGAATTCTGGTTCTCGATCGTCAAGGTCGCCGCGCTCGTGCTGTTCCTGCTCGTCGGCATCTTCCTGCTGGTGACCCAGCACCCGATCGACGGCCACGCGCCCGGTCCACAGCTGATCGCCGACCACGGCGGCGTTTTCCCGGCGGGCATCGTGCCGATGATCCTGATCGTGCAGGGCGTCGTGTTCGCCTACGCGTCGTGCGAGCTGGTCGGCGTCGCGGCGGGCGAGACGGAGAACCCGAAGGCGGTCGTGCCCAAGGCGATCAACTCGATCATGTGGCGGATCGCGGTGTTCTACGTCGGTTCGGTCGTGCTGCTGGCGATGCTGCTGCCGTGGAACGCCTACTCGGCCGATCAAAGCCCGTTCGTCACGGTGCTGTCGAAGCTGGGCGTGCCCTACGCGGACAGCATCATGAACCTGGTCGTGCTGACCGCCGCGCTGTCGAGCCTCAACTCGGGTCTGTACTCGACCGGGCGAATCCTGCGCTCGATGTCGCTGGCCGGGTCCGCGCCGAAGTTCACCGGCGTGATGAACCGCAACCAGGTGCCTTACGGCGGGATCCTGCTCACGTCGTCGGTGTGCGTGATCGGCGTCGGGCTGAACTACGTGGTGCCGAAGGACGCGTTCGAAATCGTGCTGAACTTCGCCGCCGTCGGCATCCTCGGCACCTGGGCGATCATCGTGCTCAGCCACCTGCTGTTCGTGCGAAAAGCCAAGCGCGGCGAGGTCACCCGTCCCCGCTTCCGGCTGCCGTTCTCGCCCTACACCGAGATCGCGACGCTCGTCTTCCTCGCCGCGGTCGTCGTGCTGATGGGCTTCGACAAGACCGGCCGGATCACCCTGATGGCGCTGCCGGTGATCGTCGTCGCCCTGGTGGTCGGCTGGTTCGTCGTGCGCAAGCGGATCGACATGAGCGCGTTCGACAAGGCAGAAGCGTCGTGATCCCCCAGGAACGCGACCCGCAGCACGTCCCTTTGGTCCACCTTCTGCGCGACGGCATGGTCGAAGGCGTACACCACGGTTCGGTCGTCGTACTCGCTCCCGACGGTTCGACCCTGTTCGAGGCAGGCGACCCCGACGTCGCGATGTACCCGCGCTCAACCGCGAAGCCGTTGCAAGCCGCCGCCATGGCCCGGCTCGGACTGCGCTTGGATCCGCGCGGGTTCGCGATCGCCGCAGCCAGCCACTCCGGCGAACCGCGACACCTCGAAGCGGCCGCCGCCGTCCTGACCAGCTACGGCTTCGCTGAAGCTGATCTGGGCAACCCGGCCGACCTGCCGTACGACCCAGTCGAGCGAGACGCGTGGATCGCGGAGGGCCGGAAGCCGGCGCGCCTGGCACACAACTGCTCCGGCAAGCACGCCGCGATGCTGGCCGTCTGCCGGGAGCAGCACTGGGAGGTCGAGGGTTACCTCGATCCGACGCATCCGCTGCAGCGCGCGATCCGGGAAACCGTCGAGGATCTGACTGGGGAGACCGTGCCGCGAGTGGCGACGGACGGCTGCGGTGCGCCACTGTTCGCGCTCTCGCTGCGGGGGTTGGCGCGGGCTGCTTCGCGCATCGCGACCGCATCCGATGGTTCGCCGGAGTCCTTGGTGGCCAACGGAATCCGGCAGCATCCGGATCTAGTGGCGGGAAGCCGACGCGACGTCACCCGGCTCATGCAGACCGTGCCCGGGCTCATCGCGAAGGACGGTTTCGAGGCCGTGCAGCTCGCCGCGCTTCCCGACGGAATCGCGGTAGCACTGAAGATCGCGGACGGCGGCGACCGTGCCAGGCCTGCGGTGCTCGCGGCGGCACTGGCGCGAGCGGGCGTCGACGCGGAGTTGCTGGTTCCCTTCAGCGATCCCGCCCTTCGAGTGACGGACGCGCTGGCCGCCTAGTTCCACGCCCCTCTTCAGCAGGAGCGAACCCCTAACAACTCGCGTACGTTCGATTACGTGCTGAACCGAATCGTCGACCGGCTGCTCGGGCTTCCCGCCGCCGAAGGCCCGGCGCCGACCGCCGCCAAAGGCCTCCGCGTCCCCATGCACGACGGCGCGCACCTCCTGGCCGACCGCTATGCCCCGCCCGGCCTGACGACCGGCCCAGTAGTCCTGATCCGCACGCCCTACGGCCGCACCGGCCCCCTCGCCAAGCTGTTCGGCGAAACGTTCGCGAGGCACGGCCTCCAAACAGTCCTCCAAAGCACCCGAGGCACCTTCGGCTCAGAAGGCCAGTTCCGCCCGTTCCACCACGAACGCGAAGACGGGATCGCCACCGCCGAATGGCTGCGCGAGCAACCCTGGTGCGACGGCCGGATCGCCATGGCGGGCGCCAGCTACCTCGGCCACACCCAGTGGGCGATCGGCCCGTACCTGGACCCGCCGCTGGAAGCCATGTGCCTGGGAATCACCGCCTCGGAATTCGTCAGCACGTTCTACCCGGGCGGGGTGCTGGCGGCGGACAACATGGTGTCCTGGTCGGCCATGATCGGCAAGCAGGAGGAACGGTTCGCCGCGCTGCCGAACCCGCTGCAGACGCGGCGCACGCGCAACGCGATGGCGTATCTGCCGATCGCGGGCGCGGACGTGGTGGCGATCGGCAAGCCGGTGCAGTTCCTGCAGGACGTCACCGAGCACGCGGACCCGGACGACGACTTCTGGGCGATGTCGGACCACAGCGCGGAAGTCGCGAAGCTCGAGGTGCCGGTCAGCATGGTCACCGGCTGGTACGACCTGTTCATCCGCGCGCAGCTGCGGGACTTCCGCACGCTGCAGGACGCCGGACGGTCGCCGCGGATCACCGTCGGGCCGTGGTCGCACGGCGAACCGGCGAGCTTCCGCGTGCTGATCCAGGACCAGCTCGGCTTCCTGCGCGCGCACCTCGCCGACGACCGCACGCAGCTGCAGCGCTCCCCCGTGCGGATCTTCCTGCAGCAGGCGTCCGCCTGGCTCGATTTCGACCACTGGCCGCCCGCTTCCGAGCCCACGCACGCCCATCTGCGCCCGGTCGGCGGCCTCGGCGAGACGGTGCCCGGCGAGGCCTTGCCCACGCCGTTCACCTACGACCCGGCGGACCCGACCCCGGCCGTCGGCGGGCCGCTGCTGATGGGAAAGACCAAGCAGCGCGACAATTCCGCGACCGAGGCGCGCGACGACGTGCTGGTGTTCACCGGCGAGCCACTGGTGCACGACGTCGACGTGATCGGCGACGTGTCCGCCACCGTGTTCGTGCGGACCGAACTGGCCGACGCCGACGTGTATGTGCGGCTGTGTGACGTCGACCCCGGCGGCATCTCGCGTAACGTCACCGACGGCATCCTGCGGCTGCGTCCCGGCTCGCCGGAAGCCGATGCCGACGGCGTGGTGCGGGCCGAGGTGGAACTCGACCCGACCGCGTACCGCTTCCGCCGCGGGCACCGGTTGCGCGTGCAGGTCGCGGGCGGCGCGTTCCCCCGCTTCGCGCGCAATCACGGTACGGGAGAACGGGTTTCGTCCGCGGTGCGCAGCGCGCCGAACCGGTTCGAGGTGTTCCACGACGAGACCCGGCCGTCCCGGGTGACGCTGCCGGTCTTTACCCGGTGACCGTTACTGAATGACCGCGCGCTGATGCGTCGTCAGCCTGCCGTCGTCGTGCAGCACGTGCAGCAGCAGCGACGGCGGGCTGTCGAAGTCCAGCGGCCCGCCCTCGTCCCAGCCGCGCCCCGCGCCGGGTTCCACCGGCAGCAGTGATCCGGACACCACGCCTGGCGCGACGCGCACCGGAACGCCCGCGAACTCGGTCGCCGCGCCGGTGTGCACGTGTCCGCAGAGCAGCGCCGCGACGTCGGGATGCCGCTTCAGCACGGCGGCGAGCCGGTCTTCGCCGGTCTGGCGGATCGCGTCCACCAGCGGTACTCCGACATCGAGCGGCGGGTGGTGGAAGGCGACGAACGACGGGCCGTCGTGAGCGGCGAGCGTGTCGTCCAGCCAGGCCAGCGTCTCGTCGGCGAGGTACCCGGCGCCCTCGCCCGGGATCGTCGAATCGCACGACACGAGCAGCACTTCGGCCACCTTGGTCGCGGAGTTCACCGGTGCGTCGCCGGCCGGTTCTCCCAGCAGCGCCTCGCGAAAGTGCGCGCGGACGTCGTGGTTGCCGGGGCAGGACACCACCGGCACCGGAAGGTCGAGCAATTCGGCCGCGCGACGGTACTCCTCGGGCCGGCCGTGATCGGCGAGGTCGCCGGTGACGAAGACGGCGTCGACCGGCTCTTCGAGGTTTCGCAGGTACCGGGTCACCGCGACGGCTCGTGCGTCGGCGCGATCGCCGCCGTCGAGGTGGATGTCGGAGAGATGCGCGAAAACCCGCACCGGATCAGCTCCCTTTCAAGTACGCCAACGCTTTCACCCAGTTCCGGACGAGCAGCGCGGACGCGCCGGGCAGGTCGTCCGCCCGCAGTGCCGCCGCGATCTCGCGGTGTTCGGCCACGCTCTCCGCCGCTCGGTCCCGACCGCCGAAGTATGCCGTCTCGTAGCGTTTGAGCAACGGCTTTGTCTGCTCGATCAAGCGCAGCAGATGCGGGTTGTCGCAGCGGGACGTGAGCAGCGCGTGCCAGCGGTCGTCGGCCGCGGGCAGGTCGCAGGAATCGGCTATCTCGTCGGAAATCCGGTCGAGCGCGTCCGGGAGCGAGGCGAGTTCGAGCGGCGACGTCCAGCGCAGCGCGAGTGCTTCCAGCTCGGCGACCAGCGGGTACAGCCGGCGGGCTTCCTGCGGATCGAACGGCGCGACGAGGAATCCGCGGCCCGGCGCGGCGACGAGGAGGCCGCGGTCGGCGAGGCCGATCAGCGCCTCGCGCAACGGCGTCCGGGATACGCCGAGCTCGTTCGCCAGGCGGACTTCGTTGATCCGGGTGTCCGCGGGAAACCGTCCGTCGAGGACGCGCGCGGTGATCTCCTCGATAAGTTCACCGCGCATAAGTCTCTTGACCATGCGATGAAGTATTGCACACAGATCGGCCGTACTGTATTCAGTTCATATGGCCCGCTCTTTCGATGTCGACCGCGCAAGGTACGAAACGCCCGGCTGCGTCGGAGTCGCGCACTTCAACAACGCCGGCTCCGCGCTCCCGCCCGCCCGCGTCACCGACACCGTGATCGACTACCTGCGCACCGAATCCCTGCTCGGCGGCTACGAAGCGGCCGAAGAGGCCAAAGACCGCCTCAACGGCGTGTACACCTCGGTCGCGCGGCTGCTCAACTCCGCTCCCGAAGACATCGCGCTCAGCGACAACGCGACCCGCTCGTGGCAAGCGATCTTCTACGCGCTGCCGTTCGGACCGGGCGACCGGATCCTCACCGCGAGCGCCGAATACGCCAGCAACGCCATCGCCTACCTGCAGATCGCCCGCCGCACCGGAGCGACCGTGGAGGTCGTGAACAACGACGAAACCGGCCAGCTCGACGTCGACGACCTGCGCCGCCGCATCGACTCCGACGTGAAGCTCATCGCGGTGACCCACGTGCCGACTCAGGGCGGCTTGGTGAACCCCGCCGAGGAAATCGGCGCCGTCGCGCGCGAGGCAGGCATCCCGTTCCTGCTCGACGCGTGCCAGTCAGCCGGCCAGCTGGACCTCGACGTCGAACGAATCGGCTGCGACGCACTGACCACCACCGGCCGCAAATACCTGCGCGGCCCGCGCGGCACCGGCTTCCTGTACGTGCACCCGCGCCTGCGCGACCGCCTCGAGCCGGCGATGCTCGACCTGCACTCGGCCAAGTGGACCTCCCCTGACCACTACGTGGTCGACCCGACCGCGAAGCGCTTCGAAGTGTGGGAACGCGATTTCGCCGCCGTGCTCGGCCTCGGCGCCGCCGTGGACTACGCGCTGGAATGGGGCCTGCCCGCGATCGAAGAGCGGGTCACCGCTTTGGCCGCGACCCTGCGCACCCGCCTGGCCGAGCTGGGCCGAGTCACCGTGCACGACGCCGGCGCGCGCAAGTGCGGCCTCGTGACGTTCAGCGTCGACGGGCTGCCTTCCGACGAGATCAAGGACCGCCTGAACGCGGCGAAGATCAACACGAGCGTCGCGCACCCGTCGTCGGCGCAGTACGACTTCGCCGCCCGCCGCCTGCCGGACCTGGTGCGCGCGTCGGTGCACTACTACAACACCGAGGAGGAAATCGACCGGCTGACGAGCGAGGTCGCCGCGCTCGCGCGCTAGGTGGAGATCACCCGTTTGGCGCAGTATCCAGCACCGCCGAAGCCGCCTCCTGTCTCGCGTACACCCGCGGAGTGCGCTGCGGCCGGGCCTGTCGAGGGGGCAGGCCCGACGGGGCCGGGGGAGGAAAAGGGAAGGCCTCCTGGGCCGGGATTGATGGGGGAACCCGGCCCAGGGGGTCTTCTCTTGCGTTCGGGCGAGCCGCCGATCAGGCGACGACGTCACGGCGCTCTGTGCGGCCTCGCGTCCGACGTGTCCTCGCGGATGAACGTCGCGATGGCCCTGCTCGGCGTGGGCGCGGCCCACATCGCCGCGGCTCGGAAAGAGCCTGTCTCATACCGTGACGGCGCGGTACGCCGAAAGACGGCGGTTCGGCATCGCGCGCTGGTCCTACGACCTGCCCGCCTCCCCGCGAGACCCCCGCGCCAGGAGGTCAGGCACCGCTGGTGTGGTCCTTGTTGATGTGCGCCGGAGGCGCGGGCCAGTCGCTGACTTCCCCCATGAGGGTCTTGATCTGGCTCTTCGAGAGCGACTGCAGGACCTTGGTGGCCTTGGCCAGATCCCGGCCGTCGGCGTCCTGCTCGATGACCGCGGGATACGTGAACGCCTCGCCCTGCATCTCCACCGTCATCGGATCATTCACGACTGCACTCTTTTCCTGTTCGGGCGAACACAGTCCACGAACTGTAACACGGTTAAACAGCCTCCCCGATGCTCCGATTGTGGACGGAAGTAAGAGACCGCCTACGCAGTGCGAGGTACTGCATCCGCCTTTTGTGGTAGCGGCACCAAGCGAACATGCTCGCCGCCATCGCCGCCAACGACATGACCAGCCAGACGCCGTCGTGGATCGGCAGCGAAAGGCCGTTCGAGGCCATCAAGTGGATGTTGATCCTCCAGTGCAGCAATCCGGAATCCTGGAATACCGCGACCACCAGACCGGCGAAAGAAAAAAGCGTCGTGGCGCGCAACGCGAATTGCGTGGTCAGCGAAGCGCGCCGCAGGGCTTCGACACCGAAGGCCTGCCTTGACCACGAGGACAGCACTCCCGGAGCGGAAACCACGACCGCGACCACACCGCTCTTGAGGTTGTAGTCCCCCGCAGAGTTCACGAAAGTCATTCCGGCGACAATCAATCCCAACGCGGACAAAAACAGCAGGGTCGCCGCGAGACGCAGGGTCGCGAACGGGTTTTCGACGACGTTCAGCACGTGGGTGTGGAGAATCCGCTCCATGTCGTAACCGTTGCGGGCGTAAAAGTGCGCGTACGGCAGCGCCCGATGATCTCTGGCGCGCATGTAAGTCGGGATCATCGGCTTGTTGGTGTCGATCGGTCCGGAATTCTTGGTGGTGCGCTTGAAGCTTTCCTGCTGGATCGGCTCCAGTTCCGAGGCGTTCACCCGCTTGTGTATCTCGTGGGTGTGCACGTAAAGGCCGTCCGGCAGGGAAATCCGCAAATGGTAGCTCTCGCACTTGTACATCAGCGGCGTGGTCAGGGTGATCCGGGAAGGGAACTGACCCCACCTGAACCTGATCTCGGCGGCCCAGTTCTGCCGCCATCCGCGCTCCGACTTGACCGCCTCCGACCCGTGCAGCGCCGTCGTGCGGCTGTACGTTATCTTCAGCGCCGCTTTCGGCTCGTCTACCAGCGCGTACAAGACGTAATTCGTCCGCAGCTGCGCGACCAGCCACTCGCCGCGCAGCGGAGCGGAATGGTCGTCCTCCGCGGGAGGGAGCAGGTCGGTGACCGACTTGTCCTTGTCCGTCAGGCTGTTGGCCGGCCGCACCACCTCGTAGATGTCCGGAGCCACCCGGTTCCGCAACTCCGCGAGAAACGCCGCGCCGTCGGGCAAAACCACGTTGTCGCCGCTGCCGACGTCGACGCCGCTCAATTCCTCCGCCGCCCGCGTCGTCAGTACCAGCGCCGCGGAAACGCGCAGGCTTTCGTCGTACGAGAGCGTGGTCGCCGGTTTCGAATCGACCGTCACTTCCAACCCGTCCAGCAGCAGCCCCTTGGGGAAATCGGCCACCGGCACCAGCAACGGACCCTTCTCCGGCACCTTCGGAATCCGGATGTCCTTGGTGACGGAGTGCTTCGCCAGCGGCCCGTCGGTCAGGATCTCCTCGGTGATGCGCAGGTTGGACTTGTGCGGTTCCAGCAGAAGCTCGACCGCCAGGTTCAGGTCGAGCGAACCGTAGTGGGCGTAGCCCTCGTCGAGCAGCTTCCGCACATACCAGGCGTTGATGTCGTCGTGGACCGACTTCCCGATGCCGTCTTCCGGATTCCGCGGTATTTTCTTCTGTCCGTACAGATAAACGAACCTGCGCGCGAACAGCAGCCAGTAGATCTGATGGACGAGGCCGACGAAGCCGACCACGCCGAGACAGCTCCGGGCGACGACGACCGCGAGCGCGCCGTCGTTGCCCGAACCCCAGGCAACGAACGCGAGACCCAGCAGCGCGACCGAGGGCAGAAACACCGAGAGTCTCGGCGACGAAAACCGCCCGTTCGGGAATCCGGTGTCCTGCACGACTTTGTCGACTCGCGAGCCGAATACCTTCAGCGCCCGAGGAATACGCGTGCCGTGCCCGTCGCCCTCGCTCATGGGGCTCCCCTGTCCCGATGCGGCGTAATCTGCCTGTGCTAGTCGGCACGGCGCGGAAAGCCATTACGCCGATTGCCCGGCTTGACCCGTCTGGAGCAGCGCGCGACTCACCCTTCGCGACGACTTCGGGACCGCCCGGCCGGGCCAGCCTCGCCACGGCACCGGAACGGACGCTGAGGCGGGCGAAGACGGCACCCGCCAGCCCAACGGGCTTCCGGAGGGCCTTCGCGGCCTCCGGAGGCAATCTGGACGGCGAAACGACGAACCCCATCCAGTGAAGACTTCACCGGATGGGGTCAGGCCGATCGTGGTGGGAGGCGTCGAGGCCCTTGCCAAAGGGGCAAAACAGATAAAACGCCTGTTCGGCGTAGTGCACAGCCAGCTGGAAGACTCGACTGCAGCACCTCCACCCCGGAAAGCCCTGCGCACAGCTCGCCAGCTCCGACCAGCCGAGATCGACGAGCTGGTCGTGAAGTTCCGCAACGGGGCAACCATCCGCGAGCTTGCGAAAGAGTTCGGGATCTACCGCGTAACCGTTGGCCAGCATCTGCGGTCACGAGGCGTGGATACGCGGAACCTCGCACTCAAGTCAGATGACGTGACGGCAGCAGCCAAGCTCTACCTAGCTGGCTGGTCCATCGGCCAGCTAGCCGAGCGATACAAGGTCGGCAACGAGACTGTGCGGGGTCGGCTCATCGCCGCCGGAGTGAAGCTGCGGAGACGAGGGCGAACACCCAAGATCTCGCAACCAAACGACCGGCTCAACGCGACCAATCTTCCCTGTGTTCAAAGATAACGTACACGATGAGCCAATCACCTCCTGATATAATCAAGAAGTGCAAGCAAAGAAAGCCATAGAGACCCTCCAGCAACTCAAGGCCGAAGCTCAAGGGCCGAGCATTAGGCGGGGCTCTGGTGAGTATACGTCATGGAAGACGCGTGTTCGCTCAGTTCTAATCAGGGCACTCGGCAAGGATCACCACACGCTTACCGCTTTTGATGGCGTGCGCTATGGACTGTCCATGTATTCGAGCAGCACACCTGAATCCGCATTTGAACAAGCATTTCAACGCGGGCTGCGGAAGGCATGCGGCGTTATCGACGCGGCTATTTTCGAACTGGAAGACGCCGGTACAAGCGATGACGCCGTGGACGAAACAGTCTTCGATCCGGAGCTGTGGGGACACGTCCAGACGCATATTCAAAATGAAGACTGGCAGGCGGTCGCAAGTCAGACTGCAATCTTCGTTGAAGACCGCGTTCGGCAATGGTGCGGCAACCCCAAAGGTCGCAATGACGAGACACTTGTCGGCAAGGGCCTATACGCCAAAGTGTTCGCCAACGATGGCCAGTATCGACTCGGCAAAGAGCCAGGTGAATGGGAAGGCTGGCGTGGCCTGGGCATGGGCTTCGCACAGGCACTCAGCAACGTCGACCGACACAACATTCAAAGGCGTGATGACGCCAAGCGCTATGCGTTCGGCGTGCTCGGCCTCGGCAGTCTGATCCTGACTCAGCTCCGCTATCAGCACGGAGAAGACCTCGACCTCGAGTGACAGGCTTCGTACTAGATGAACCAGCCGACGAAAGGTTTCGCCTCGACGAAGTCGCCACTCTTGAGCGCCGAGGCAGCATCATGGTACGGGTGCTTGCTCCACTCGGTCAGCTCAATCTCACCAGTGGTCTTGCGTCCGGTAAAGTACCGCCCGATCAGCCGTTCGCCATCCTTACCCGAGACATAGAGGTCGCAGACACCGCGGTGCGGCTCGCTGCGCTCCTGCACACTTTGGCGCGGCGTGTTGCGATACACCCAACTCAGTCGCCACCGGTCGTCTTCCTCCTTTATGAGGCGCGCCTGCTCCGAGACCGACTCAGACTCTCCCGTGAACAGCGTGGCAACGAGCGATGAGTTCGTCTGCTTGAAGCGGATAACAGTAGGAATCGGAGGGATGCGCTCGTTCTCACCCGGCCGCGTATAGTCGGATTGAAGCATGCCCCGCCACGTGCCGGCCACCAACGGCTTCTTCGTGAAGGCTCGAACGGCAGCCAGCTTCCAAATAAACCGGTCGTAGAGCAGGAAGACGATGGTGACGACCGTCCCGGCGATCGAAACTGTCTTGAGCGCGGTCGTCTGCGCCGACTGGTGCGTAAAAACAGCCACTCCAAACCAGACCACGGCAGCAATTCCTATCGCGATCTTGGTTTGAGTCTTGTCGATCACGGCTTATGCCTCACCCAGGCTATAGTACGACCAGGCTTGCAGAATAAGACCACGGGCGTCCGCGAGCGTCCAAGGCTGCGATGACGAGAACAGCGGTTTAATACCATTTGGCTCGAACAGCCCCTCGCCGGTTTCATCGTCCTTGACCTTGCCGAACACATACGCCGTTGCGTTGCAGAAGTCCGTAACGAGCGGAGTCGATCCCTTGTCGCCGAAGTATAAATTCGGCACGATGTACATGAGGCACTCCATGAAGTAGCTAGGCAGCGCCTCAATCAACCCGGCATTAACCAGGTCATTTTCGACGTTTTTCAAAATGCGGACCGCGTCCTTGTACCGACCGCCGGTCTGATTGTTTTTCTCCCGCCCGTTCGCCAGCTGCTGCTCCGGATAGTTCACAACCGACGTTCCGTCAAGCCGAAACACCTTAGTACCCAAGTGGTACTGCACATTCCAAGCAGAGTCGTAGTAGTACTTGCGATACTCGAATGACGGGACGATATCGGCTTTCACGCGGCCAGCATTCTCCGCAAGCTCGATCGCCGTCTTGCCTGAATTATCGCAAGCCGAGCCGAAGTGAGTCTTCAGAAACGCACCTAAGCTCGCTCGAAACGTTGAACCACCAAAGTTTTTTATTGAAACACCACTACCGTTCACCTTATCAGCTTCAAGCAGGTCGCTGTCATCATAGTAGTGGAAACCCTTATGAATTACCGCGACATCGACATCGCTATCTAAACGCACGTTCGTATTGTTCGCATACGAACCTTTTTGCAAGTAACGAACGTCGATATCGTTCTCGTCTGCCCACTTACCGACCGCACCGCGAACCATCCGTTCGGCACGGTCTTGTTTGTCCTTCTCGTTGTCGCTAGAAGGCTTACGGTAGCGGCCAAATTTTTCTTCAAGGGCAGTCACGACAAAAAAACTCCTGCGAACTATTATACAGCAACGTACTAACTAATCAGATTCTCAGTTCGGCACGATGACGACACCGAGCCCGGAGTTCGGCCCCGGCGGAATACCGAGGAACGGATCGATGCCCAAGTTCTGCCGCAGACTCTCCAGCAACTGCACCGGATCGACGAACGTGCCGAATAGCCGCACAGACATCGACCGCGGTTGCTGAACCTGCTTCAGTCGGACTACTTCAAGGGCGTGCCCATCGTCGGCCGCTCGCCGGCTGACCGCGCGCAGGTAGTAGCGGACGAACTGGCCTTCAGCCAAGGTCTGCGCCGCGTCGAACGGCACAGCTTTGCGGTACTCCTTACTGCCCCGGCGGGATATCTCGTGCGAAAGCCAGTACCCCGCCTGCTTGCTCTGCAGTTCTAGCCACTGGGGTTCATACCGCTCCAGTGCCTCACGGAGCAGGGCTGGCCATGCGCGCCAACCAACTTCAGTCAGGCGCGTACTCCGGTAGACCTCATTGCGCGGCAGGTCGTACTCAAGTTCTTCGAGCATGAGCACCCGCGTGCGTGGGTCGTCTTCCAGATTCGGCAATACCAGCTCCATCAGGCACTCCTCTAGCAGTGCGGCACGCCGCGACTCCATGAATGTCCGCCGGACGTCGGCGACGCCCCCTCCAGCTCCACCCAAGCCAGACTTACACGCTTGAAAGATCGACTCCATAGAGTGACGCCGAACGGTCGATTACGCACGGCAAACGGCAAACTCTGGTCGTAAATGGGTGCTGACTAGCCCAACCAGTCACGACAAGCGGTGCCAGACGAGGCAACGGAGGCTTGTACTGTTACTAAGCGTCACGATCTACAAGCTCTGTTCCTATGGCCGTTCAGCGAAGCAGCCAGCCGCGCGATCAGCACCCTGAAGCTCGTGCAACGCTCCGCCTAGGCCGTTGCGGCCGCCCGTACCGCTTGAAGACCTCTTGAACCTGCTGCGCCCAGAAGATGTACGGCTCGTCGACCCCATACCCAAGCCCTCGAGCCATTTCGTAGAACCCGGCACCAGGCTCCTTGTCGCCGTGCTTGTGCGTCACGATCGACGTGAGAGCTGGTTGGCCAGCTGCGGACTCGTCCTCGAAGACCGCACCGAGCAGGTGATTCATCAGCGCCGAGTAGGGGTCGAGCTGCACCGCGGTCACTTGGCCGGCGACCTCGCCGTACCACGTCATCCTGCGGTCGTAGGCAGCTTCCAGGATGGCTGCGCGGACTTCAACCTTCGCGGCCTGCCATTGGTCGTCGGTCAAACCGAACTGAGTACCGGATCTGCGCATTACCCACCTCCTCTGCATCCGAGGACTGCGCGCTTTGCATGTCCTGACGTACTGCAGTCGACGGACAGCTTGCGACTGTTACGCAGGTATCCACACAGTAGAGGCCGCGCGTCCGCGAGATCCACACTCCACCGCTTAGGAGAGATAATGCAGCCCTGCCATGGCGAGCTGGATGAGCTGCCCGCAACACAGGGCAATCTTGAGGATTTCGTGGACGCGCTTGGCCTTAGCGCCCCACGCGGCCAGCTTCGGGCGACCTGAAACAACACGGGTTTCCTTTTTCATATTAATTCTCCATTCGACATGGTCTCCAGTTCCGTCGGCAGGCTTGCCGGACTGGCTGATTCGATCGTAACGGAGTCGGAAACATGGAAAAAGCCCGCGCAATTTTAAAAGGAAAAGGAATCCTTTCACATTGCACTGCGGTCTGCATGCTAAAAGAAACTGAGAGGGGTCAACCAGCGGAAACAGTGCGTCGCCGATACATGAGTAACGGTTGGGTATCACTACTGCCGGTTGATCAACTATCTCGCTGATAGAGCCAGCTCGAGGCCGCCAGGGAAGACTGCCAGGGCTTTCGGTCGCCCGGATTTGACTACCATCGGCAGCCTTCGTCGAGAGTAGACACGACCGGGGGCTTGGCCAGGCCGCCGTCCACCACTATCCTCGAACACACGTTCGATATCAGACTGCTGCCAAGGAAGGTGCGATGCTCGGCAAGCCGCTGCTGTTCTTCACCTCGTACGCGCCTCTGTTTGCACTTCTGGCGATCCGATTTGAGCCACTCGCCTTGTGTCTGACGTGCGCAGGCCTTGCCACAGCTGGGGTCGGCGCGCTGTTCGCACTCTTCCACTTGGACAAGAGGGCAAGCCCTGGTGCCCACCAGCTGCGGGAGGTCAAGCACGCCGGTGCCGAGGCAGGTGCGTACATGGGCTCCTACTTGCTGCCGTTTCTGACAGTCTCCACCCCGACGCTCCGTGACGTAATTGCATACTTAGCCTTCATCGCGGTAGCAGGTGCCGTCTATCTTCACTCGTCCGTGGTGCAGATCAACCCGCTGCTTTACGTCCTTGGCTACCGCGTGCTAGGTGTGGTGGACACGAAGGGCTTGCGCGCCTTCCTTGTCACGCGGCGACGAGACCTTCGACCCGACGAAACGATCATCGCGACGCGGCTCCGAGACGACGTGCTGATCGACCGCACGCCCTAGTTGGAGTCCAGTTGGTCAGCTCTGAGCTCGACATGACAGCACCAGCAACCCTGGTTGTCGTATGGCGGTCTGGGCAGCGCGCAGTCGGACGCGCAGTAAAAGCCGGCGGCGACGTCATGGAAGCGCTCCGCGGCTACGCGGGATCAGCCCTGGAAAAGGTGCGAACAGGAACAGGACGCCCCTACGACCCCAACGATGAGCAAGGCGACGAGGACGCGTATCTTGAGACCGACCGCGATGAACTACTCGACACCGCGTTGCTTGAGCAAATTCTAACAGCTGCATCGCTGCCACAGGCCACCGAGCAGGAGCTGAAAGAAAAGAAGCTCGCGCTCTACGCCTTAGTCGTTGGTAAAGACCCAAATAAGCTGACGGCTTTTGTACGCCGCGGCAATCCGGTGAGTCTGGCCTCCAAAGGAGTGCTCGCCACCTTCGACCGCACCCTGACTCGCGTCACGAGCCCCTTGCTTGCGTTTGACAAGTACTACGACTTGATCATCTACCCGCAAGGTGTCCACATCCTTGACCAGGTGAAGTTCGAAGCTCTTTTCAAAGAAAGTGAAGCAGTACTAGCCAAGACCACCGAGTGGGCTGAAAGTCTCGGTGAGAAGTTGCCAATTGCACCCGACGGCATAGAGTGGCTTGCAGAGCGACTGCGTAAGACCAACATTCTTCGCCGGAAGGTGCAGGGGATCCTCCGCAGTGATTATCTCGCGCAGCTGACGCCGGATGTCCTGCGCGATAAAATCGCGGCGCATGGACTCGACAGTGAACAACTGATGCCAGACGGGCAGCTGGTTATCAACAAGGAGACCGAGCATGACGTACTACTTCTGCTCAACGAAGATCTCTGGACAGGAGACTTTTCGGGCAAGCAGTACGCCGCAGGTCGCAAGTCTTCGCGTCAGACTTGAGTCACCAAGAGTGACTTGCATGCTTAGCTTTGATGACTGACACGCAACGGGGGCAAGCGTCAAAGAGTCAGCGACAACTCATATTTGACAGATGTCCGGCGCGACCATTCGCCACTTCGGCTCCGCGGCTGCACTGACTCCACGTAGCTCCCGGTAGCATACCCTCGCAGTCTTCATGGTCGATCCATAGACCGAAACACTCAGGATCGGATTCAATCCCTCGCGCCGACCTGGCCGCGAGCTGCTCACGCGCACGTTCTTCGGCAGCGCAGAGCTCTTCATCAGCTAGAGCGTTCCGTGCTCGAACCTTGACCATGTCAAGCAGCGGTTTCATGTTTCTGAGCGCGCTGTATCGTCGGGAAGATTACTGTGCGCTTGCAAGACTGCCGCCCGGAAATCCTCGGACTTCACATCGCTCATTATTTCAGCGATGAGGGATCTGCCACCCATCAAATCGGCACAGAAGTTGACCATCCCCTAGCTAGACGTCTGTTGATCTATTTCAGCTGCCATCAAATCAAGATACTTATCCGTCGTGGCATCCATAATTTGATCTGCGGTACTACCTGGCGCTAGCTCCACTTCTTTCATGGCTTCGATCGCCAAGATAAATCTACGGTTGTTGGGACCAATTGATACATCAGCACCCTTCAGAACCTCGGCTCCGGCCGTGTACGCGCGCGCTTCGCCGCTATCAATATACCAACCCGACTCGTTCGGGCCAGGCTCTGCGGCTTTGGTTAGAATTTCACCCACTCTTCGCCTAAATATCTCGAGTCGACTTGGCTCGCCTTCTTGTTTTTTCCCCGGTTCATTTTCCATACTATTCGAAGTATCCGCCATTTCAATTGTCATGTCAATCCTCACTCCCAGGAAATTGGACCAGGCTGATCATTCGGTCGATCAGCAAGCAGATAGAAGAACGTTGTTCTCGAAACCCAAGCGTACAGTGTCCATAGTGCATTAAGGAGGGACAGAACAGTGAGTATCTGCCATCTCGTATCATGAACGCCAAGAATTTGACGATGCACCGTCAAGTCAATTGCACCCGTAACCTGAGCCTCGAATAGGCCCGCTGCCGATAATACGAGGACCAGAGTAAGAAGAGAGGAAGCGCGAGATACGAGCGTCCCGCCAACCAAACCCGTACTGCGTGACTCGAAACCAGCAAACGCCCCCGCTGCAGCCGGAAAAGCAAGTATTATAGCCGGAAAGTTGGCACCCAGTTTTAATTGCCCCGCGACGGCAATAGCTGCAATAAGGTATATCAGCACAAAAGAAGATACTGCAGCCGCCGCGGAGATAGCGATCGACCCAGGAGGGACTTCATAAAACTTCGCACTCAGCCACAGGTCGTCTGCCAACTCTGTAGACACCGATCTCATATAGACATGCAGGTAGCGCTGCCCACGTCGACGCTGGAACCGACGGTAGGGATGGGCAACCGCCTCACCAGAGGCATCTTCGCTTACTCTGAAGGCAGCAGCGGAATGATCCGGCATCTTTTGCACCGCCGCGTAAGTACCCTCTGGCCCTTCTACGAGCAGGTGGTAGCTCTTAGCCGTTGCAGCATTGTGCAGCTCTAGGCGTAGGTAGATCGGCCTGCTACCTATCAGGGCCGCCAGGCGGTCCTTTAGCCAAGACGGGAAATTTAAGAAAGACGAGCGTTTAAGACTTGGGATTTGGTAGCGCTCATATGCGACGATGCGGCGTGACTTACGATCTGGGGTGCTCGGCACGACGGCTACGATTGCATAGTGCCCAGCCAGAATTTTGACTAGCCCCGCAGCCCGAACAAGGGCGTCTGCCGATTCCGAACCTGGATCGAAGAGTTCCGCAACCCTTTCAATCCCCGTCGCACATTCTCCTAAGCGCGCCTTGCCAGTAGCGGACAGCCTGGCCCTAATGGCAATTAGATTGATAGCCTTGACCGCCAGCGTCTTCAGCTCGTTTGACCATCGCTCCTTCAGAATCGGGTTGAGTGTCGGATTATTCTTGATACCAGCTAGCCCGTCGAGGATCTGAGAAAAGAACGTTCCCACTGTCAGCAGTAGGTACTCAGCATGATTCAAGGTCGCAACATCGCTGCCATCTAACCTAATCTCAAGGTCATCCTGCAGCTCGCCCTTAAGGGGAAACATCAAAGGAAAATAGAGGTCTTCCTCATCACCTTTCGGAACCTCCAATGTGATCGAAACCTGCTGACGAACGGTCCTATTCAGCGGCCGCACCGTCTCAACAACGCGACCTCGAAGCTTTGATGGATCTACAATAGCTTCGATGTATCGCTTGGCTTGCGTCGGCGCGACGTCGGCTTTGACGTAATTTATTGCCGCGGTGAGCAATTCGTTCACATCGACATGACCGTTAGACGCAAGGCCGTCACGCCCTCGCTGTTTACGCCTGCGCTCGCCGACCCGTGTAGGTCGATATACAAATACCCAGATGTGGACAGCGACGAGCATCAATCCAATAGTGATTAGCACAACAAGATACAAGTAAGAGCGTTCACCGATAGCGTTAACTATCAGCAGAAATACCGTAATAAGTGCAATAAAGATTGCAAGGCGAGACGCGCCATACCACCGGCCTATGCCGCTTGCCGAGCCCGAATCACCTCTATCACCGGTCTCAACCAACGCCCGTCCCTCCGTCCCACAGTGCATCTGCTCACTCAACGTGTGCAGGGTCGGCATGGGAGTCGAGCGTGTTACGGCGCGTGGTCGGGAGCACCCGGACGGCGTAGCGAGACTGCCAATTGGAGCGGAACGATTACGGCGACGGGCACCATGTAGTAGCAGAGCGGTTACAGCAGCACAGCAAGCTATACCCTCGTCTCCACGAGGTCTCCATCGCTCCGGAGCACTAGCTGCCTGCTTCACCTATCGAGAATGCTGGAGACGCAGTAAAAATACAACTGCCACAAAGGGACACTTAGCTTACTGGTCGGACTCAAGGATTGCCTTCATGCCGGTTAGACGCGGAACGTGATCGTGACCTTAACTAGCACGGGGATCGACCACGAATGCCGTCAGCGAGGGGCACGGCCGGACTACTACCACATCACGGATGTGTTCGGAGACCTACCCGTTGCAGTAAGCACACGGTGCGAGGCTGCTAGCCCAGCACCATCCGCCGGATATCCCCATGCAGCTCCCGCACCGCAGGCAGCTGGCGGAACGGCGCTGCGGCCGCCTGGAGCTGGCGGAACGCATCGGATACCCGGTCGGAGCGCACTGCGCCAACGGCAGCGAGAGCGTCCCCTCCCAGTTCGGCACCGTGCGCTGGGTCACCGTGCGACATAGTCAGCGTCGCCAAGTTCGCCATCGCCAGTGCCTTGCCCCGGTGGTGGCCGGCGGGGAACGCCTGAATCGACCTGCGCAGCCGCCGTTCGGCCTCGTCATACGCGCCGCCGTTGAGCGCCAGGCCGAGCAGTGCCCGGCCGTTGTCCCGCTCCAGCCGTGCCTGGTCGTAGTAGCGAATCCACGCGGGTTCGTCGCCGGAACTGGCTGCGAACGAGTCTTCCGCGCGACCCACTGCGGCCAGGCAGTCGGCCTCGCGTGCCTGGCCAACCGCACCGAGTGCGCGGGCGTAGCGGCTGTACATCATGGCTTGCACCAGTGGTGACAGACGGTCGGCACGGACGAGCGCCACCTCGGCATAGCTGAGCGCGTCGTCTGCCTTGGTCTGGCGTGCGTCGTCTGCCCGGGCCTGGTGCACGGCCAAGTTGGCCATGCCCGACAGGGCCTTGGCGCGGATCGACCAGTCGGCCGCCTCGGTGGCGCAGCCGACCGCGAAGCGGAAGCACCGTTCGGCCTGCTCGTGGAGTCCGGCGTCGAAGCACATGCCGGCAACGGTGTCAGCCAGGTCGCCGACTGCCGCGAAGAACGCTTGCCGGACGACCGCGGTGGCGAATTGACCGTTGAGCAATTGGGCGGATGCGGACAGCTGGGTCAGTGCCGCGTCGGTTGCCATGCCGCCGCCGAACAAATGGTCTTGGTTGGCGAACATACGCGCGGCGTGGCCGACTTGCTCGACCTCGGAGTGGCCGACACGGCGCGCTATCTCCTGGTTGCCGGAACCAGCCAGGAAGTCCGCCACCGGATCGGTGAAAGCCAAGCCAGCCACGCTGCCAGCGAGTACCCGCAGGAAAGCTTTGCGTTCCACGTCGTCACCTCCACCCCCACGCTGAGGGCTAATTACTACGGTAGCCGCACGGTGACGCGTGCTGAAGAAGCCGAGAGCGGCATCGGAAGCGGCGTCCAACACGGTGCGTAGTGCCCGGCGGTATTCCTGGTTTGGCCAGCGGTGGACGCCGCGTTCCAGCTTGCCGATGTAGTCGGCATCCATCGCGCCGGTTTTGTCCGTACCAGGTGCGACCTGCTGGTTTGCCAACTCGGCGAGCTGCGCTTGCGTCAACCCGGCGGCGTCCCGCGCCATGCGCAGAAGCTCGTTCGGTTCCGGGTGCACTGGGGCGTCCTTTCCGCGATAACGGCAACCGAGGGTAACAGGGCAGCGGGCGGAAAACGCCGGTCGCGGCGCAATCCTCCGGGTAAATCTCCGGGTGGCCTCCGGGAAGAACACCTGGTCAACGGCCGTCCGGGCCTACGTCCCAGGCTCCGTTCCGGATTCGCCCGCCGAGGTCCAAGGTCAAGTACGGCACCCGCCAGCCGGTTGACACCTCCCGCCGCCGGATGTCGCCCGGTTTTCGCGCACCCGTGACCGGGCGACACCCGCGTCCCGGCTGGCGGGTGCCTCCAAGCCTCTCGGATACGGACGGAGCAACACCGTGACAGTCCGGACAACGGCATCGCAAGGACAGCCGTCGATTGTGCCGCGCTGCTGGCAACGTGGTGCCAACGCGCTGGAGCCGGTGCAGGAGCCTCGGATGCCGGAACCGACGCAGCTCTACTCGCTGCTGGTCTTGGCGCTCAGCCTGCACGCCCAGCATCCAGCCAGCGACCGCTGCGAAGACTGCGCTGAGGTCTGGCCGTGCGACACCGTCCGGCTGGCTTTCCGGCTGCGCGAGGGTTTCTGATGTCCTCCGCGCTGATCTACATCAACCCGCAGGCGATTCACCCGGTCGTCGACGGCGTCTGGCACTGGACTCGGCTGTCTGCCATTCCGGCCCCCGGGGAAATCGTGACCATGCTGTGCGGCGTGACCGCAGAAGCGGCGTTCGTGCCGCTACAAGACCGCTGTACACGCGGTGCCCCAACACAATGCCCCTACTGCGACGTCGCCTACCGTCGCTCGCTCGGCTGGCACATCCCGGCTCGGCATCCGGGCTTGCGGCCGCGGGCGACGTGAGCGCGACAGATCAGAAACGACGGCACCAAGCCCATCCCCGGCCTGGACACCGGCGAGAGCATCGCCGACTACGAGGAAGACGACGACGCCCAACCGTGAACCAGCCCGGCAACCCCACGCCCACGGGACGGCCGCGCGCCGTACTGCTGGGCGCTGTCCTCCGTTTCGCCCGGGAGAACGCCCGCTTCGGAGTGCGCGAATTGGCCCGGCGGATCGGCATTACGCCTGCCATCGTGTCGAGCTGGGAGCTAGGGCAGCGCTCGCCGGGGCCGGACTATGTGGCCAGCATTCTCGGCGCGCTCGGCGTCACCGGCAATGCGCGGCACCAGATCCTGCAGATAGCGCGCACTACTGACCCGGACGTAGTCGTCCTCGCGCAACCGCACCCCAGCCACCAGGCTGCACTCGAAAACTTCGCGGACTCTGTCATCGACTGGCACCTGACCTTGGTGCCCGAACCGCTCCAGACACTGGAGTACACCCGTGCCGTCCTCATGGCCGCCGGCCACACCAGCCGCGAAGCGGCTTCCGTCGCGGACGCTCGGGCGGAACACCGGATCACTTTCGGTCCGAAAACGCCACCACGCGTGGCCTACATCGGCGAAGCAGCATTCCGCCGCTCAGTCGCCCCGGCCGCAGTGGCAGCCCACCAGTTCTCATCCCTCAACCACCTCACTGCGGCCGCCCCCGCAGTCTCCATCCGCGTCGTGCCCACCGAGACCACCTACCACCCCGGGCTGGCCGGCTCGTTCACGCACTACACCATGCGCAACGGCTTGATCGCCTACCTCAGCCACCACGGCACCGGGTCCTTCGTGTCCGGAAACGGCCCCTACAGCCGCGTCATCAACCAGCTCGACGGCATCGCGCTAAGCGCTGCGGAGTCGCGGGCGGTCATCGAGGAGTGCATCGTGAAGCTCTCATACGAGCCGCCGCGGTCGATGCGCTGAAAGAGCCTGCTGTTCTGTTGGCCGTCCTGTCCGCAGTCAAGATCCCTTATAGGTGGCCGGGTCGACAGCCACGAACGATGTGTCTCCGCAGGACTCGCGACACCGCCGCCGTACACCGCCTGGTAACTCGCGAACCGTGGATCCATTGTCGTGCTGTCCCGTATAGTCGCCGTCACTTTGAACGGCTTCCCCTGGTCGTCAACCGTTTCGGTGACCGTGCCGGTTGCGGTTCGTACGAGCAGCTTGAACGAGAACTCACAGTACTGACGGCTGGTGAGACCGTCGAGGAGGAGCACGGTGCAGAAGTCGTCACGCTCCCGGAGTACTCCGAGGCAGCGTCCGAACACGGTGGCGAGACGGACGGAGAGACCGCCGACCGGTGTCGGCCGGGGAGGATGTCTTCCGGACGACGTTTGCGGACGTCAGGGACGGTTTGGGCGATGGAAATGATGGAACCCCATCCGGTGAAACATTCACCGGATGGGGTTGGAATAAGCGATGTTTGGTGGGCGCAGCAGGGTTCGAACCTGCGACCGCTCGGGTGTAAACCGAGTGCTCTTCCGCTGAGCTATGCGCCCGCACGCCGGAGCGGGAGAACCCGCCCCGGCGAGCGAAACAAGAAACCGGAAATCAGGCAGTCAGTTCCTCGACGGCCTTCTTCCACCCAGCCTGGTCGCGCGCCTCGCCGGGCGCGTTGACCTCGGCGAAGCGGACCACGCCTTCGGTGTCGATCAGGAAGGTGCCGCGCACGGCGAGCCCCGCCTGGTCGTTGAAGACGCCGTACTTCTGCGCCACCTCGCCGTGCGGCCAGAAGTCCGACAGCAGCGGGAACTGGTAGCCCTCGACCTCGGCCCACGCCTTGAGCGAGAACGGCGTGTCGACGGAGACGCCCAGCACCTGGACGCCCTTGCCGTCGTAGTCGCCGAACTCGTCGCGCAGTTGGCACAGCTCGCCGGTGCAGATCCCGCTGAAGGCGAACGGGTAGAACACCAGCAGGACCGGCTTGTCGCCCTTGAACTGCGACAGCGTGACCGGCTGCTTGTTGTAGTCGTTGAGCGTGAAGTCAGGGGCCTGCGAACCGACCTCGACGGCCATACCGGCGATTCCTCTCCAGAGCGAACACGAGCGTGCCGCCCACCCTATCGCGGCGTCAGCGCTGCTTGGCCTTCGAGGACTTCGGCGACACCAGCCGGGTGCCCAGCCAGCCGGGGCCCACGCTGATGTTCGCCGTCTGGGCGAGCCCGACCTGGGGCACCGCCTCGGCGATGTCGCTGGGCTCGACGTGCCCGGGCTGCCCGGTCTTCGGGGTCAGCACCCAGATCACGCCGTCCTCCTCCAGCGGGCCGCGCGCGTCTACCAGCGCGTCCCCGAGGTCTCCGTCGTTGTCGCGCCACCACAGCAGCACGACGTCGATGACCTCCTGGGCGTCCTCGTCGAGGAGCTCACCGCCGATCGTTTCCTCGATCGCCGCGCGAACGTCGTCGTCGACGTCCTCGTCCCAGCCGATCTCCTGGACCACCATGTCCGGCTTGATGCCAAGGCTTTCGGCGACGCCGGCACTGCCTGCGTCTCCCGCGGCGACCACTGCTTCCACTCCTCCAACTACGACGGAGCGCGGCAGTAGGTCCGCCGCACTCGGATACACGGTTGTCGAACAGCGAACACTGACGCGGCGCTGCGCGCAACCGTCCACACCGGATCTTTGGCAAGTCGTGTCTGCAGCGTAGGGGCTTACCACCCGCTCGCCCGACTCCGGGTGGCACTCAGTACCCCACCACTGCGAAGCTCTCCCCGGGAGCCTCCTTTAGGGTGGAGGAGAGAAAACGCGCGCGCGATACACCGTGCGCGGGGAGTGGCGACACTCGGGCGGCCGATGTTACCGGGCAGTACAGGTGACGGGAACCCCAACCGGGACGACCATGGACGTCGGCGAACACTCCCGCCCACCAGCTACAACGGCTACAACCAGCTACAAGGAGACCCCTTGGCCCCGCAGAACGACGGCGCCTCCGGCAAGGAGACCCCGGCTCGCGTACGCGTCATCCGTGACGGACTCGCGGCGCACCTTCCCGACATCGACCCGGAAGAGACCAGCGAATGGCTGGACTCCTTCGACGAGGCGCTGGCCCGAGGGGGCCAGCAGCGGGCCAGGTACCTGATGCTGCGCATCCTCGAGCGCGCCAGGGAGCGCAACGTCGGCGTCCCGGCGCTCACGTCGACCGACTACGTGAACACGATCCCCACCGAGAACGAACCGTGGTTCCCCGGTGACGAGGAGATCGAGCGCCGCTACCGCCGCTACATCCGCTGGAACGCGGCGATCATGGTGCACCGCGCGCAGCGGCCGGGCGTCGGCGTCGGCGGCCACATCTCCACCTACGCCTCGTCGGCGGCACTGTACGAGGTCGGCTTCAACCACTTCTTCCGCGGCAAGGACCACTCCGGCGGCGGCGACCAGGTCTTCTTCCAGGGCCACGCCTCCCCCGGCATGTACGCCCGCGCGTTCCTCGAGGGCCGCCTTTCCGAGCAGCAGCTCGACGGGTTCCGCCAGGAGTTCAGCCACGCGGGCGAGGGCGGCGGCCTCCCGTCGTACCCGCACCCGCGGCTGATGCCGGAGTTCTGGGAGAACCCGACGGTGTCGATGGGCCTCGGCCCGATGAACGCGATCTACCAGGCGCGGTTCAACCGCTACCTGCGCGACCGCGGCCTCAAGGACACCTCCGACCAGCACGTCTGGGCGTTCCTCGGCGACGGCGAGATGGACGAGGCCGAATCGCGCGGCCTGATCCACGTGGCCGCGGGCGAGGGCCTGGACAACCTGACCTTCGTGATCAACTGCAACCTGCAGCGGCTCGACGGGCCGGTGCGCGGCAACGGCAAGATCATCCAGGAGCTGGAGTCCTACTTCCGCGGCGCGGGCTGGAACGTGATCAAGGTCATCTGGGGCCGCGAGTGGGACTCGCTGCTCTCGGCCGACCGCGACGGCGCGCTGGTCAACCTGATGAACGTCACGCCGGACGGCGACTACCAGACCTACAAGGCCAACGACGGCGCCTTCGTCCGCGAGCACTTCTTCGGCCGCGACCCGCGGACGAAGGAACTGGTCAAGGACCTCTCCGACGCCGACGTCTGGAACCTCAAGCGCGGCGGGCACGACTACCGCAAGGTGTACGCGGCGTACAAGGCGGCCATGGAGCACCACGGCCAGCCGACGGTGATCCTGGCCCACACCATCAAGGGCTACGGCCTCGGCCCGTCGTTCGAGGGCCGCAACGCCACGCACCAGATGAAGAAGCTCACCCTCGACGACCTGAAGCTGTTCCGGGACGCGCAGCGGATCCCGATCAGCGACGAGGAGCTCGAGAAGAACCCGAAGCTGCCGCCGTACTTCCACCCCGGCCCGGATTCGCCGGAGATCGAGTACATGCGCGGCCGCCGCAAGGCGCTGGGCGGGTACCTGCCGGAGCGCCGCCCGAAGACCGCCAAGGCGCTCGTGCTGCCCGGCGACAAGGTCTACGAGGGCATCCGCAAGGGCTCGGGCAAGCAGGAGGTCGCCACCACGATGGCGATCGTCCGGCTCATCCGCGAGCTGGCGAAGGACTCGGAGATCGGCAAGCGGATCGTCCCGATCATCCCGGACGAGGCGCGCACGTTCGGCCTCGACTCGATGTTCCCGACCGCCAAGATCTACAACCCGCACGGCCAGACCTACACCTCGGTCGACGCGAGCCTGATGCTGGCGTACAAGGAGTCCGAGAAGGGCCAGCTGCTGCACGAGGGCATCAACGAGGCGGGTTCCACCGCGTCGTTCACCGCCGTCGGCACGTCGTACGCGACGCACGGCGAGCCGATGATCCCGATCTACATCTTCTACTCGATGTTCGGGTTCCAGCGCACCGGCGACGGCCTGTACGCGGCGGCGGACCAGATGGCCCGCGGCTTCGTGCTGGGCGCCACCGCGGGCCGCACCACGCTGACCGGCGAGGGCCTGCAGCACGCGGACGGGCACTCGCTGCTGCTGGCGGCGACGAACCCGGCCGTGGTGGCGTACGACCCGGCGTACTCGTTCGAGATCGCCCACATCGTCAAGGACGGCCTGCGCCGGATGTACGGCGAGACCGGCCCGGACGGCAACGGCGAGAACATCTTCTACTACATCACCATCTACAACGAGCCTTACCAGCAGCCGGCCGAGCCGGAGAACCTGGACGTCGAGGGCGTCCTCAAGGGCCTCTACCGGTACTCCGACGCCCCCGCGGGCGACGGGCCGGAGGTCCAGGTGCTCGTCTCCGGCGTCACGATGCCGGACGCGCTGAAGGCGCAGAAGATGCTGGCCGAGGAGTGGGGCGTGCGGGCCGCGGTGTGGTCGGCGACGTCGTGGGGCGAGCTGCGCCGCGAAGCGGTCGAGATCGACCACGAGAACCTGCTGCACCCGGACGCGACGCCGCGGGTTCCGTACGTCACGCAGAAGCTGGGCGAGGTTTCCGGCCCGGTCGTGGCGGTGTCGGACTGGATGCGCGCGGTGCCGGACATGATCCGCCCGTGGGTGCCCGCCGACATGCTCACGCTCGGCACCGACGGGTTCGGTTTCTCCGACACCCGCCCGGCCGCGCGGCGCAAGTTCCTGGTGGACGCCGAGTCGATCACCGTCGGCGCGCTGTCCGCGCTCGCCAAGCGCGGCGAGTTCGACCAGGCGAAGGTCGCCGAGGCGGCGCGCCGCTACCGGCTCGACGACGTGGCGGCCGCCGGGCCGCAGACGTCCGACTCCGGCAGCGCGTGACCGTTGCTTGAACGCCAGGGGCCCCTCCGGGACAGTGTCCGGGAGGGGCCTCTGCCTTAAGGTAGACATCGGATGTATCCGGATGCCTGACGAAAGGTGGTCGAGCGTGACCCAGCGTCGCCTGCCCCGGCCCAGCGAGCTCAAAGAGATCCTGCGGCCGAAGCCGATCGTGCTGAACCCGACCGATCGGCGCCTCGCCGGCGCGCACACGATCGCCGATCTGCGGATGCTCGCGCGCAAACGCACCCCGCGCGCGGCGTTCGACTACACCGACGGCGCGGCCGAGCTCGAGGACAGCCTCCGCCGCGCCCGGCAGGCCTACCGCCGCGTGGAATTCCGGCCCAACGTGCTGCGCGGAGTGTCCGATGTGGACACCAGCAGGGAGATTCTCGGGAAGCGCTCGGCGCTGCCGTTCGCGTTCGCGCCCACCGGGTTCACACGGATGATGCAGACCGAGGGCGAGCGCGCGGTGGCCCGCGTGGCGCAGCGCAACGACATGCCGATGGCGCTCTCGACGATGGGCACCACGTCGATCGAGGACCTCGCGGCGGCCGCCCCGGACGCGCGCAAGTGGTTCCAGCTGTACGTGTGGCGCGACCACGGCGCGGGCGAAGATCTGATGAATCGCGCGTGGGAGAGCGGGTACGACACGCTCCTGCTGACCGTCGACACCCCGGTGGCCGGCCAGCGGCTGCGCGACGTCCGCAACGGGCTCACCATTCCGCCCGCGATCACGCTGAAGACGTTCGTGGACGGCGCGACGCACCCGGCGTGGTGGTTCAACATGCTGACCACCGAGCCGCTGAACTTCGCGTCGCTCAACCACTTCGGCGGCACCGTCGCGGAACTGCTGGACAAGCTGTTCGACCCGACGCTGAACTTCGACGACCTCGACTGGGTGCGCCAGACCTGGCCGGGAAAGCTGGTGATCAAGGGCGTGCAGAACGTCGACGACGCCCGCGACGTGGTGAAACACGGCGCGGACGCGGTGCTGCTGTCCAACCACGGCGGCCGCCAGCTCGACCGTGCTCCGACGCCGATCGAGCTGCTGCCCGCGACGCTGGACGAGATCCAGGACAGCGCCGAGGTCTGGGTCGACACCGGCATCCTGTCCGGCGGCGACATCGTGGCCGCGCTCGCCCGCGGCGCGAACGCGGTGCTGATCGGCCGCGCGTTCCTGTACGGCCTGATGGCGGGCGGCGAGCGCGGTGTGCAGCGCTGCGTGGACATCCTGCGCACGGAGATGATCCGCACGATGCAGCTGCTCGGGGTCCGGCGGGTGGACGACCTGCGCCCCACCCACGCGACGCTCCGCTGAGCCTCAAGTCCGTGAAGGGCTCCTTGAAGGAACCAGATTCCCTCAAGGAGCCCTTCACGGACCTTCAGCGCGGATTGGTGCAGTAGGCGTAATCCGGTATCCAGTGACCGACATCACGTCTCCTGCCTTCGGATCATCCGAGGGAGAAGACCATGTCCGTCACGCTGAACCGCCGCGCGCTGGCGATGCTGCGCGCGATCGCCGCCGGCCGAGCCGAACTCACCCGCAGCTGCGAACCGGACCTGAGGGTCGACGGCCTGCCCTGCTGCGACCAGACGACCGCGCACGACCTCGTCCGGGAAGGCCTGGTCCGCCCGGTGTCCGCGCTAGGGGGCGCGGTCGGGCAATGGACGGCGGCCGAACTGACCCCGGACGGGCAGCTCGCGCTCGGCGCTTGAGGTCAGCGCGCCGCGGCGACGGTCTTGTCGCCGACGACCGCGGTGCGCGCCGAGCGGTTCCACGTGACCCAGCCGTGGACCACCAGCGCGGCGAAAACGATGTAGATAGCGGCCGAGAAGTACAGGCCGGAGCGGATCTGCAGCGGCACGCCGATCGCGTCGACCACCAGCCACACGCCCCAGAACTCCACGAGCCCGACGCCCTGCGCGGCGAACGCGACGAGCGTCCCGACGAAAATCGCGGCATCCGGCCACGGCGCCCACGAAGCGTTGAGTGCCTGCAGCGTCAGCGCCATCGCGACCGTGCCCAGCCCGAACGCGCCGAGCATCACGGCCCGCTCGGTCCAGCGGCCCTTGCGCACGACGACGCCGTACACCGGGTCGGTCCGGCGGTTCCAGGCCCACCAGCCGTAAAGCGAGATGAGCAGGATCGCGACCTGCCGCCCGGCGAGGCCGCCGAGATGCGCGGAGGCGTAAACGGAGAACAGCAGGACGGTCGCACCGACCTGCACTGGCCAGGTCCACAGCGTCCGCCGCTGCGCGAGGAACACGACCGCGAGCGCGAACACCTGCCCGGCCAGCTCCGCGATCGAGATCCACTGGCCGAACACAGTCACGCCGTGGTGCAACAGGAAGTCCACGTCCGCACCCCTTCCGATCTACGCCTCCCAACATGCAACACGGAGCCTCCATTCCCGCGCCGATGTGAGACTGCGGACAGTCCCGCTGAGTGGACGCCGGAGCCGGGCATGGCGGAGGCCCGGCGCCGGGGTGGCACCGGGCCTGTATCGCCCTAGCAAGCCCCGCGAAGGCGGGGCCGAACGCCAGGGGCCGCGCTGCCGAAGCCACCGTGCTGCGAGCCACCGAACACCTGGCCCGCCGCCGCACCACCTTCGTAGTCGCCCACCGCCTGGCAACAGCCGCGAAGGCCGAC
>NZ_JBEXMH010000084.1:0-31173 GCF_040610415.1 Amycolatopsis sp. NPDC004079 | reverse complement strand
GGTGTTTGTCAAGGCATCTTTCCCGCCTTGACAAACACCCCCGCGCCGTAGTCACAATCAAGCTTCGGGGTGCCCGTCTCGCCATCCAAACGCAATGTCGCCGCCAGGCGACGAGCCGCCCGAGAACTCACCCAACCCCGAGATAAGCCTCCTTGATACTGGTATCAGCCAGCAACTCCTGCCCAGTACCAGTCTTCGTGATCTGCCCAGTCTCCAGCACATAAGCCCGATGCGCCCGAGACAACGCCTGCTGCGCATTCTGCTCAACCAGCAGCACCGTAGTCCCCTGCCGATTGATCTCCGTGATAATCCGGAAAATCTGCTGAATGAACTGCGGCGCCAACCCCATCGAAGGCTCGTCCAGCAACAACAACCGAGGCTTGGCCATCAACGCCCGCCCAATGGCAAGCATCTGCTGCTCACCCCCGGACATCGTCCCGCCGACCTGAGTCTTCCGCTCAGCCAACCGCGGAAACAACTCGAACACCCGGTCAAAGTCCGGCTGCAGATTTTTCCGGTCCTTGCGCGCATAAGCGCCCATGTCCAGATTCTCGAGCACCGTCATGCCAGGGAAAATCCCCCGACCCTCCGGCGCCTGAGAAATCCCGCGAACCACACGCAAATCCCCGCGCAGCCGCGAAATGTCCTCGCCGTCGAACCGGATAGCTCCGCCGGAAATCGGCCGGATGCCGGAAATCGCCCGCATCGTGGTCGATTTGCCGGCGCCGTTCGCCCCGATGAGGGTGACGATCTCGCCCTCGTTGACCGTGATGGACAACCCGGACACGGCCTGGATCCGTCCATAGTGGACGGAAACGTCGGAAAGCTCAAGCAACGTCATCGTCGGGAACTCCCAGGTAAGCGGCGATCACGGCGGGGTTCTCCCGGATCTCGGCGGGAAGCCCGTCGGCGATCTTCTTGCCGAACTCCAGCACCACGATCCGGTCGGTGACGCCCATGACGAGCTTCATGTCGTGTTCGATCAGCAGGACGGTGTAGCCGTCGTCGCGGATCGTCCGGATCAGCCCCATGAGCTCTTCCTTCTCCGCCGGGTTGAACCCGGCGGCCGGCTCGTCGAGGCACAGCAGCTTCGGCTCGGTGGCCAGCGCCCGCGCGATCTCCAACCGCCGCTGATAGCCGTACGGCAGGTTCTTCGCGCGGTCCGCCGCCCGGTCGGCGATGCCGACGAATTCCAGCAGCGCCATGGCCTTCTCGATCGCCTGCTTCTCCTCGCGGTGGTGCCGCGGGACCCGCAGGAGCGCACCGAGCAGGCTGGTCTTGTGCCGCGCGTCGGTGCCGACGACCACGTTCTCCAGCGCGGTCATCTCGGAAAACAGCCGGATGTTCTGGAACGTCCTGGCGATGCCGAGCTGGGTGATCCCGTGCCGCGACGCCTTGCCGAGCGGCTTGTCCTCGAGCAGCACCTGCCCCGAGGACGGCCGGTAGACGCCGGTCATCGCGTTGAAGCAGGTGGTCTTGCCCGCGCCGTTCGGCCCGATCAGGCCGAGGATCTCGCCGCGCCGGATCTCGAAGGACACCGAGTCCAGCGCCACCAGGCCGCCGAAGCGGACGGTGACGTCGTCGACCTTGAGCAGCGTCTGCCCGTAATCGGCCTGGATCTCCCGGTCCGGCGCGACGACCTCGGCGACCTCGGCCTCGTGCTCGGCGAGCTCGTCGGCGGTCATGTTCGCGACCTCGGCCACGAGGCCGCCCTCGGCCGGGACCTCGGGCCCGTTTCCGTTGCCAGGGACCGTCATGCCTTCTCCCCCGGGTTGTCGGACGCCAGCGAACCGTCGCTGCTGACCTGCTCGCCCTTGCCGAGCAGCCGCTGGTACGCCTGCCTGCCGTACGCGAGCAGCCGCTGCCGCGCGCCGAGCAGGCCCTGCGGGCGAAAGATCATCAGGACGATCAGCGCGAGTCCGAAGATCAGGTACTTGTACTCCGCGATCGCCTGGAACCGCAGCGGCACGTAGGCCACCACGATCGCGCCCAGCAGCACGCCGACCTTGTTGCCCGCGCCGCCGAGAATGACCGCGGCCAGGAACAGCATCGACGTGACCACGTCGAACTTCTGGTTGTTCACGAAGCCCAACTGCCCCGCGTACAGCGCGCCGGAGAGGCCGCCGACCGCGGCGCCGCCGACGAACGCCCAGATCTTGAACTTGAACGTCGGCACGCCCATGATCTCGGCCGCGTCCTCGTCGTCGCGGATCGCGACCCACGCGCGGCCGACGCGGCTGCGCTCCAGGTTCCCGACCACGAACAGGATGACGATGATGATCGTGACGCAGAGCCAATACCACGGGATGCCGTCGGTGTTGTTGAAGAGCGGATTGCCGTCCGCCTTCACGCCCGGCGGATGCCCGACGCCCTGGAAACCACGGTTGCCGCGCAGCGGGTCGATGTTGTCGGCCAGCAGCCGCACGATCTCGCCGAAGCCCAGCGTGACGATCGCCAGGTAATCGCCGCGCAGTCGCAGCGTCGGCGTCCCGAGGACGACCCCGAAGATCATCGTGACCACCATCGCGATCGGCAGCACGACGAGGAACGGCAGCTTCGCCAGCGACGAGTCCGGGCTCGTGAAGAGCGCCATCACGTAGGCGCCGATCGCGAAGAACCCGACGTAGCCGAGGTCGAGCAGACCCGCCTGGCCGACCACGATGTTGAGCCCGATGGCGACCAGCGCGTAGCGGGACACCTCGAACATCGCGATCGGGAAGTCGTACCCGGGCTGGGTGGTGATCAGCGGCGGGTTCAGCACCGGCAGCAGGTAGACCAGCGCCACCAGCGGGATGAGCACGCCCCACTGCTGGACGCGGGACAGCCGGTTCCACCAGTCCGAAACGGGACGGCGGCGCGCCTTCGCCGGAGCGGCGGGCGGCGTCGTGGTCGTCGTCATACCCGTGCCTTTCCGAGCGATTCGCCGAGAATGCCGGTCGGGCGGAACATCAGGATCAGCACCAGCAGGGCGAACGCGACGACGTCGCGCCACGCGCCGCCGAACAGCGACTGCCCGTAGTTCTCCACTACCCCGAGCAGCAGGCCGCCGAGCAGCGCGCCGCGCAGGTTGCCGATGCCGCCGAGCACCGCGGCGGTGAACGCCTTGATGCCGAGGATGAAGCCGCCCTGGTACGAGGCGCCCTGCGGGATCTTCATCATGTAGAACAGCGCCGCCGCGCCGGCCAGCAGGCCGCCGATGAGGAACGTGAGCGTGATGACGCGTTCCTTGTTGACGCCCATCAGCGTCGCGGTGTCCGGGTCCTGCGCCACCGCGCGGATGCCGCGACCGAACTTGGTGCGGTTGACGAACATGTCCGTGCCGACCATCAGCAGGATCGACGCCACCACGGTGATGATGGTGACGATCGTGACGCTGCCGCCGAAGATCGTGAAGACCTCGTCGTTGCGCAGCAAGCGGATGCTGTTCTCCGGGTTGCCGCCGCGCCAGATGAAGAGGATCTGCTGCAGCACGAAAGAGGCGCCGATCGCGGTGATCAGGAAGACCAGCCGGGGCGCCTTGCGTTTGCGCAGCGGCCGGTAGGCCACGCGTTCCAGCACGACCGCGGTGCCGCCGGACACCGCCATCGACGCGATGAGCGCGAGCAGCAGGAAGCCGATCAGTTCGAAGATCGGCAGATCGGGGGTCGCGCCGGAGCGGAAACCCAAGCCGTAGAAGGTGAACCACGTCGCGAAGGCGCCGTAGATGAACACCTCGGAGTGGGCGAAGTTGATGAGTTTGAGCACGCCGTAGACGAGGGTGTAGCCCAGCGCCACGAGCGCGTAAATGCTGCCGTAGGAAAGACCGTCGATCGTGTTGTCCCAGAACTGGTTCAGGAACGAATTCACGTCGAAGGTGATCCAGCTGCCGCCGCCCTGCGCGAGGACGAGCGAACTGAGGTCAGGGGTCATCGACACACTAGTTCTCCATGTGGGTCCGGGGTGCGGGCCAGGCGGGATCAGCCGCCTGGCCCGCACCCCGGTACTGGAACCGAAAGCGGTGAGCTACTTGATCTCGGTGTTGCGGACGATCTTTCCGTTGTCCACCTTGTAGGTCCACACGGTGGTCGCGGACAGCTCGCCGTGGTCGTCCCACTTGAAGTGCTTCGTGATGCCCTGGCCGTCGTAGGTCTTCACGTAGTCCAGCAGATCGGCGCGGGTCTTCTTGCCGGCGTCGATGCCCTTCAGCAGGATCGTCGCGACGTCGTAGGCCTCGGGCGAGTAGGTGCCCGGGTCGACGCCGGTCGCCGCCTTGTAGGCGTCGGTGAACTTGGTGAACTGGTCAGCCGGGACGCAGGGGCAGGTGAAGTACGCGTTGGCGGCGGCGTCGCCGGCGCCCTTCACGAACAGGTCGTCCTTCACGCCGTCCGGGCCGACGAACTTCGCCTTGACGCCGGCGTCGTTCAGCTGCTGCGCGAACGGGGCGGCTTCCTGGTAGTAGCCCGAGTAGAAGATCGCGTCCGGCTTCTCGCCCTTGATCTTGTTGACCACGGCGGAGAAGTCGGTCTGCTTCGTCTTGACCTTGTCCTGGCAGGTCGCCTTGTCGCCGAGCGCCTTGATGGTCGAGGCGGCGAGGCCGGTGCCGTACTCGGAGTCGTCCTCGATGACGCAGACCTTGCTGGCCTTGAGCTCGCCGGTGATGAACTTCGCGGCGGCCGGGCCCTGCGCGTTGTCGTTGCCCAGTGCGCGGAAGAAGGTCTTCCAGCCGTTCTGCGCGAGCGACGGGTTGGTCGCGGACGGGGTCACGGCGACGAGGCCCGCGGAGTTGAAGATGTTGCCCGCGGCCTTCGACTCGCCCGAGAACGGGAGGCCGATGACGCCGACGATGCCCGGGGTGTTGACGATCTGGGTCACGATGCCCGGCGCCTTGTCCGGGGTGCCCTCGGTGTCGAACTGCTCCAGCTTGACCTGGCAGCCCGGGTTCGCCTTGTTGTGCTGGTCGACCGCCAGCTTCGCGCCCTTGAGGATGTTCTGGCCAAGGGCCGCGTTCGCGCCGTTGATCGTGCCGGCGTAGGCGATCGAGGTCGGCGCGCACTGCGCCTTGCCGTCTCCCGCCGGGTCCGCCGCGTTCGCCGCCGCCGACGGGGCCGCGGCCTGCGGCGCGCCGCTGTCGCCACCCGAGTCACCGCCGGTCCGCGCCGAACAGGCGCCAAGGGAGATGACTCCCGCCGCGGCCAGCACGATGACCTTAGTGAGTCGTGCTCTCTGCACTCGTTCCTCCAAATGCCACCCGCGACGTTCCCGGGGAACGGCGGGTCCCTGCGTGGGACTTCGACTGGGCGCTGAACGTAGCCGCCGGGTGAGGTGTTGCACAGAGTCACAGCGAGTCTTGTATCCACATCGTGACGGTCGTCACGAGAATTAACGGACGATTTACACTCGATCGTCTTATTGCAACGACCGAGTGAATGACTCTTCGTGTCCGAGCACCCCTCGAAAGGACCTTGACCAGACGTCCGATCAATGGGGGCAGTCTAGGAACATCCCCTCCGTCACCGTGACCGACACCACGATGCCCCGGCCTCCAAGGTAGCAACCTTGCCCTTTCGCGCAGGGCGGATCAACCCGCGCGGGTGGGTCCGGGGCCGGTGCGGCAGAAGGGTTTTCGCTGGTCAGCAGCCAAGTTTCGGCGCGACACGGCGCTGGCGGACGGACGCGGCAAAACGGGCGGGGTCCCGCTGGCCGGGAGCGCACTCCGGGTCCGGGCGGTCACTCTCCGGCGCGATCTCCGGTTTCGGGCAGCGAAAAGCGGGCGCGACCCGTTGGTCACGCCCGCTTTTTCAGTGCCTGTCGCTCAGCCGATGCTTTCGACGACCGCCTCGGCGACGGCCTTCATCGTGGTGCGCCGGTCCATCGCGGTGCGCTGGATCCAGCGGAACGCGTCCGGTTCGGTGAGCCCCTGGCGGCTCATCAGCAGGCCCTTCGCCCGGTCGATGACCTTGCGGGTCTCGAGCCGGTCGGTGAGCCCGGCGACCTCGGCCTCGAGGGCCTGCAGCTCGGAGAACCGGCTGACGGCCAGCTCGATGGCGGGCACGAGGTCGCGTTTGGCGAACGGTTTCACCAGGTACGCCATGGTGCCCGCGTCACGGGCCCGTTCGACGAGGTCGCGCTGGCTGAACGCGGTGAGAATGACGACCGGCGCGATCCGGTCGCCGGTGATCCGCGCGGCCGCCTCGATGCCGTCGAGCTTCGGCATCTTGACGTCGAGGATCACGAGGTCCGGCTTGAGGTCGGTGGCCAGCGCGATGGCCTCCTCGCCGTCGCCGGCCTCGCCGACGACCTCGTAGCCCTCTTCGCGCAGCATTTCCACCAGGTCGAGCCGGATGAGCGCCTCGTCTTCCGCGACGAGCACCCGTCGCTGCGGCACGCCGGCGGCGGCGCCGTTCGACTCGGCAGCCTGTTCGGTCACCGGTGTCCTCCTGAAGGCTCGGCGGGACGTCTTCGACACGCGGTCACCCGCGAGAGCCCAGCGTACCGGGACCGATCCAGATCCCACGATGGCGTTCACCACGAAGTGGCGGGAGACACCCAGCCCCGGCCCCAAGTCGATCACCGCCGATCACCGGACCCGGTCGCCGGCCGGGAAGACGGATCCCGTAGAGTTTCCGGTACTACGGCCCCGTAGCCCAACTGGCAGAGGCAACGGATTCAAAACCCGTCCAGTGTGAGTTCGAATCTCACCGGGGCTACTCGACTTTCCTTTGTTTTCCCGCCTCAGTGGGTTAACGCCGCGACCGCGCAGCGCGCTTGCGCGACATTTCCGCAGGTCAACCGGTGCAGGTTCGCATACCCCAGTGACTTAGGCGGGAGGCTGCGCGCCCCGGCGGAAGCCGCGACCGGACGGCTGGCGCACGCCTCAGCTGATCAATGCGGCAGTTCAGCCAGCTCCGGCAGTCGAAATCAGTGCGCGCCGGAAGCTCCGGGCGCGTCGCCGCGATGACCAGTCTGTCGCGTCAGCCGTGGCGTGCTTCCTTCAGTTTCAGGAGGAGACTTCTGGAGGAGCACGGATGCTCGACGGGGCCGATGGCTTTCTGTTTCAGGCAGGAGCTTGTCGCGCCTTCGTCACCCGGGGAAGCGCTCCGCGAGCCATTCGCCGATCTCCGCCGCCGCGAGGCTGGCGCCGGTGGGTTCGCCGGGGCGGAGCGGGCCGCCGAAGTGGGTTCCGGCTACGCGGCGATGGTCGACGTCGTGGGTGCCTAGTGCGGCGACCATCGCCTTCGCGTCGGCCGGGAAACAGGCTGCGTCGCCGGTGAGTTCCACGAACAGCGACGGGGTTCGCACGCCGGGAGCGCAGCGCAGGAAGTCGGCGTTGGTCGTGTTCGCCGACCAGGTCGACAGCCACGCTTCCGGGGTGACCAGCCGGGCGAAACCGACCAGGCCGTAGTCGGTGAGGTCGGGGCGGCGGCCGAACAGCGAGCCGTACGGGCGCTCGTTCGGGTCCAGGGACAGGTCGACGAAACGCAGGTCGGCATCGGTTCGGTAGATCGTGAGGATCCGAGGGGCCACGGAAGCCCGGCGGTCCGCGGGGTCTTGGGTGGTCTTGAAGCGGGCCCGCGCTTCGTCGGCGAGCGCGACTCGGGCGCGGGCTTCGGCGTCGATCCGGGCGATCCGGTCCGCTTGCGCGGCGCGGTAGCGCTCGACGAAGTCCGCGGAGTAGGCGGAAGACGTTGGGGGGACGGCGAAACCGTTGGCTGTCGCGAACGGGTCGAGGTCATCTAGCACGGACAGCGGGTCTGCTTCGTCGGCGACGGACGGGTCGATCAGCCGCTGCAGCAGCGCGCCTTGTCCTGGGTGCGGGGCAAGGAAGACGGCACCGTCGGGAAGAGGCAAATCGGCGGACGCCAGGTCGACCGGGCGGCCGGACGGGGCGGTGGCGATCCGGTGTTCCGGGGCGAGCCCGGCCTGCTGGTGATAGAAGGCGAACAGGGTGCCGCCGCCGGAGTGGCCGAGGGTGATCCGGGAGGAAAATCCCTTGTCCCGCAGGAAAACCTGTCCGGCCGCGACGTCGAGAAGCGCCTGTTCGTGGATCAGGTTCAGGTCGTTGTTCGGCGATCGGGTGCCTTGCGTCCACACCGCGAAACCCCGCGCCAGCAGCTCCGGGACAAGCACGTGGTGGGTCGTGTCCATGCGGGGGTGCATGATCGACACGACCGTGCGAGCGCCGGGCTGTGTCCGCAGCACGCCGGAGATCTTCGCGCTGTCTGCGGTGGCGAGTTCGTGCGCGGAAGTGATTGTGCCGGAGGGGATTTCGGCCGCGTCGATGTACCGTCCTGCGCCAAGACGCGCGGTCATCGTTCTTCCAGCCGCAGTGCGTCCTTGTCCCACTGGGTGATTTTCGCGTCCAGCAGGCCCGCGAGGCTGCTGTACCAAACAGCGTGCCGACAGCCGGTGGCGCGGCGGTCGATGACGATCGGGCCTGGTGCGCTGACTTTGAAATAGGACCCGACCCGGTCGACTGTGACGGTGTCGGCCTCGGCAGCAACAGCCACGATCGGCCGGTTTTCTGGGACGTCCAGCAAGAACACGGCGGTCATCGCGCGGGCACCTCCGGAGCCGAAGCCCGCTCGACGATCAGCTCAGCCTTCCGGACCAGGAGCGCGTCCATCGACGGCGCGGGGCCGGACACAACGTCGACCAGTGCGTCGATGGTGATGTTCGCGTCGAGGTCCTCCTGCGGCGTCACCGGGCGCAGGGCGCGGGTGATCTCGACCATGTAGCCGTTGGGGTCGTGGGTGTAGATCGACTCGATGGTCTCGTGCTGGATCTGCATTTCGACCGGCCACTCGCTCCCGTCGAGGCGGCGGCGGTACTCCAGGAGGTGCTCCTCGCTGTCCACGTGGATCGCGAGGTGGCGCGAGCGGATGAAGAACAGCGGCACGTCCTCGGAGAACTTCGCGTACACATCGCCCTGCGGGCCGCCTTCGAACTGCTCAAGCCCGAAGTAGTAGAAGAACGCGAGCCGGTCGTTGTTGCCGATGTCGAAGAAGAAGTGGATGAAGTCCGGGTGCTGTTCCGGACCCCAGCCGGCGGCGCAGATCGAGTGCACCACGGGGAAACCGAGGGTGTCCCGGTAGAAACGGACTGTCCCCGCCGGGTCGAAGGTGGGGAAGGCGACGTGGTCGACGCCCTTAACCAGATGTGCTTCGGACATGCCGGTTCTCCTTTCAGACGGTGGCGTGGGCGCGCAGGAGGCTGCCCGCGCCGTCGATCGAGACGTCGAGGCCGAGGCTGCGCAGAATGCTGTACGCGCCCGCGGTCGCGGCGGACAGGACGGGAATCCCGAACTCCTGCTCGGCGGGCTCGATCAGGCTGAGCGAGGGCATCTGCACGCAGCAGCTGAGGACCAGAGCGTCCACATCGGACAGATCGAGCGACCGCGCGGCCGCCATGACCCGGTCGCCGGGGATGCAGCCGACCTCGTTGTTGTCGGACACTTCGAGCGCGCGCCAGTCGGCGATCTCGAAACCCTCGGCTTCGAGGTACTCGACCACCTGCTGCGCGAGCGGCTTCAGATACGGCGTCACCAGGGCGACCCGCCGGGCGCCGAGCGCGCGCAGGCCCTCCGCGAGCGCACCCGCGCTGGACCGGACGAGGGCCTCGGATCCGCCGGTGGCGAGCTGCTCGGCGACGGCGGATTCGACTCGCCGATGCTCCCCCGGACCGCCGACCATGACGGCCACCAGGCAGGCGTACAGGATCACCTCCGGCGAGGCGTCCGCGATCTCCATGACGCATCGCTCGCGCTGGGCGTTCATCGCCGCCAGCCCGGCCGGCGAGACGGTGTGCATGCGCATCCGCGTCGAGTGGAACGAGAAGTCCGCGCAGCGGTGCCTCGCGAGCAGCGCCGGCATCTCGGTCTCGACGGTGACGTTGCTGCTCGGTACGACGAGCCCGATCCGGTGGGTGCTCATGAGGATCCCTTCAATTTCTTGCGTCTGTGTCGAGTATTCGACGCGAGCGTCAATCAGTCAAGCCGTCTTGCTTGACTTTTTCTGCGTCAGCGTCGAATAATCGACGCATTAGTCGAACCAGTGATCTGAGTCACCCGGATCAGTCAGCTCAAGGGAGAGCGGATGGCATACGTAATCGGAGTGGACGTCGGCGGCACGTTCACGGACGCCGTCCTCGACGACGGCGAAGGCCTGCTGATCGCGGGCAAGACCCCCTCGACCCCGCCGGACTATTCCGACGGCGTGATGGACGTGCTCGGCGTGCTCGCGGAGCAGCTCGGCGTACCGGTGGCGGAGATGCTGGCGAACACCCACCACATCGCGCACGGCACCACCTCGTCGCTCAACGCGCTGGTGATGAACCGCGTCCCGGACATCGGCTTCCTGACGACCAAGGGCCACCGCGACTCGATCTACATCATGAACGTCGAGGGCCGCTATCTCGGGCGCGCGCCGGAGGAACTCCAGAACCCCATCGCGCAGAGCAAATCGCACGGACTGGTCCGCAAGCGCCACGCGCTGGAGGTCACCGAGCGCGTCGACCGCGACGGCCGGGTCGTCGTCCCGCTGAACGAGGACGAGGTCCGCGACGCGGTGCGCGCCCTCGTCGCCGACGGCATCTCGGCGATCGCGGTGTCCCTGCTGTGGTCGTTCCGCAATCCCGCGCACGAACAGCGGATCCGGGAGATCGCGCACGAGATCGACCCCGGCCTGTTCGTGGCGATCTCCAGCGAGGTGTCCCCGCGCATCCGCGAGTTCGCGCGCAACGCGACCACCATCATGAGCACCCAGGTCGGACCCGGCCTCCGGGACTACCTCGGCGAGCTGGAAAGCAAGCTGCGCAAGGAAACCCTGTCCGGACCGCTGCTGGTGATGCAGAGCAACGGCGGTGCCGTCGCGGCCGCCGAGGCTCCGGGCAACGCGATCTCCACGGTCGGCTCGGTGCTCACCGGCGGAGTGGTCGGCGCGGTGTCGCTCGGCGAGCAACTGGGCCACCGCAACATCATCGCCACCGACGCGGGCGGCACCACCTTCCTGGCCGGGCTCGTCGTCGACGGCGAACCGGTGCGGTCGTCGACCACGATCATCAACCACCATCCGATCAACGTGCCCACGCTGGAAGTGCACGCGATCGGTTCCGGCGGCGGCGCGATCGCGTGGATCGACGCGGGCGGCAATCTGCAGATCGGCCCGCACAGCGCGCAGGCGATACCCGGCCCGGCCTGCTACGGCAACGGCGGCACCGAACCCACGAACACCGACGCGAACCTGGTCCTGGGGATCATTCCGGAGCGCGGTCTGCTGGGCGGGCGACGGGCGCTCGATGTCGGGCTCGCCCGCGACGCGATCCGCACCCGCATCGCGGAGCCGCTCGGGCTGAGCGTCGAAGAAGCCGCCGCGGCGATCTACGAGGTGCAGAACGCACAGACCGGCGACCTGCTGCGGAAAACGGTGGTCGAGGCCGGACACGACCCGCGCGACTTCATCGTCTACGCCTTCGGCGGTTCCGGACCCGCGCACTGCGGTCTGTACGCGCAGGAGATCGGCGCGACCGATGTCGTGGTGCCGCTGGGCCAAGTCGCCTCCGCGTTCTCCGCGTACGGGCTCGCCTCGTCGGACATCGTGCTGGCCAAGGAACTTTCCGATCCGGCGGCGCTTCCGCTGGACCCGGCCCGCGTGCAGCGCAACTTCGATGAGCTCGAAGCCGAGGTCCGTGCGCTGCTCGAACGGCAGGGCATGCAGTTCTCGTCCGTGGAAATCGAGCGAGAGATCGACATGCGCTACACGATGCAGCTAGCCGAGGTGGCGACCTCGATCCCCAACGGCGACCTGGCCGCCGAGGACGTGGCCAAGGCGGCGGATCTGTTCGAGGCGCGGTACGCCGCGCTCTACGGCAAGGACAGCGGGTTCCGCGAGGCGGGCATCCAGGCCATCACCTATCGCGTGCGCGGCACCGGCGTCCTGCCGTTTTCGCCGACGCTGCCGGAGCTGGAAAAGGCCGATTCCGCGGACGCCGCCGCGGCTCTCACCGGAACCCGGAAGGTGTGTCTCGGCGCCAGCCGCGGCTACGCCGACACCGCCATCTACGACTACACCAAGCTCCGCGCAGGCCACGTGCTGCGCGGTCCCGCGGTGATCGAGGTGCCCACCACCACCGTCGTGGTCCCGCACGACACCACCGGAACCATCGACCGGCTCGGCAACCTGCACATCGCGCTCGAGCGGGCCTGAGCGACCAAGGAGAACTGGCATGACCGCACCGATCCCCGGCTCGGAAATCTTCTCCAGCCGCCCGCTCGACCCGGACGCGCTCAGCCGCGCGGTCGGCGGCACCGTCCCCCTGCACACCGTCACCCAGGAGCAGATCGACGCCGTCGACCCGCTCACCTACGAGGTCATCCGGCACCGGCTGTGGTCGGTCACCGACGAGATGGGCGAAGCGCTCAAGCGCATGTCCGGCTCCCCGATCGTCACCGACGCCAACGACTTCGACTTCGCCGTCAGCGACGAGGTGGGCCAAGAGGTCCAGGTCGGCCTCTACAACACGATGCTGGTCGGCGCGGTCGACCTCGCGATCTACTGGACGCTGGAGAACCGCTCGGAGAACCCGGGCATCGCCGACGGCGACATGTTCCTCTGCAACGACCCGTGGGTCGGCGGCGGGCTGCACCAGAGCGACGTCATCGTGTACCAGCCGATTTTCCACGAGGGCAAGCTGTTCGCGTGGACCAGCGCCATCTGCCACGAACCGGACCTCGGCGGCTCCGGCCTCGGCTCGTTCGACCCGGGGGCCAAGGACGTCTTCTCCGAATCGGTGCCCACACCGCCGATCAAGGTGGTCCGCGACCGCGTCCTGCAGCGCGACGTCGCCGACGCGTGGACCCGCCGCTCGCGCGTGCCGATGCTCGTCGGCCTCGACCTGCGCGCCAAGATCGGCGCCAACACCGTCGGCCGCGACCGGCTCCTCGCGGTGATCGCGCAGTACGGCGCGGACACCGTCAAGGCCGTGATGAAGCGGATGATGAACGACTCCGAATCGCGGCTGCGCGCCAAGCTGAGCGGCCTGCCCGACGGGACCTGGAAAGCCACCGGCTACCAGGACCAGGCCTCGACCGGCGACCGCGGGCTGCACAAGATCACCGTCGCGATGACCAAGTCCGCCGACCGGCTGGTCTTCGACTTCACCGGCACCGACCCGCAGACCGGCGTCATCAACTGCACCTACGCCGGCATGCGCGGCGGCGTGATGCTCGCGCTGCTGCCCATCCTGGCCGGGGACATCCCGTGGGCCGCGGGCGGGCTGATGCGCTGTTTCGACCTGATCTCCGAGGAAGGCACGATCAACAACGCCACCTTCCCCGCCGCGGTCAGCCGGGGCCCGATCGGACCGGCCTGGCTCACCGGGAACCTGATCGCCGAATGCCTCGCGCAGATGCTCGACCGCGACGTCGACCTCGGCAAGAACGTCCAGGCCTCGTGCTGCGGCACCTGGGACACCGCCATCGTCGCCGGGCTGGATCAGCGCGGCGAGCAGCCGGTGCCGTTCCTGAACATCATGATGGAGCCCATGGCGGGCGGCTACGGCGCGCGCCCGGTGGCCGACGGCATGGACACCGGCGGCCTGTTCTGCATCCCGATGGGCCGGATCCCGGACACCGAAATGACCGAATTCCTCTACCCGCTGCTGACGCTCTGGCGCCGGGAAGAGCCCGATTCGGGCGGTCCGGGCCGCATGCGCGGCGGGGTGAGCGCTTCGCTCGCGGTCACCCCGTACGGCAGCAGCTTGCCGATGGGATTGGTGTTCGCTTCAGCGGGGAAGGCGGTAGCGCAGAACGGCGGCCTCGCCGGCGGTCTCCCCGGCAACACCGGTCTCGAAATCCTGGCGCGCGATTCCGGGGTGCGGGAACTGCTCTCTTCGGGTCAACTGCCCGGCAGCCTCGACGAACTGAACGGCACCAAGGAAATCGGCGCCTGCTACGCGGAGAGCTACCTGGCTCCCGGCGAGGTGCTGTACATGCACTGGCAGGGCGGCGGAGGCTACGGCGATCCGCTGCGGCGCGAGGCCGACGCGGTGGCCTGGGACGTGATCAACGGCAAGGTGACCGCCGAGGGCGCCCGCACCAACTACGGCGTCGTGATCGCGAACGGCGAACTCGACCAAGCGGCGACCGCCGACTTGCGGGCGAGCATGCTGGACGAGCGGCGCGACCGTTCCGAGACACCGCTTTCCCAAGAGGCGACGGTGGATCTGCGCAACGCCCGCCGGATCGACGACAACCTGGCCGAGGTCGCCATCGGCGAAGCCCGCGTGATCGCTTGTGCGCACTGCGGACGGCTGCTGGGCGACACCAAATCCGGCAAGCTCTCGCTGGCCCGCTACGAGGGGCCGTCGAGCACGGCGGGACCACAGGTCGTCTCCGCTCCGTCGGAGTACGTGGACGCCGAGGTCGTGTTCCGCCAGCAGTGCTGCCCGGGCTGCTGGTCCGCGGTCTACTCCGGAGTCGTCCCGGCCGACCACCCCGACCACGTCGGCGAACTGACCGCGCTGCTGCCCGCCGCGCCGATCGACTGAGGAGCATTTCAGTGACCGCACTCGACTGGGACGGGCGAGTCGTCCCGTACCCCGCCGATCGCGCCCGCCGCTACCGGGCCAGCGGCGAATGGAGCGACGCGCCGATCAGCGCGCGGCTGCACGAATCCGCGCTGCGGCAAGGCGATCGCCCCGCGCTGATCACCGCCGAAGGCACGCTCAGCTACCGTGAGCTCGACGAGCGCACCGACCGGATCGCCGCCGCACTCGGCGGACTCGGCCTGCGTCGGCTCGATCCAGTGCTGTTCCAGGCGACCAACCGGACGGCGACCGTGCTGGCCTGGTACGGCTGCCTCAAGGCGGGCCTGGTGCCGGTGGCGACGCTGGCGCAGCACCGGATGCACGAGATCGGCCACATCAGCCGCAAAGTCGGCGCGGTGGCGCATCTGGTCGAAGCCGGGCTCGGATTCGATCTGGTCGAGTTCGCCCGGCGCGCCGCCGACGGGCACCCGACGCTGCGCACCGTCCTCACCGTCGGCGCGGCGGCTTCCGGCACACACCGCATCGAGGACCTCGGTGCCGACCTCGATCCGGCGGAGGCGCGGGCGTTCGTCGAAAGCGTCGAGGCCGAAACTGATCCGCAGGACGTCGCGGTGTTCCAATTGTCCGGCGGGACAACGGGAGTGCTGAAGGTGATCCCCCGGATCCACGCCGAGTACTGGAACAACGCCCTCCTCTACGCCCAGGCATTGGGCTGGGATGCCGACACCCGGCTCGCGCACCTCATCCCGATCATCCACAATGCCGGAATCTCGTGCGCTCTGCACGGCGCCCATTCGGTCGGCGCGGCCCTCGTCCTGGCCACCCCCGACCACGTCGCCGCGTTCGCGCTGATGGCCGAGCACGGCGTGACCGACGTGCTGATCGGGCACGGCCACTACCAAGCCGTCCGGTCCGCCGAATTCGACCCGGTCCTCCGCACGCTCCGGGGCACCGTGCTGTCGGGCGCGAAGGTGCCGGCGGAACTGTTCCGGCGGGTCGACGACGGCGACACGCGCTGGGCCGGGCAGATGTTCGGGATGTCGGAAGGCATGTTCCTGGTCGGCCGGTCCGGCGATCCGGAGTCCGTGCGCACGACGACCGTCGGCGCGCCGATCGCGGCGTCGGACGAAGTCCGGATCCTCGAACCGGGCACCGAAACCGAAGTCCCGGACGGCGCCGTCGGCGAACTGTGCTGCCGCGGCCCGTACACCATCCCGGGGTACTTCGACGCGCCCGAGCACAACGCGACCGCGTTCACTTCGGACGGTTTCTACCGCACCGGAGACCTCGCCGCGATCCACGTCGTCGACGGCAAGCGGCACGTGTCGATCGAGGGCCGGATCAAAGACCTCATCAACCGCGGCGGCGAGAAGGTCAATGCCGAGGAGGTCGAGGTGCTGCTGATGAAGCACCCGGAGGTCGCGGTCGCCTCGGTGGTCGCCATGCCCGACGCGCGGCTGGGCGAGAAGGCCTGTGCGTTCCTGGTGTCCGCGACCGGCACGACCCTGACGATGCCCGAGGTGCAGCAGCACCTGGACGCGCTCGGCGTGGCCAAGTTCAAGTGGCCCGAACGCCTGGTCTGGGTGCCGGAGCTGCCGAAGACCAACGTCGGGAAGATCGACAAGAAACGTCTCCGGGCCGACGCAGCGGCGCCGCTCGCGGCCGAAACGACCCCGCAAGGAGCCGGAGCATGAAGCTCGACACCATCGCCGTCCTCGGCGGCGGGCCGGGCGGGCTGTACGCCGCCCGCCTGCTCAAACGCAGTCATCCCGGTGCCGAGGTGACCGTCTACGAACAGGGCGTGCCAGACAAGACCTTCGGATTCGGCGTCGGCCTGGCGTCGCGGACCCAGCGGAACCTGCGGCTCGCCGACGAGGAATCGCTCGACAGCATCGTCGCGGCGGCGCACGGGCACGAGATGTCGATGCGCGTCGGCGACTCCGAAGTACGTCTCGCGCACGGCGAACTGCTCGCGATCGGCCGCGCGACCTTGCTGGCCGTACTGCAAAAACACGCCGAAGCCGCCGGAGTCGACCTGCGCTTCGGCGAACGCCGCGCGGTGGCAGAACTCGATGCCGACCTCATCGTCGCCGCCGACGGGATCTCGAGCGCGACCCGGACCGAACTGGCCGGGGAGTTCGGTCCGGAAACGGCCGAAGGCGAGGGCCTGTATCTGTGGTGCGGCACCGATTTCGCGTTGCCGAGGGCAATCTTCACTCCGGTCGTCACCGAGCACGGCACGTTCGTCGCGCACGCCTATCCGTATGCCGCCGACCGCAGCACTTTCCTGATCGAAACCGACGAAAAGACGTGGCGGCGAGCGGGATTCGACGTTTCCACCCGCGAGACTCCCAACGGAGAGAACGACCAGCCGTCGCTCGATTACCTCCAGGAGGCGTTTTCCGATACCTTGCAAGGAAACCGGTTGATCGGCAACCGCACCAGGTGGCTCCGGTTCCGCACTATCCGGTGCCGCCACTGGCACACGCGAAATGTGGTGCTGCTCGGCGACGCCGCGCACACCGCGCACTACTCGATCGGCTCCGGGACCAAGCTCGCCATGGAGGACGCGATCGCGCTCGACCGCGCGGTGCTCGCCGCCGGGAACCTCGATGACGCCCTCACCGCGTACGAGGCGGAGCGGCGGCCCGCCGTCGAACACCTCCAGGACATCGCCGAACGCTCGATGGCGTGGTGGGACTCGTTCCCGGACCGCTTGTCGATGCCGGTGGAGCAGCTGATGGTCGCCTACATGACGCGGGCCGGGAAGGTCACCGTCGACCGGTTCGCCGAGTCCGCTCCGCAGGTCGCCGTCCCCGGCCTCGCGGCGTTCGGCGGGGTCGGGACCGACGAGGTCCCTTCTCCGGCCGCGGTCACGGAGTGGATCCTCGACCAGCCGCTGGCCTCGGGCGGGCACCAGTTCCCCTGCCGCACCGCTCCCGAGGCGCTGCGGGCCGCGGCCGGAACGCTCCCCGTCGAGATCTCGGTCCGGCCGTGGAGTCCCGAAGCGGCCGAGCTGATCACGGGCCTGCCGCCCGCCGCCGCGTACTGGCTGACCGGTCCCGGCGACCGCGAAGCGACGCTCGACCGGCTGGACCTCGGCGAGCGGATCCGCCGCGCGACCGGCGCGCTCCTGGTCGCGGACGTGCCCGCCGAGTTCCGCGCCGTCGCCGCGGGCGCGCTCGCCAGCGAGCGTGTCGATCTCGTGGCCTTCACCGGGTGATGGGCTAGCCTTGGCCGCTATGACTTCCCCTGCCGCCGATCCGCCGCCCAAGCGGCGGGGCCGCCCCAGCGTGCGGCGCGAACTGGTCGAACGGGAGATCAAGGAGAACGCCGCCCGGCTGTTCGCCGAACGCGGAGTCGCCGGGACCACGCTGCAGGACATCGCCGACGCGACCGGCCTGACCCGCCAGGCGGTCTACCACTACGTGGCGAGCAAGGACGACCTGTTCGCCCAGCTGGTCAGCGAAATCGCCGACCAGCCCGCCCAGCTGCTGCACGAGATCAACGCACAGGAGGGCCTGGACCCGGTCGCGAAGCTGCGGCGCATGGCGCGGTCGCTGGCGCTGAACCAGATGGCGGACCCGGACCGGTTCCGGCTGATGATCCGGTCGGAATCGGATCTGCCCGAGCACCTCGCCGCGTCCTACCGGGCCAGCCGGCGGCGCGTCCTGAAGGAACTCGTCGAGGTAATCGACGGCGGCATCGCCGACGGAAGCTTCCGCAACGTCAACGCGCGCACCGCGGCGCTGGGCGTGATCGGCATGCTCAACTGGATCGCCTGGTGGCACCAGGACGGCGGGGACGACCAGGAGACGGCCGACCAGCTCGCCGAGATGGCCGTGCGCACCGTCCGGAGCGACGATCGCACGCCGGAATCCCCGACGGTGGAAGGGATTCTCGCCAACGTCCGGGTCGAACTGGACCTGGTCGAGCGCTTGGCTGGCGGCACCGGGGACGACCGGCGGCCGCACTAGCCCAGGGTTGTCCCGGTGGTGCGCGTTTGGTGCGCGGTGAAGGATGCGGCTATGAGGTGGTCCGGCTTGCCGAGGACGGGCCCGAGCAGATCGTCGGAGATCCGGTCGGCGGGGAAGCATGGGCGCGCGGGGTTCGGCAGCGGGTCTGCGGCCGCGCTCTGCTCTCGGTGCGTCAGGCGGCGGGGATCAGGGCGACGAGCCGTTGCTGGGGGTCGTCGATCGCTTGCAGGACAACCTGTTCCCAGGTTTCCTCGCCGCCGTCGGGCATCCGGAGCCGGACGCGGATGCGCGTGTGCGGGCGGACGACGTCGTTGCGTTCCCACAGGGTTTTGAAGTCGGGGTTGGTGCGGAGCAGGTCGTCGATCCAGTCTCCGGTGGGCGGGCCTGCCGGGGTGCTGGCGCGGACGACGCCGATCACGGTGCGCCGCATGGTTTCCAGGTCGGTGAACCGGCTTTGCAGGACGGGGTCGGTGAACACCATCTGCACGAAGCGGCGTTGCTCCGGCGGGACGGTTCCGAAGTCGGTGAGCAGCCGGGCGGCGGCGGGGTTCCAGGCCAGGATCGCGGTGGCCGGTCCGACGAGGAGGGCGGGCACGTCGCCCATCCGCTCGACCAGGCGGCACAGCGGATCGCTCGGCTCCGGATCCTCCGGCAGGGCGACCGGCTCGGCGAGGAGGTCCAGGGCGTACCGGGTCTGGTCGTCGTCGAGTTCCAGGGCGGCGGCGACGCGGCGGACCACGTCGGCACTCGGCACGACTCGGCCCTGCTCGATCCTGGTGTAGTACTCGTCGCTGACGAACGCCCGAGCCGCGACCTCCGCGCGGCGCAGACCGGGCACCTGCCGCCGTCCAGGATAGGCTGACGCGGGCGGCGGGGCTTCGTCCCCTACGCGGCCCTGCGGTTCTGCCAGATCCAGACCGCGATGGATCCCACCGGTCCCACCGAAGACGAACTCCTCGCCCGGTTCCGCAGCTTCTACTGGGACACCGCGCTCTCCTCGGGCGAATACGCATTCGGCGCGCTCACCCGGTTCGCCGACCCCGCAAAGATCCTCTACGGCAGCGACTTCCCCTACGCCCCAACGCCCGTCGCCACCCACTTCACCGAAATCCTCGACACCCACAGCGGACTCACCCCCGAACAATCCCGCGCGATCGACTCCGCCAACGCCCGCGCCCTCTTCCCGCGACTGGGCTGAACGGGCACACCGCGTTCAGGCCAGCGCTCGTTCATCGGCGCCGTCGAACCCTTCGGCATACCGGACAAGAGCGGCGGCCGTGCGCTCGATGTGGTCGCGAAGCGCCTGCCCCGCTACCTCGCTCTGAGCGCGAGGGTGAATTCCAGGCGTCCTTGCAGGCTCGTCAGCGATTTTCCGGTCAGCGCCTCGATCCGCTGGATCCGGTACCGCAGCGTGTTCACGTGGATGTGCAATTCACTGGCACACCGGGACCACGAGCAATCCGTTTCGAGAAAGGCCTCCAACGTACGGACCAGCTCGCCGTGATGCGTGCTGTCGTAGGCGAGCAAGGGCCCGAGAAACCGATCCCGGTACGCTGCACGCACCTCGGCGGGGACCGCGGCGAGCAACTGCTCGAAAGAATCGATCTCCTGCGCGGCCACCACCCGCAGCGCGCCGGACTGCAGTTCCGCCAGTTTCCGCGCACGACGCGCCTCGCCTAGTGCCGAGGGCAGTGCTTCCGGTCCCGCCGCGGCGCTGCTGATTCCGATGGCGAGCTGGTGCCGGTCGAGTCCGAGCGACATCAGCGGGGCGCGCGAGCGGATGTAGTCGGTCAGCGCCCCGATGTCCTTGTGCAGCGGGATCACCGCGATGGCTTCGGTTCCGACGGCCGTCGCGTGCACAATGGACTGCGGCACATCCGAGAACGGCACCAGCAGGTCGACCATGACCGTTCGGGCGATCGCGCCCGCGCTGGCTGGAGTCACCGCTCCGGCGACGACCGCGTACGGGCCGTCGTCGAGACCCATCCGCGCGAGCTGCCCGGCGAGTTCGCCTGGCGCGCCCGGGTTTCCCGCCAGCGTGTCCGCGACGAGAAGCTCGAGCTGGGAGTTCTCCAGCCGGCGAACCTCCTCCCGGCGCTCGCGTTCCAGGCTCACCAGCGCGGCGAGTTCGGTCATCGATTCCCGCGTTCCGTCGCTCCACGTGCGATAGTCGCCTTCGCACGCGAGGAACCAGCCGATCACGCGCGGCCGGATGTCGTCGCCTACCGGGAAGAGCGAGAAATCCGCCGTTCGCCCGCCGCTGCGGATGCGCGTCCGGTGCGGGAATTCCCTGGCGGTAAGGAATTCTCTCGCCAGAGTTTCGCCTTCCGTGCCTTGCGGATGCGACGGCGCGATCGCCGGGACCCGGCCGGTGGCGGTGAGCAGCCAGAACGGCACGTCCGGGTCGTCGGCGGACAGCGCCAGCAGCGCGTCCAGTCCCCCGTGCCTGCTGACCGAGGTGACGAGTTTCCGGCGGCGGCGCAGCAATTCCGCGAGGTCGTCCTGGCGGTCGCCGATCAGCGCCTGGTGCACGCTCCCGGACACGTGCGAGAACGACACGCCCTGCGGGATTTCCACGAGCGGGACGTCGTGCTTCACGCACGCCCGCACCAGATCCGCGGGCACTCCGCCGTACGCGGCCTCTCCCGCCGCGAGGCAGGCCACGTCGCTTTCCGCGAGCGCCGCCACGAACGCGTCGGAATCCTCGGGGCCGCGCCTCCACATCAGACCGGTCAGCACGAGTTCGCCGCCGGACAGGTAGCCGCGCGGATCGAGCACGTCCGAGGTGAGCACCCAGCGGATCCGCCGGTCCAGGTGCGCTTCCCCGGCCAGGCAGCGCAACCGGAGACCAGGCAGCTGCAGAACCTCGCGAATGCGCATTTCTCGCCCGCTTTCCCGTGCCCCGGCACTGCCGCGATCCGCTGGAGAAATCTACGAGACCAGCGCCGCGGGCACGACCCGAGCTTCGTGTCCGACCACATTGTGCCTGTCCGGCCCGTGAACGTTAACTGAACGCCTCGCAGGCAGCAGCTCGCGACAGCGCGAAAGGCAGCGCCCATGATGGAAGCCCCGTCCCTCCTCGTGCGGGACTGCACCCTGGTCAACGTGTGGTCGGGCGAGATCTACCCGACCGACGTCGCCGTACGCGGAAACCGGATCGTTTCGGTGGCCAAAGGCGAATTCCGCGACGCGGAGCAGGTGATCGACGCAGGCGGCCGGTTCGTCGTCCCCGGCCTGATCGACCCGCACATGCACCTCGACACGACCTCGCTCAGCCCCGGCGAACTGGCCAGGGTCGTCGTGCCGCTCGGGTGCACGACCGTTTTCGTCGACACCACCAACATCGTCACCACCGGCGGCCCGGACGGCGTGCGGAGCGTGATCGACCAGTTCGCCGGGCTGCCGCTCCGCGCGTACTTCGCCATGCCGTCCTATTCGCCGGTGGACCCGGAACGCGAAACCGTGGCGTACGAGATGGATTCCGCCGACCTCGACCGCATGCTGGCATGGCCCGAATCGGTCAGCATCGGCGAGACCATCTCGGCCAAAATCCTCTCCGCCGACCCGGACTACCTCGAACGGCTGGCACTGTGCCTCTCCCGCGGGCTGCGCGTGTCCGGCCATGGAGGAGACCTGCCGCCGGAGGTGGAATCGGCTTTCGACGCCTACGTGACCGCCGGGGTCCGCGACGACCACTGCGTCACCAAACCCGCCGACATCAGGCCGCGGCTACGGCGCGGGGTCGCGATGTTCGCGGTCGAATCCGCCGGACGGGAAAACCTCACCAACGGGTTGGTCGATTTCGTCCGAGAGCAACGGATCCCGACCCGGCATCTGCATTTCTGCATCGACAACATCACCGTCACCAGCATGGTCGGCCGCGGGTTCGGCTACCTCGACCGCTCGGTGCGGGTCGCGATCAACGGCGGCATATCCCCTGTCGAGGCATTGCGCATGGGCACGCTCAACACCGCGCAGCACTACCGGCTCGCACACCTGCTCGGCAGCGTTTCCCCGGGCCGGTTGGCCGATTTCTCCCTGGTCCACGACCTCGGCGAATTCCGTCCGGACCTGGTGGTCGCCGACGGCAAAGTGGCCGCGGTGGACGGAGTGCTGGTCACCGACGTGCCCCCGCCTGAATTCCCCGCCTCCTATCGCACGACCGTCCGGCTGCACCCGGCGCTCGACGCGAAACGCCTCGCCGTTTCCGGCCCCGCCGGTGCGAGCACGGCGAAAGTCCGCGTCATCCACGCCAGCGACCAGGACGCGGCGTTCAACCGCGCCGAAACCGCCGAACTCCCGGTGGTCGACGGTCTCGTCCAACCGGACGTCGCGGCGGACGTGCTCAAGTTCTGCATGGTCGAACGGTACGGCCGCAACGGCAACGCGACGGTGGCGTTCATCCGCGGGTTCGGTCTCACGTCCGGCGCGATCGCCAGCTCGGTTTCCGGCCCCTCCAACAACATCGTGTGCGCCGGGACCGACGACGCCGACATGTGGACCGCGATCCGCCGCGTGGCGGAAATGCAGGGCGGCTACGTCGTGGTCCGCGACGGCGAGGTGCTCGCCGACGTGCCGCTGCCGGTCGGCGGCATCATCTCCGAACTCCCCTACGAGCAGGTCGTCGCCGCCGTCGGGCGGCTGGAGCAGGTCGCGCGGGACGCGCTCGGCTGCGTGCTGACCAACCCGGTCCGCGCGCTGGCGGGCACCGTGCTGCACACGCTTCCCGCCTACGGCATGACCGACCGCGGCCTCGTCGAGGTCTCGACCCGCGAGTTCGTCCCTGTCGTCCTGGAGCACGAGGAGGTGGCCCGATGACGGACGCGATCCGCGACCGGGTCCGCACCATGACCCGCGAGATCGAAACCGCGCGCGGACAGCACCGAGCGGACCTTGTCCTGCGCGACTGTCAGGTGATCTCCCCGTACAGCAACGAAATCCATCCCGCGGACATCGTGGTGCTCGGCAGGCGGATCGTCGCCGTGCGACCGGACTTCGACGGCCCGGCCGCCCGGGAAGAGGACTGCGCGGGCCTGTTCGCCGCGCCGGGTCTGGTCGAACCGCACCTGCTGCCCGACCAAGGCTTGACGTGGGCGGAGGTCGGCTGGAACGCGGTCCGCACCGGCACGACCGCGGTGGTCACCCCGGAACTCGGCCCCGCCGACGGCATCGCCCGTTTCGATCTGCCGTGCCGGCTTTTCGAAGCGACCGGACACGGCCTGACGCAACGCAGCGGCCCGTCCGCGGATTCCGCCGAGAACAGCGTGCAATCCGCCGCGACCGCGCACGGGCTGGGCATGGCCCGCGTTCCGGGCGGCTCCGTGCGCTCCGCCCTGCGCATGGGCCGGACCGTGCTGATCCCGGACCGCGACGCCGAGGGAGCGGAAGTCCTCGCCGGGATCGCCGACGGGACCCTCGACGCGCGGCATCTCTGCCTGGGCACCGGATCCGGGCGAGTGCTGCCGGAAGTCGCCCACGCGCTGGCGGCGGGCATCTCCGCGCCGACAGCTCTGCAGCTCGGCAGTCTCAACGCGGCCACCCACTACGGGCTCGACCACCTCCTCGGCAGCATCGCCCCGGGCCGCTGGGCCGATTTCTTCCTCACCGAAGACCTCGGCACCGTTCCGGCGCGGGTCTACGTCGGCGGGGTGCTGGTCGCGGAGAACGGGAACCGGCCATGACCACCGCGCCGGAAACCGTCCTGTCGGTGCGCGGGCTCACCGTCGAAATCCGCGGCAACGCGGGCTCGCTCAGGCCGGTCGACGACGTTTCTTTCGACCTGGCAAAGGGTTCCGTGCTGGGCGTGCTCGGCGAATCCGGCTGCGGAAAGTCGATGCTGCTGCGCACCTTGATGGGCATCGAGCCGCCGCGCGCCGCGGTGTCCGGCGAGGTGTGGACCCGCGGCCGCGATCTCGTCGCGATGTCGCCGCGCGAACGAGCCGAGACGCGCGGCTCGTGGATCTCGATGGTGTTCCAGAACCCGATGACCGCGCTGGACCCGGTGTACACAGTGGAGCGACAGCTCGTCGAACCGCTGCGCCGGCATTCCGGAATGGACCGGCGAGCGGCGCGCACCCGGGCGCTGGAACTGCTGGAGCTGGTCCAGATCACCGATCCGAAACGGCGGCTCAAGGCTTACCCGTTCGAACTCAGCGGCGGGATGCGGCAGCGGGTCGCGATCGCGGCCGCGCTCGCCTGCGGCGCGAGCGTGCTGCTCGCCGACGAGCCGACGACCGCGCTCGACGTCACCGTCCAGGCGCGGATCCTCGCGCTGCTGAACGACGTCCGCGCCGAACTCGGGACGAGCACCGTCATCGTCACCCACGACGTCGGCGTCACCGCGGAACTCGCCGACGAGGTGCTCGTCCTCTACGCCGGGCGCACCATCGAATCCGGCACCTGCCGCGAAGTCCTCAAGAACCCCCGGCACCCCTACACGATCGGGCTGCTGGACGCGAACGTCCGGGGCGGGCAACGCACCCGCCCCGCGGCCATCCCGGGTGCGCCGCCGAACCTGGCGCTGCTGCCCTCCGGGTGTTCTTTCGCACCCCGCTGTCGCCACGCCGCGGCGCTCTGCCGCGCCGGCGACCCGCCCGTGCGGCGGTTCACCGACAGCCACACCGCCCGATGTGTCCACGCGGGCGCATCCGCGGCTCAAGGAGAGTGAGATCATGCCGCATCCCGTGCGGAGCAAGATCTTGGCCGGAGCGAGCGTGCTGACGCTCGCCGCGTGCAGTGCCGGCGGCAGCACCCGCGGCGCGGACGACGCCGCCCGCGACCGCGGCGGAGCCGGCGGCACGCTGAGCGTCGCCATCAACTCCGCCACCGTGCCCATCCCCGACTCCCCCGCGACCCAGGGCGCCGAGGGCATCCGCTGGGTCAGCGGCCAGATCTACGACGCCCTCACCGCGTTCGACCTCGACCAAGCCGACACGGCACCCACCCCGCATCCCTCGCTGGCTGCGAGCTGGACCGTCTCGCCCGACAAACGGACCTGGACCTTCCGGCTCAAGACCGGCGTGAAGTTCCACGACGGCACCGCTTTCGACTCGTCGGCGGTCCTTTTCGAACTCGACCGGCTCACCAAGCCGGGCTCCCCGTTCTTCAGCGAATCCCTCAGCACCGCCGCGAAGTTCCAGACCCAGACCATCGCGTCCTACCGCGCTCCGGACCCGGCGACGGTCGAGATCACCACGCGCCAGCCGGATTCCCTGCTGCTGTGGGACCTCGCCGGGATCTACTTCCCCAGTCCGGCCGCGGTCCGCGAGTACGGCAATCGCGACTACCCCGGGCACGCCACTGGAACCGGTCCGTTCAAGGTCCGTTCGTACACTCAGGACACGCTGGACCTGGTGGCCAACAAGGACTACTGGCAAGGACCGCCCAAACTGGACGGTCTGCGGATCCGCGCGATGGCCGATCCGTCGAGCCGGCTCGCCGCGCTGGAAGCGGGCGACGTCAACTGGATCGAGACCCCGCCGCCGGATTCCGTGCCGCGGCTGAAGTCCCAAGGCGACGCGATCCGGACGCATCCGTATCCGCACACCATGGTGCTGTACCTGAATCTCGCCAAAGCGCCGTTCACCGATCCGAAGGTGCGCGAAGCGCTGCAGTACGCGATCGACCGCAAGAGCCTGTGCAGCGGCCTGCTCGACGGCCTGTGCCTGCCCGCGAGCCAAGCCGCCTACGAGGGAAACCCGTGGTACGACAAGTCTCTCGGCGAGAAGTACCACTACGACCCCGCCAAGGCCAAAGCGCTGCTGCGCGAAGCAGGCCACAGCAGCGGGCTGAGCATCAAGGTCGCCATTCCCACCGGCGGCTCGGGGACGATGTGGCCGCAGCCGATGACCCAGGTGCTGCAGGCGAATCTCAAGGACGCCGGCATCGACATGCAGCTCGTCCCGCTGGAGTCGAACCTGCTGCTGACCATCGGCCGCGCCGGGTTCACCGGACCGAACCAGCAATACGACGCGCTGTACAACTCGATGTCCTGGGCCGCGCCGTTCCTCGCCGACCGGTTCTCCTCCGACCGCGTCCCGCCCGGCGGCTGCTGCAACGTCATGGGCTATCGCAACCCGGCGGTCGACCGGGCGTTCGCCGCGGTGTCCGCGGAATTCGACCCGGCCAGACAGGCCGCGCTGATGGCGAAAGCACTCGGCCTCGCCGCCGCGGACTCGCCGATGACGTTCGTGGTGCACGACCTCGACCTGCAGGCCCTCGCCCCGTCCGTGCGCGGCTTCGTCCAGCCGCAGTCCTGGTACTTCGACGTCCGCAACGTCTGGGTCAAACCGGCCTAGCCGCATCCGGGAAGCGGAGAAACCGATGCTCGTCCTCCTCGTCAAACGCCTGGCCATGGCCGTCCCGGCCCTGTTCGGCGTGTCCCTCGTCAGTTTCCTGCTGCTCAACGTCCTCCCCGGCGACCCGCTCGCCGGGGTGGTCGGGCCCGGCTCGACCCAGGCCGAACGGGACGCGCTGGCCCACCAGCTCGGGCTGGACCGGTCGCTTCCCGGGCAATACCTGGTGTGGCTCAAGGGAGTGTTCCACGGCGACCTCGGGTTCTCGCTGCCCCGCGGCCGCCCGGTGGCCGAGCTGATCTCGACCGCCTTCCCCGCCACGATGATCCTCGCCGCGGCCGCCGCCGTGCTCGGGCTGGGCATCGGGATCCTGCTCGGCGGCCTGGCCGCGCGCAGCGCCCGCCGCTGGCCCGACCGGGTCATCTCCAGCGGCGCGGTGCTCGGCCTGAGCGTGCCGAACTACTGGGCGTCGATCCTGCTGATCATCCTGTTCAGCGGCACGCTCGGCTGGTTCCCGCCGAGCGGGATGCACGGCGCGGCAGGCGGATTCGCCGACCTCGTGCAGCATCTGGTGCTTCCGGCCCTGGCCGCGTCCTGCGTCACGGCCGGGCTTAGCGCGAAGATGACCCGCGCCAGCCTGCTGGAGAAACTCGGCGAGGACTTCGTGCAGACACTGCGCGCCCAGGGCGTGCGGAACTGGCGAATCCTCGTGCACGTCGCGAAAAACGCCGCGCCGCCGATCCTCGCGGTCAGCGGCCTGCAGATCGGCTATCTGCTCGGCGGCTCGGTCCTGGTGGAGACGATCTTCAACTGGCCGGGCCTCGGACAGCTGATGTACCACGCGATCGCCGAGCGCGACCTGCGCGTGGTGCAGGGCTCGGTCCTGGTCATCGCGGTGACGTTCGTGGTGATCACGCTCGTCGTCGACCTGCTCCAGTTCGCCTTCAACCCGCGCCTGCGGAGAGGAGTCCGGTCATGAGCCACAGTCATTCCGGGGCAACGGCTTCCCTTCGCGTCCCGGACAGCGACGGCCCCCAGGTCGCGGCGGTGCGCCGGTCGGCCGAGATCGCCCGCCGCCTCCGCCGGGACCCGGTCGCGATGGTCGCCGTGACGGTGCTCGTGCTGCTGGTGCTGTCCGCGGTCCTCGCGCCGTGGATCACCGGCTACGACCCGGACGCGGTCACCGTCACGGACCGCCTCCGTCCGCTCGGGACACCCGGGCACCTGCTCGGCACCGACGAACTGGGCCGGGACATGCTCACCCGGCTGCTCTACGGCGGGCGGCTTTCCCTGGCCACCGGGATCGTCCCGGTCGCGGTGGCGGCGGTCGCCGGAACCCTGCTCGGCGCGTTCATCGCCTACGTCGGCGGCACAGTCGGCGCGGCGCTCGGCCGCGTGCTCGACATGTCCTACGCGTTCCCCGCGATCCTCATCGGCATCGCGGTGACCGCGTCGCTCGGCCCCGGCGTCGTGAACTCGCTTCTCGCGTTGAGCCTCGCGTTCATCCCGCCGGTCGCCCGCGTCGCCGAATCCGCGACCCGGCAGGTCATGGTCGAGGAATACCTCGAAGCCGCCCGGCTCAGCGGTGCGCGCTGGTGGCAAGTGCTGCTGCACCACGTGCTGCCGACGATCGCCGGCCCGGTGTTCGTCTACGCGGCGAGCCTGGTCGGGCTGAGCATCAGCGTCGGGGCCGGGCTGAGTTTCCTCGGGCTCGGCGCGCCGCCGCCGACCGCCGAATGGGGCGCGATGCTCAACAGCCTCCGCGACGCGCTCTACACCGTGCCCGTGGTCGTCGCGCTGCCCGGCCTGTTCATCTTCCTGGCCTCGGCCGGGTTCAACATCCTGAGCGACAGCTTCCGCGACGCTCTCGACGTGCGGAGGTGACCGCCCGTGCCCACCACGCTCATGCTGGCCGATTCCCTCGTCAAACGGTTCCCGTTCAAGAACGGGCTCTTCGACCGCGACGCGATCACCGCGGTGTCCGACGTTTCGCTGTACGTCAACGAGGGCGAAACCCTCGGCGTCGTCGGCGAATCCGGGTCCGGCAAATCGACGCTCGGCCGGATGCTCGTCGGCCTGCTGAAGCCCGACCAGGGCACGGTCCGGATCGACGGCAAGGACCTGCGCGAACTGGGCCGCCGCGAACGGCCCCAAGCCGTGCAGATGGTGTTCCAGGACCCGTATTCCTCGCTCAACCCGCGGATGACGATCGAGGCGAACATCGGATACCCGCTGCGCATCCAAGGCGCGCCGCGAGCGCGGATCCGAGCGCACGCGGCCGACCTGCTGGTGCGGGTCGGGCTGCACCCGAACCACGGTTCGCATTACCCGCATCAGCTCAGCGGCGGACAGCTGCAGCGGGTCAACATCGCGCGGGCGCTCAGCCTGCGGCCGAAGCTGATCGTCTGCGACGAGGCGGTGTCCGCGCTCGACAAGTCGGTGCAGGCGCAGATTCTCAACCTGCTCAAGGACCTGCAAGACGAGCTCGGGCTGACGTATGTGTTCATCAGCCACGACCTCAACGTCGTCGAGTACATGAGCGACCACGTCCTCGTGATGTACCGCGGCGAGGTCGTGGAATCGTGCCCGGCCGCACAGCTCTACGCGAACCCGCGGCACGAATACAGCCGCCTGCTCCTGTCCTCCATTCCCAGCCTCGACCCCGACGCCCGCACCCTCGACCGCACACGACAGACGGGATGACACACCAGATGTACGACCTGCTGGTCCGCGACGCGGACCTCCTCGTGACCATGGACGGCGACGATCTCCCCGGCGGCTGGATCGCCGTGTCCGGCGGAACCGTCGCCGCGATCGGCGACCCCGGGTCCGAACCCGCGGCGGCGAAGACGTTGTCCGCCAAGGGAAGCCTCGTGACCCCGGGCCTGGTCAACACCCACCAGCACTTGTTCCAGAACCTCACCCGGGGTAACGCCGCCGCGATGAACGTCGACCTGTTCGACTGGCTCAAGGCCCTCTACCCGATGTGGGCCGGCCTGGACGAGGAAGCCGTCGAGGTGTCCACCTATGTCGGTCTCGCCGAACTCGCCCTCGGCGGCTGCACGACGTCGATGGACATGCTGTACGTCCACACCGGACCGAACTTCATCGACGCCCAGGTGCGCGCGGCACAAGAAGTCGGCCTCCGGTTCCACGCGACGCGCGGCTCGATGAGCCTGTCCCACAAGGACGGCGGACTCGCGCCGGATTCCGTGGTGCAGGCACCGGACGAGATCCTCGCCGATTCGGAACGCCTGGTCGACAAGTATCACGACCGCGCGCCGGGCGCGATGGTCCAAATAGGACTCGCGCCGTGCGCCCTCGCCCTCGTGACGCCTGAGTTGATGCGAGACACCGCCGAACTGGCCGAACGGCTCGACGTGCGACTGCACACCCACCTGTCCGAAGTGCAGGCCGAAGACGAATACTGCGCACGCGTGTTCGGAAAACGCCCAGTGGAGGTGTTCGAAGACGTCGGCTGGGGCACCGACCGGGCATGGGTGGCGCACTGCGTCTTCCCGAACGCCGACGAAATCCGACGGCTCGGGCAGTGGGGCACCGGCGTCGCGCACTGCCCGACCCCGACCCTGATGCGCGGCGCCGGCCCCACCCCCGTGCCGGAACTCCGCGCAGCAGGTGTGCCGGTCGGGATCGGCTGCGACTCCTCGACCCACAGCGCCCACGCGAGCATGTGGCTGGAAGCGCACACCGCACTCGTCGCCCTCAAAGGCCGCGGCGGCGCAGGAGCGATCTCCGCCCGCGACGTGCTCGAAATGGCCACCACCGGATCCGCCGCCTGCCTCGGCCGCGCCGACCTCGGCCGCATCCGCGTCGGCGCTCCGGCAGACCTCGTCGCGTGGGAGCTCAACCCGATCGCGTTCGCCGGCGCGCACTCGGACCTCGTCGAAGCCTGGCTCCGCTGCGGGCCGGTCCAGGCACGCCACACGATCGTCCAGGGCGCCCCGGTCGTGGAAAGCGGCGAACTCCGGCTGCCCCGGCTGGACGACATGCTCGCCCGGCACCGCCGGATCTCCCGCCGGTTGCAGGGACTGGCGGGATAACCCGAACCCCGGGCCGCCGAGCAGGCCGGTGCTCGGCGGCCCGGCCTCACCCGCCCAGCGGCGGTCGCCGGCCCGACGCCTTCCGCACGCCCGCAAGACTCGCCGGAGATCCGCGTCCGGCGCCGGTCCGGGCCAAGAAGGTTCCTCGACACCTCGAGCGCGCGGCTCACCCAGATGCTCAGCCTGACAACTTGCCGCTCACTCACTGCACCGAAGCAAGGAACAGCAGCATCGCCGGAATACCCGATCTACCACTATGTGGCCGGTTGCTGAACTCCGTGAGGGGAACCCTGAGGGACTCTGAGTCCCTCAGGGTTCCCC
>NZ_JBEXMH010000083.1:0-31196 GCF_040610415.1 Amycolatopsis sp. NPDC004079 | reverse complement strand
TGATGGGTGTGGTGGGCCGCGGGAGCGGGGTTTGTGGTCCGTGAGGGGAACCCTGAGGGAATCAGAGTCCCTCAGGGTTCCCCTCACGGACTTGCGGAGACGGCGGGCCTCAAGCGGGTATTTCGCCGACCTTGGCATCGGGCCTAAGTCTCGTGCGGGGTACCGGCAGGGCCTCCCTCCATCCGCGGGCAAGGCTTACGGTGAGGAGGTGGCCACGATCGATCTGCGCACTGAGATCAAGGAGTTCCTGAGTTCGCGTCGTGCGCGGATCACGCCCGAGCAGGCCGGGCTGCCCGCCTACGGCGGCAATCGTCGGGTGAAAGGCCTGCGTCGCGAGGAGGTCGCGCTGCTGGCCGGGGTCTCGGTCGACTACTACGTGCGGATGGAGCGCGGCAGCCTCGCCGGCGCCTCCGAGGGGGTGCTCGACGCGCTGGTCTCCGCCTTGCACCTGGACGAGGCCGAGCGCGACCACCTGTTCCACCTCGCCCGGCAATCCAGCGGCCCGCGCCGTCGTCGGCCCGCCGCGACGGTGCGTCCGGCGCTGCAGCAGGTGCTCGCCGCCATCACCGACGCCCCGGCGTGGATCTGCAACGGCCGTTACGACGTGCTGGCCACGAATCGCCTAGCCCGCGCGCTGTATTCCCCAGTGCTGGCCGACCCGCGACGCCCGGCCAACACCACGCGGTTCGTGTACCTGGATCCCGACGCGGCACGAACGTTCTTCGTCGACTACGACCGGGTCGCCCGCGATGTGGCCGCGAAGCTGCGCATGGAGGCCGGGCGCAACCCGCACGACGAGGACCTGATCGCCCTGGTCGGCGAGCTGTCCACCCGCAGCGAACTGTTCCGGCAGCAGTGGGCGTCCCAGGACGTCCGGCTCCACCGGTCCGGACGCAAACGCCTGCACCACCCCGTCGTGGGCCAGCTCGACCTGGACGTCGAGTCGATGGACCTGCCTTCCGAACCCGGCCTGATCCTGAACGTCTACACCGCCCCCACCGGCACGCCGACCGCGGACGGCCTCGCCCTCCTGGCGTCGTGGGCGGCCAGCCAGGAGGAACTGGCGGCCGAAGCACCCGGCGGATAAACCGGCGCCCCTCAGCACGGATTCCCGCTAGCGTGAAGCAGTTCGCACGAAGGGCGGGAAGCATGAACCACACCGAACTAACCGAACGTTTCGCAACCCTGACCACCGCCCACCTGGCCGACGGCTGCCTGCGCGCCCGCCTGTCCGTCCGGTGCGCGCCGGCCGGAACCCGGGCAGTGCTCCCAGGACGCAAGCTGGCCGGACGAGTTCTGCCCGCCCGCCACTCCGGCAGCGTGGACGTCTTCCTGGAAGCCCTCACCTCCGCGCAACCAGGCGACGTTCTGGTAGCGGACAACCGAGGCCGCCTAGACGAGAGCTGCGTCGGGGACCTGATCACCGCCGAAGCAGCCACAGCCGGACTATCCGGCATCGTCATCTGGGGCCTGCACCGAGACACCGCCGAACTACGCGAAATCGGCCTCCCGGTTTACAGCCTGGGCTCCCTCTCCACCGGCCCCCTGCACCTCGACGACCGCGCCGCCGGCGCCCTGGAATCCGCCACCGTCGGCGAATGGACGGTCACCACCGACGACCTGGTCTTCGGCGACGACGACGGCGTCCTCTTCGTCCCAGCCGCCCAAGCCGACGACGTGTTCCGGCTGGCCGAATCCATCCGCGACACCGAACACCGCCAGGCAGCGAAGATCCGCGACGGCGTTACTCTGCGCGAGCAGGTCCGGTTCAGCGAATTCCTGGCTCACCGGGAAAGCGACCCGGCCTACACGTTCCGGCAGCACCTCCGTGCGAAAGACAGCGCCATTGAAGAATAGGAAAACCGCTCTGGTCACCGGCGTCGGCAGGCAAGCCGGAATCGGTGCCGCGATCGCCACCCGGCTGCGGGAAGACGGCTGGAACGTCGTCACCACGTACTGGTCCGACTACGACCGCCGGATGCCCTGGGGCGCTGACGAAACCGTCCAGGGCATCGAAGCCGACCTAGCCGACCCGGAAACCCCGGCGAGGCTGTTCGACCAGATCGACGGAGACGTCCAAGCACTGGTTCTCGCACACTGCGAATCGGTCGATTCCAGCCTGCTCGACACCACAGTGGACAGCTTCGACCGGCATTTCGCTGTGAACGCCCGAGCAAGCTGGCTACTGATCCGCGAGTTCGCCCAACGCTACCGAGGACCACATGGCGCAGGCCGTGTCATCACGCTGACCAGCGACCACGTGGTGCACAACCTGCCTTACGGCGCAAGCAAAGGCGCACTAGACCGCATCACCCTGGCCGCGGCCGGAGAACTCGGGCACCTAGGCATCACAGCGAACGCAGTGAACCCCGGCCCCACCGACACCGGCTGGATCACCGACCCCCTGCGCGAAGCAATCACCCAACAAACCCCACTGGGCCGAATCGGCACCCCACGCGACTGCGCCGGTCTGGTCGCTTTCCTGTGCGGCCCAGAAGGCGGCTGGGTCAACGGCCAAATCCTAGTCGCCAACGGAGGCGCGGCATGAACGACAAACACCTCGCCTACGTCCTGCTCCCCCGCGGCGAAACCATCCTCCTGATCCGCCGAGCCCCCGGAACTTTCCTAGGCGGGCATTGGGAATTCCCCGGCGGCACTGTCGAACCCGGCGAAGCCCCGGAGACCACCGCGGTGCGGGAAGTCGCCGAGGAAACCGGACTGCGCGTGCGGCTCGCCAAGGAACGGGCCCGCCAATCCTGGCCGGACCGCACCGGCAAACCGTTCACCGTGCACGCCGCCTACTACGACGCGCATCCGGACTTCCTCGGCGACCTTCAGCTCAACCCTGCCGAACACGACGACCACCGCTGGCTGACCCCCGCGGACGCGACGGAGCTCCCCCTCTCCGACCACGTCAGGCAGGTACTGCTCGGCTGAAATCCCGAGCCAGCTGCGCGGCCCGGTCCCGCAGCAACGCACGGGCATCGGCCACACACCGATGCTCGTCCGGTTCCACGTCGGTCAGCGCATACACCCCGGCGAACCCCGCCGCCCGCCATTCCGGCGCGGACAACAGACACCGGCCGGCCAACGCGACCACCGGGGTACCGCCCGCCGCCCGGAGAACGCCCACCGGCGCTTTTCCGTGCAGTGACTGGGTATCCAGCGATCCCTCACCAGTGATGACAAGCCGGGCATCACGTGCGGCAGCAGGGAAACCCAGCAGCTCCAGCAACAATTCGATACCCGGCCGAATACGGGCGCCGAGTCCGGTGAGGACACCGAACCCGACGCCGCCTGCCGCGCCGGCGCCCGGGGTGGTGGCGTGCGCGGAGCCCAACACTTCGGCCCACCGAGTCAACCCGCGTTCCAGCGACGCGATCTCGACGGGCCCAGCGCCCTTCTGCGGTCCATACACCGCGGCAGCGCCATCCACACCCAGCAACGGGTTGTCCACATCGGACGCCAAGACAATGTCCACTTCGGGCAGTCCAGACAAATCCACTGTGGACAACTCGGCCAACGCCGCACCGCCCGGAGGAAGCGGCGCACCGGAAGCGTCGAGCACTCGCGCGCCCAACGCGGTCAGTAATCCGGCCCCGCCGTCCGTACAAGCGCTGCCACCGACGCCGAGCACGATCTGCGTGGCGCCGGCGGCAAGGGCGGCGGCGATCAGCTCGCCCGTGCCGTAACTCGAGGCAGTCAGCGGTTCCAGCCGACCGCCGGGCAGCCGGTGGAGGCCGGACGCCTCCGCCAGCTCGACCACGGCGACCGTCCCGCGCAGGGCGTAGTACGCGGTGATCCGGCGGCCGGTCGGCCCGGAAACCCGCACCGGAACCCGCTGGAACCCGGCGGCGACAGCGGCGGCGACGGTTCCGTCGCCGCCGTCCGCCACCGGCAGCTGCCGCACCGGTACACCGGGCGCGACCTCGGCGAACGCCGCAGCCACCACCTCCGCGACCTCCGCCGCGGTGAGCGAGCCCTTGAACTTGTCCGGAGCCACCAGAACCGTCACGCCGCGGCCTTGAACGCTCGCCAGTCGCCGATTTCCGTGATGTCCCGCAGCTGCACGTGCGAGGTCTGCGGACGCCGCAGCAGCATCGCGAACGCCGAACTGCCGTCGGCCAGTTCGATCACGCCCAGCTCCAGCTCCGGCGGTTCGGACGGGAGCACCCGGTCGCGCAGCTGGTCCAGCGTGAGGTCGTAAACCTCGCCGGAGATCGCCGCGCCGCCGTGCGCTACCGGGACCAGCGCCGGGCATTGCCCGCCTACCGAATAGAACCGGTACTTCGCGGCCGTGGTCGTTTCGGCCACCAGTGGAGCGCCGTCGAGCAGGTGGTGCAGGGGTTCGCCGCGCATCGCGCCGCCGTTGAGGAACATCAGAGGCATGTCGGTCCCTTTCTTTTAGAGGATCGCCTTCACCACGTCGATTCCGAAATAGACGGTGAACACGAGCGCGAGCACAGTGAGGATCCACCCCGCTTCACGCCACTTCCCGCGGAAGGTCTTGATCAGCACGAACGCGATGAGGCCCGCGCCGACGCCGTTGGTGATGGAGTAGGTGAACGGAATGAGCGCGACCGTCAGGAACACCGGGATCGTGTAATCCGGGTCGTTCCACGGGATGTTGCGGCATTGCGCGACCATCATCCCGCCGATCACCACGAGCGCGGGCGCGGCGGCCTGCGCCGGGACGATGCCCGCGATCGGCGTGAACAGCAGGGTCGCCCCGAATAGCAGTCCAGTCACGACGCTCGCCAGCCCGGTCCGCGCGCCCTCCCCGACGCCGGCCGCGGACTCCAGGAACACGGTGTTCGGCGACGAGCCGGACATCCCGCCCGCGATCGCGCCCGCCCCGTCCACGAACAGGATCCGGCCCATCCGCGGCACCCGGCCGTTCTTCGACAGCCCGGCCTCGGCCGACACGCTGGTGATGGTGCCCATCGCGTCGAAGAACCCGGACAGCACCAGGGTGAACAGGAAGATCGTCGCGGTGAGCGCACCCGCTTTGGCGAATCCGCCGAACAGGTCGACGTGCCCGAGCAGCCCGAAATCAGGAGCCGCCACCACGGAATGCGGCAGTGTCGGCGTCGTCAGCCCCCAGTCGCCGACGCCGAACCCGTCGTGCAGCACCACCGCAAGCACGGTGGCGGCCGCGATGCTGATCAGCACCGCGCCGGGCACCTTCCGGGACATCAGCACGGTCATCAGCAGCAGGCCGAAGCAGAACACCGCGAGCGGCAGGCCGGACAGATGCCCGTCCGTCCCGAGCCGAACCGGGACGGTCGTGTGCGCGGAGTCCGGAATACGGGTCACGAACCCGGCGCTCACCAGTCCGACGAGCGCGATGTAGAGCCCGATGCCGACGGTGATCGCGGTTTTCAGCGGCCCGGGAATCGCGTTCATGATGCGTTCCCGGACGCCGCTGACCGCCATCAGCACAATGCAGACGCCTTCCAGGACGACAAGTCCGAAGGCCTGCGCCCACGTCATCGACGGGGCCATCTGGAACGCGACGATGCCGTTGATGCCGAGTCCGGCGGCGAGCGCGAGCGGCGCGTTGCCGACGAGTCCCATGAGGACAGTCATCACGGCGGCGGCGAGCGCGGTCGCCGTGGTCACTTGCGCGGCGCTGAGTTTCGCGCCGGTGATGTCGGCGGAGGCGCCGAGGATGAGCGGGTTGAGCAAAACGATGTAGGCCATCGCGACGAAAGTGGTGATGCCGCCGCGTACTTCCCGGCCTACCGAGGTGTCGCGAGCGCGTATTTCGAACAGTCGCTCCACAATGGACTTGCGCTGCGGTCCGGGAGCCGAGGTCACCGCTTCGTCGAGGCGTACCTGGGTCATGCGTCCTCCCCTTGCCGGTGGGTGTGCCGCACCGCACCCCTGGCACACGCAAGGGGCGGGACGGCGGGACGTTTGCGTTTTTCTGGTGCTCCGGTCAGCACCGGGATGGTGGCCCGGTGGGGTGGGGCGGTGGACGCTGAAGCCGATTCTGACCGGCATTCAGCACTCGCCGAGACTCAGTACTCGATCCGGTCGGATCGGCCGAGCCAGGCGGAAAACGGGGCGAAATGATCCGGTGTGGACACTCGCGAAACGGGGGTCTGCCACGTTTCGCGCGGGTGCTCGAACAGCTCGTAGAACGCCCGGTCGTCGAATCCGGCGCGGGCCGCGTCGTCCCGGTCGGCCGCGTACAGCACGCGGTCCACGCGCGCCCACAGCGACGACGCGAGGCACATCGGGCACGGCTCGCACGAGGAAACGAGCACGCACCCGGCCAGGCTGAACGAGCCGAGCGCCTGGCAGGCCGCGCGGATCGCGACCACCTCGGCGTGCGCGGTCGGGTCGAGCGACGGGGTGACCCGGTTGACGCCGGTCGCGACGATCTCGCCGTCCTTCACCACCAGCGCGCCGAACGGGCCGCCGCCGTCGGCGACGTTCTTCTCGGCGATCCGCACGCATTCGGCGAGCCAGGCGCGTTCGACGTCGGCATCGATGGACACGGTCATAACGGTAGCGCTCCCAACAGATCGGAGGTCGGTTTTCAGGACCAGGCCGGGCCGGCCGGCGGGGCGTCGTCGCGCAGGACGATGCCCTCGATCAGGCCGTAGGGCCGGTCGGCGGCGTAGAACACCTCGCCGGGGTTGTCGAGGCCGAACGGCTCGAGGTCGACGAGGAAGTGGTGTTTGTTCGGCAGCGCGAAGCGGATCTCCGCGATCTCCGGGACGGCCTCCAGCACCGCCTGCCCCATCGCGTACAGCGTCTGCTGCAGGGACTGGCTGTGCGTGCCGCCGAACGCGTCGAGCAGCGTGGCGAGCGCCGTTTCGTGTGCGTTCGCCCAATCGGCCTCCTCGACGGAGTACCGCCAGGTCGCGGACACCGCGGTGGCGAGGATCCGGTCCTTCACTTCGACGAGCGTGGTGTATTCGTCGCGCGGGAAGCCCCAGAACTCGGAGCCGGTGGAGTTGAGCACGGTCAGGTCTTCCACCCCGCCGAGCACCCAGGCCCGCTCGCCGTCGCAGGTGACGCGAGTGGTCCGGGTGCCCGCGCCGGAACGCGCGAACGAGTGGTGCGCCGGGCGTCCGCCGACTTGCAGGCGCTCCCACGGATGAGCCACGATCCCGACGCGCGCGGCGTGGATGCTCCCCTGGGCGGACACGAAGTGCCTGGCCAGCCGCAGCGCGAAGTCCTCGATCTCGCCGATGCCGTCGCGGGCGAAGGCGAAGACGGTGTTCTTCTGCGTGTCGGTGGCCAGCACCTTGTCGTTGGCCCCGGTCAGGTGGGTGTCGCTCATGTCGCCCGACAGCGACACGCTCACGGTGAGGTCGGTGATCCGGTGCTCGTCACCGTCACGGTCGACGCGGACCAGCCGGTTTTCGGCCTTCCCGTAGCGGTTGTCGCCAAGAACGATCGCCATTGGTATCCCTTCCGTTCGCTCGCCGAGTGAGTACACCTGCCGGGGCGTGGCCCGGGCCACGGCAGATCCGCCGAAAGCGGCGAGCGCGAACGGCCGGTTTTTCGTAGTTTCCGCCAAACCCCTCTGGTGTGCGGTACTGATGGGCGGAAGGAGGCGCGCATGCGGCTGGGTGCACTGCTCGACACCCCGGAGCTGGGGTTGCGGCTGCTGGCGGGAGAGAAGGCGCGCGACCGCGAGTTCGGCCGCGTCTTCCAGGCGACGCTGCAGGATCCGACGCGGTACCTCGACGGCGGCGAGATCGTGCTGTGCGGAATGCGCTGGCTGCCGGGACCGTCGGACGCGGACGCGTTCGTGGGCAAGCTCGCCGCCGCGGGCGTCACCGCGCTCGGAGCGGGCACCGCCGAGGTCGGCGGCCCGGTGCCGGACTACCTCGTCGCCGCCTGCGAGCGCGTCGGCCTGCCGTTGTTCGAGGTGCCGGTGTCGGTTTCGTTCGCGACCGTGGCCGAGCGGGTGATCCTGGGCCTGGCGGCCGAACGCTCAGCGCCCGCCCGCGATTCGCACCGGCGGCTGGTGGCCGCGGTGACCTCCGGCCGGGGGCTGTCCGCGCTGGTCAAAGCCGGTGCGGAGGAACTGGGCACCGGCTGCGTAGTGCTGAGCGCGACCGGGCACCAGCTGGCGGGCGGACCTGAACTGCCCGCCGCACGCCGCACCGCACTGGCGCGGAGGTTCCTGCGCGCCGAACGGCTGCCGTGCCAGGACGGTCCGGTCACGCTGCTCGGCGCGGCCGGCCGCTCCGGGCACCGGATCGCGAGCTGGTTCCTGGTGGTGGACGGCGATCCGGCGCAGTGGCCGTCCGCGCGCCGCGAGCTGGCGCAGGAACTGGCCGCACTGGTCGGGCTCGAACGGTCCCGAGTGGACGAGGCCCGGCGGATCGAGAACCGGGCGGCCGAACCGCTGCTGCGGCTGGTGCTCTCCGACGACGCCGCGCCGGGCGAGCTGACCTCCCGGCTGGCCGCCGCCGGGTTCGCGCCGCAGGAACCGGTGGCGACGCTGTCCGCCGAGGTCCGCGGCGGCGGTCCGGGACTCGCGCAGGTGCTGGTGGAGGAACTGCTTTCGACCACCGGGCAGCCGGTGCTGGCGGCGACTGTCGACGGCGAGACGTTCGGCCTTTTCTCCTCGCGCGACACCGAGACGTTGCGAGAAGCGGTGCACACCATCGAACCGGCGCTCGGGTCCGCGCGGTTGACGCTCGGCCTCAGCCGGGCCGCGGACGCCGCCGGTCTGCGCGCCGGCGTGCAGGAAGCCCGGCACGCGCGCACACTGGCCGCGTTGACGCCGGGCCGCGCGACGGTGCTGTCCGGCGACGAAGTGGCGTCCCATTTGCTGCTGCTCGCGGCCGTTCCGGAAGACTTGCGCCGGACGTTCGGCGACAAAGTACTCGGGCCGGTACTCGCGTACGACGCCGCACACGGTTCCGAATTGATAACGACGCTCAAGGCGTTCCTGGAACATTCGGGATCTTGGACACAGACTTCGGCCACGCTCCACTTGCACGTGAACACCCTGCGATACCGGATCACCCGGATCGGCGAACTCACCGGACGCGATCCGAGCCGGTTCGCCGACCGCGTGGATCTCTATCTGGCCGGTTGCTTCACGCAGAACTGGGGGTGGTCTTGACCATCCGTCCGGAATGTCCTGCGGAAACACCGGGGACCATGATTTTCCGCACCCCGCAACGGAAATCCAAACAGTACGCTTATCCGTAAAGAACTATTGGGAATACTTGACCATTCGATGAAGCACGACGGCACTCGGGAGGAGGATGCACCACCCGAGGAAGCGTCCTACTCTGAGGTCATGTACATCGCATTGCTGTCCTACACAGCACCTCGAAACGAAGTCGACTACGCACTGGCCGAACACGCGGACTGGCTGCGAAGCCACTTCGCGCACGGATTGTTCCTCGTTTCCGGAAAAGGAAACGAGGACGCGGACCAGGTCATCATCTCCCGCCCGTGCCTGCGCGGCAAGCTCGACGCCGTGCTCGCCACCGACCCGCTCGTGCTGCAACGCCTCGCGCATTACCGCGTGATCGAATTCTCCGCCACCCGCACCGCTGATGAGTTCCTGACCGTCAACGAGGCGCTCGCCTCCTGATCGCACCGCACCACGCAGGATCGACCGAACGCCCGGACGCAGGTGGCCTCCGGACCGCTCCGCCCGCCACCTGCCGGACGTAATCCCGCCGGGAACTCGCCTATGATCACGCGAGATCTTTCGTTCCGGCCCGGGAGACCGCATGCATACGCCCGACCTCGTGTTCCGAGGCCGTCGCCTCACCAGTGACCGCGCCCTGGTGATGGCCATCGTCAACCGCACCCCCGACTCGTTCTACGACAACGGTGCGACCTTCGAAGAAGCACCCGCGCAAGCGGCCATCCGCCGCGCGCACGCCGAGGGGGCCGACCTGATCGACATCGGCGGCGTCCCCGCGGGCAAGGGCCCCGAGGTCACCGCGGCGGAGGAGATCCGCCGGGTCGTGCCGACCGTCGAATGGGCCCGCGAGAACTTCCCCGACCTGGTCATCAGCGTGGACACCTACCGCGCCGAGGTCGCCGACGCCGTCTGCCGCGCGGGCGCGGACCTGGTCAACGACAACTGGGCCGCGATCGAGCCGGAGATCCTCGACGCCGCCGCCGAACACGGCGCGGGCTACATCTGCTCGCACACCAACGGTCTCGTGCCGCGCACCGAAGCACTCCGGCCGGTGTACGACGACGTGGTGGCCGCGGTGGTCGACGGCACGACCGCGCTGGCCGAGCGCGCGCTCGCCGCGGGCGTGCCGCGTGAGGGCATCATGATCGACCCCTGCATCGACTTCGGGAAGAACTCCTACCAGTCGCTCGAGCTGCTGCGGCACGTCGACGTGCTGGTCGCGACCGGCTGGCCGGTGCTGATGGCGCTGTCGAACAAAGACGTGATCGGCGAAACGCTGGACCTCCCGGTCGGCGAACGGGTCATCGGCACGCTCGCCGCGACCGCCGTGTCCGCGATGCACGGCGCGGCGATGTTCCGCGCGCACCAGGTCCGCGAGACGCGGCAGGTCGCGGAGATGGTGGCCAGCATCATCGGCACCCGGCCGCCGGCGAACGTTGTACGGTCGGTCTGATGCGCGAAGTCTTTCCCGGAAACTCAGACCGCACCGAGGCCGACGTCGAGCAGCTCTACGTCTATCCGGACGTGCCGAAGTGGCTCGCGGTGAACTTCGTGTCGAGCGCCGACGGCGGGATCACCATCGAAGGCCGCTCCGGCGGGCTGTCGACGCCCGCGGACCGGATCGTCTACCGGCTGGGCAACGACCTCGCCGACGTCGTGCTGGTCGGCGCGGGCACCGCGCAGGCCGAGGGGTTCGAGGGCCTGCGGCCGGACGAGAAAACCGCCGAACGGCGGCGCAGGCACGGGCTGGCCCCGATCGCGCCGATCGCCGTGGTCAGCACCGGCCGTTCGCTGCCGCCGGACGCACCGGTGATCACCAAGGCCCTGGTGCCCACGATCGTCGTCACGAGCGCGGCGACCGACCCCGAACTGCGCGCCGCGTGGGCCTCGGCTGGGGCGGACGTCCTGGTTGCTGGGACAGGTGACCCAACCCTGCACGAGGCCACCGGCGACCCGGCCCTGCAGGCCGACCCGGACGACCAGCGCCCGCGCCCCCGCCACGGCGACGTCGACCTACGGGCCGCGGTCGACGAACTGGCCCGGCGCGGCCTGCGCCGCATTGACTGCGAAGGCGGACCGCACCTGTTCGCCTCGCTGCTGGCCGCGGGCGTGGTGGACGAACTGCGCCTGACGGTCGCGCCGATGCTGATCGCCGGAGACGCACCGCGCGTCGCGATGGGCGCCGCGATCGACCCGCGCCAGCTCGAACTTCTCTCCGCCCTGGTGGACGACAACTCAGTACTCTTGCGGTATCGCGTCCACTGACCCGGGGAGGGACCGTGGCCAAGACCGCTCTGCGCAACGCGCGCGTCTTCGACGGGCGAGGGCTCAGCGAACCGCGCACCGTCGTGATCGACGGGCCGGTGCTCGGCACAGATCCCGCCGGGGCACGGGAAATCGATGCCGCCGGGGCGACGCTGCTGCCCGGGTTCATCGACGCGCACGTCCATCTGACCGAACCTGAGCAACTGGCCGACCTCGCGGCGTGGGGCGTCACGACCGGGCTGGACATGGCTTGTTTCCCCGCCTCTCGGGTGACCGCGCTGCGATCGGCTGGCCCGGCGGATTTCCGCAGCGCCGGTCCGCCCGCGATCGGCCCGGACGGCATGCACGCCCGGATTCCGGGGATGCCCCAGTCCGCGATCGTGACCACCGTGGAGGCCGCTGTCCGGTTCGTCGAGGATCGGGTCGCGGAAGGGTCCGATTACGTCAAGGGCGTCGCGGAGGCTCCCGGTGACGGCGGGCCACCTGCGGAGGCGCTGCAGGCGCTGGTCGACGCGGCGCGGGAGCGGGGACTGAACACCGTCCTGCACGCGGCTACGCCCGGCGCGTACCACTTGGCGGTGGCGACCGGAGCGCGGTTCGTGACGCATGTGCCAGTAATCGGCCGGATCGCCGACGAGGACGTCGCAGCGATGAAAGCCGCTGGGCAGACGGCGGTTCCGACGCTCACCATGATGGAGGCGGCGCTCCCCTACTTCGCTGGCGCTGCTGGGGATTTCGTGGCCAACGCGGCCGCTTTGCATGCTGCCGGAGTCGAAATCCTCGCCGGGACCGATGCCAACGTCCAGCCCGGAGCCCCGGCCGAGATCCCGCACGGGGCGAGTCTGCATCACGAGTTCGAGCTGCTGGCCGAGGCGGGGTTGAGCCCGGCGGAGATCCTGCGCGCCGCGACAACCGGCCCGGCGCGGGCGTTCGGGCTGACTGACCGAGGCGAGATCCGGCCCGGACTGCGGGCGGATCTGGTGCTCATCGAGGGCGATCCGGTGGCTGATCTTTCGGCGACCCGGGCGATTCGGACGGTGTGGTGTGCGGGAAAGGAAATCAGCCGCGCCTAGCTCCGGGCGCTGGCGGGCTTTGTCGTCCGTGAGGGGAACCCTGAGGGACTCAGATTCCCTCAGGGTTCCCCTCACGGACCTGCGCGCACAGGCCACGCCTCAAGACCGCTGAACCGCATCGTCCGCTTCCTCGAACGTCTTCTGCGCCTTGGTCAGCTCGTCGGCCGCCCGGGTGGCGCGTTGCTCAGCCTCGGCGAGCCGTTCCCGCAATTCGGTCACCCGTTCGTCGGCCTGTTCGGCTGTCCGCTCCGCGCGCTGCAGATTCCGCTCGGCCTCCGCTCGCGCCCGGACCGCCTGGCGTCGTTCCAGTGCGCGAACCCGGGCTTCCTCCTCGGCCTTCCGGTCCTTTTCGGACTGTCGGGTCTTCTTGGCGGGCGCGGGATTCGTCGGCAGCGACAGCCAGCGGTCGGCGTCCTGGCGGGCCTTCGACGTCAGCCGTCCGGCCAGCGCCAGGCGGGCGACGTCGGCGTCCGCGACGATCGCCTCCAGTGTTTCCTCCACCTCGCGTTCGACCGAATCGCTCAAGCCGGACGCGTCCCGCACGATCCGCTGCATCAGCTCCGCCCGCTGATGCGCCAGTTCGCGCAGCCGGGAGCCGTCGAGCTGCTCGTGCGCGTCGCGCAGCTTCTCGCCGATCGACGCGAGCTCGGACAGCGGTGCGGAACCGTCGCGCGCCAGGCGGTTGACGTACGCCGCGGCCGCGGTCGGCTTGCGCAGCGCGCGGATCCGGCGCGCCAGCTCGACGTCGCCCGCTTCCTTCGCCGCGCGGGCGGCCGCGGTGCGCTCCGCGACGAAGTCGGCCGGCTCACCTGCGTAGAGCCGGTCGGCGACGGTATCGAAATCCGAGGTTGCCACGTGTGCCACCGAACCACACGAGTAGTCCGAACGCGACGCAACGCGTAACGTGGACGTCCACCCAACAAGGTCGAGTGAAGCGGGACGGTGCCCATGACGCCTCCGGGCCGGCTCGCGCTGACGGCCAGCCCCCTGGTCGCCGGCGCGCTCAAAGCACTGCAAATCGCCACCGAGCTGCCGGTCGCGATGGGCGGACCGGTGTCGGCGGCTTCCCGCTCGCACGTCATCGACCAGCTGCGCGGCACCGCCACCCGGTCGATGCAGCACGTGCAGGTCGACACCGGGGCCGGGCTCGGCGGCAAAGCGGTGGCGTTGGCCCGGCCGTCAACGGTCGTCGACTATCTCAACGCACAGGGCATCACACACAAATACGACCACGCGGTGGCGCCCGAACAGCTGCGCGCGATGGTGGCCCTGCCGGTGCGCGTCGGCGAGACCACGCGCGCGGTGCTGTATGCCGCGTCGCGGGATTCGATCACGTTCGGCGACCGGCTGTTGCACGCGGCGACCGCGGTGGCGACTCGGCTGGGACGTGACATCGAGGTCGAAGAAGAGGTACAGAGACGGCTGGCCGCGCCGTCGGTCGTCCCCGCGGCCGAACGCGGCGACCTGCACGCGGAACTGACCGCCATCGCCGGGTCGATCCACGACGAAAGCGCCCGGCAGCGGCTGCTCGCGGTGTGCGAACGGCTGCGTCCGGAACTGGACCTGCCCGGCGTCGCGCTGACCCCGCGCGAGGTCGACGTGCTGCGGCTGGTCAGCGAGGGCTGCACGAACGACGAGATCTCCGACCGGCTCGGCCTGCTGCCCAATACGGTCAAGTCGTATCTCAAGCACGCGATGCGGAAGCTGGCGGTGTCGAACCGGGTGCAGGCGGTGAACCGGGCCCGCGCCGCCGGGCTGCTGCGCTAGGACGTGGCGGTGTTCGATCCCGAGGTACGCGCAGACCCGGCCCCGTAAGGCCACCCGCCGACTCGTCCCGGTCCACATCGGAGACACCCTCCATGTGGGGTGGCTGTATCCGAGGCGGTGAGCGAAAATCACCCGCGCGGGCAGTGCGGCCCGCTGACGCGAAGGGATCGCCCCGTGTTCTATGACCTGAGTGTCCGCGACTTCCTCGACCGCGCCGAAACGGTGTACCCGGACCGGATCGCGGTGGTGGACGAACCCGCCCAGCCCGCGGAGTCCTGGGGCTCGGTGCCCTACCGCGAACTCGCCCGCCGCGCCCGCGCGCAGGCGGCGAACCTCGACGCGCTCGGCGTTCCCGTCGGCGGCCGGGTCGCCATCGTCTCGCACAACTCCGCGCGGCTGCTGACGTCGTTCTTCGGCGTCTCCGGCTGGGGCCGCGTCCTGGTGCCGGTGAATTTCCGCCTCGCCGCCGCCGAGGTCCGGTACATCGTCGAGCATTCCGGGGCCGAGGTCCTGATGATCGACCCCGAGCTGAAACCGTTGCTGGACAGCGTAACCGCGAAGCACGTGTTCGTCCTCGGCGAGGACGACGACAAGATCTGGGGCGGCGACGGCGAACCGCGCCCGTGGAACGCCGACGAATCCGCGACCGCCACGATCAACTACACCTCCGGCACCACCGCGCGGCCGAAGGGCGTCCAGCTCACGCACCGCAATTTGTGGCTCAACGCAACAACTTTCGGTCTGCACACCACGCTCAGCGACAACGACGTCCTGCTGCACACCCTGCCGATGTTCCACGCGAACGGCTGGGGAATGCCGTACGCGGTGACCGGCCTCGGCGGACGGCACATCGTGCTCCGCAAGGTGGACGGCACCGAAATCCTGCGCCGCGTACAGGAGCACGGCGTGACGATCATGTGCGCCGCCCCCGCCGTCGTCACCGCGGCCCTGGACGGCGCCGCCTCCTGGGACGGCGAAATCCCCGGCCGCGATCGAGTCCGGATCGTGGTGGCCGGCGCGCCGCCACCGACCCGGACCATCGAACGCGTGCGCGCGGAACTCGGCTGGGAGTTCATCCAGATCTACGGCCTGACCGAGACTTCGCCGCTGGTCACGGTGAACCGCTTCCGCAGCGAATGGGCCGACCTGGACCCGCACGAGCAGGCGAAGCTCCTTGGCCGCGCCGGAGCCCCGGCCCTCGGCGTCCGCGTCACGATCGACACCGACGGCGAGGTCCTCACCCAAAGCAACCACAACCTCGACGGCTACTGGGAAAACCCGGACGAGACCGCGCAGGTGCAGGAAGGCAACTGGTTCCACACCGGCGACGGCGGCACCTTCACCGACGGCTACCTGACCATCGCCGACCGCAAGAAGGACGTCATCATCACCGGCGGCGAGAACGTGTCGTCGATCGAGGTGGAAGACGCGCTGAACTCGCACCCGGCCGTCCGGGAGGTCGCGGTGATCGGCATCCCGGACGAGAAATGGGGCGAACTGGTCACGGCGCTGGTGGTGACGGACGGGACCGAGGTGACGGCGGACGAGCTGATCACGCACTGCCGCCAGCACCTGGCCGGGTACAAATGCCCGAAGCGCGTGGAATTCCTCGAGGAACTGCCGCGGACGGCGACCGGGAAGATCCAGAAGTTCAAGCTGCGCCAGCCGTTCTGGGAGGGGCAGGGGCGGCAGGTGAACTGACCCGGCTACGGCTCGTCGGGGCGGATCACCTCGCCCTTTACGTATTCGGTCAGGACGCCGTCGTCCGCCCAGATCCAGAGCCGCTCGCATTCCGGGCAGCGCACGACCCGGGTGGCTTTGCCGAACAACGTGCTGCCGGAAGCCTCGACGTCGAACTCGTCATCAGTCAGGAAGTACATCGTGTCGTGCGGGTCGTCGTCCCTGACGATGTTCCCGCACATACACCGAATCTTCGCCATCAGACGTCTCCCCGTCAGTCCCGGCTCACGGCCTGCTTCCTGGACCACTCCGCGGCATCGGCACCGTAGCGGGTCAGCAGACGAGCGAACTGGACCTGTTCCTCCGCCGACCAGCCAGCCGTGATCTCCTCGAACGCCTTTCGCTGTTCGGCGGCGAAACGTTTCCGTTCCGCCTCGCCCTGCTTGGTGAGTTCGAGAACGGTACGGCGTCCATCAGCCTGCGATGCCGCCCGGCGGAGCAGCCCGTCGGCGATGCACGCGGCGACAGTCCGGCTGGCCACCGGCTGCGCGACACCCATCTCGACGGCGAGGCCACCGACCGTCGTCTCGTCCGGCGCGTCGGCGATCACATTGAGCACGAGATTGCGCGACAAGTCCTTGTTCGACGCCGGAGTGCGCCGCCGCAACCGGGACAGCGCCGGGCCGATCTGGTCCAGCACCGAGTCGGGAGAGCTGCTCATGCGCTTGATCCTAGGCGGCACCCGCCCATTTGCATACCTCAGGGCAAGTACATAGCATTAGGTATGTAAATACCCGATGCAAGGAAACGAGACGAACCACCATGACGCGCACCGCCATCGCCAACGCCCGGGTCTTCGACGGGGAGAAGTCCCTCGGCGTGCAGACAGTGGTCCTCGACGGCACGAGGATCACCCAGGTCGGCGGCGAGATCCCCCGGGGCAGCGAAACCGTCGACGGCACCGGCGCGACCCTGCTGCCGGGGCTCATCGACGCCCACGTGCACTCCGCCCCGGGCTCGCTGGCGCTGGCCCTGCGGTTCGGGGTGACCACCGAACTGGAGATGCAGGGGATGAACACCCGGGAGAACCGGGGCCACATCACCGACGACGACACCGTCGCCGACGTGCGGTCCGCTGGCTTCGGCATCACCCCGCCGGGAGGTCACCCCAGCGAGCTGATGCCCGAGGGATTCCGGCCGAAGTGGGACCTCCCGCCGGTGCTGCCCGTGATGCCGTTCTCCACCACGCCCGAGGAAGCGGCAGCCTTCGTCCCCCAACTCCTCGCCAGAGGTTCAGACTTCATCAAATTCATGATCGACGACGGCAGCGTGGAGGGGCACCCGGGACTGCCGTGTCTCGACCAGGCCACCATCAACGCCGGGGTCGCGGAAGCCAAAAAGTACGGCGCGCTCACCGTGGCCCACGCGCTGACCGTCGAGGCGACCAGAATGGCTGTCGAGGCGGGCATCGACGGTCTCGCCCACGTCTTCATGGACCAGCCGCACACCGCCGAGATCATCAGCCTCGTCAAGGACGCGGGGATGTTCGTCGTTCCCTGCATCAGCCTCAACGCCTCGCTGATGGGCATCACCGGCAGCGCGCTCGCCGACGATCCCCGGGTCGCCGCTCGTCTCGACGACAAGTGGACCGAAACCCTGCGCTCCAGCTACAACCGCTACCCGCAGGGCAAGCTCGAAGACGTGTACAGCACCGTCCGCGCGCTCGATGCCGCTGGTGTCGACGTGCTGGCTGGCACCGACGTCTCCATGCCCGAGAAGTTCTTCGGCGGCCTCGCACACGGAGCGAGCCTGCACCACGAACTGCAGTACCTCGTGGAAGCCGGTCTCACGCCCGAACGCGCCTTGCGGGCAGCCACCGCGACGACCGCCCGCCGCTTCCGGCTCAGCGACCGGGGCCGCGTCGCCGAGGGACTCCGCGCCGACCTGCTGCTGGTCGACGGCGACCCGACCCGCGACATCAGCGACACGCTCAACACCCGCGCCATCTGGCGGCGCGGCGCCCGCCTGGCGGAATAACCCGCAGGTGCCCCGAATCCTGCTCAGCGAGCCGGGATTCGGGGCTTCGCACACCGTCCTCTTTGGATAGTCAGTCGTCCGAAGGCCGGTAAGCCAACCGCAGCACCCCGTTGCGGAACGCCGTCGTGTCCGCCAGCCGGAAGTCCAGCTGCGGCCCCTCCTCCGGAAACAACCGACGGCCCTTGCCGACCACCACGGGGTACTGCAGCAGGGTCAGCTCGTCCACCAGCCCGTGCGACAGGAGCCACCGCACCAGCGTCGTGCTTCCGCTGGTCATGATGTCGCCGCCCTCGCTGGACTTCAGCTCCGCGATCGCCTCGCCGAGGTCGCCGCGCAGGAGGGTCGTGTTGTGCCAGTCCGTCGCGGTCAGGGTGGTGGACGCGACGTACTTCGGCACGCTGTTCATGAACTCCGCGCCCGGGTCGTCCGTGCGGCCGGGCCACGCCTCGGCGAAGCCCTCGTAGGTCACGCGGCCCAGCAACATCGCGTCGGCGTCCGCCATGCCGTCGCCCACCGCGTGTTCGAGCTCCTCGTTCCAGTACGAGAGCGACCACTGGTCCGGCGCCTCGACCACGCCGTCAAGCGAGACGAACAGGGTGGACACGATCTTGCGCATCGAGCGACTCCTTGGTGTTCGGGATCGCCGACACTATGGCGCAGCCGGACCTGCCGACGCAGCCAGATGGCCCAATCATTGGTCTGTCAGGGCACTTCCGTTACCAACTCGAGTGCCCGGCCGAGCGTTGCCAGGCGGTTTTCCAGCGTGTCGCCCGCCGGATACAGCCGGACCGTGTCGACTCCGGCCGCGCGCCACACCTTCAGCCGCGCGCGGACCATGTCCTCGGTGCCGATCAGCGTCGTCGCGAGGACCATCTCGTCGGTCACCAGCCCGGCCGCGCCGTCGCGGTCGCCGGACTGCCAGCGTTCCCGCACTTCAGCGGCGACCTCGGCCCAGCCCTGCCTGCTGTAGGCGTCGTGGTAGAAGTTCGTGCTCGCCGAACCCATGCCGCCCAGCGAAAAGGCCAGTTCCTTCTTCCGCCCGGCAACCATGGGGCGCAGTTCGTCCTCATCGGACGCGAACGCGACCTCAGCGCCTTGGCACACCACGAGATCACTGCGGCTCCGGCCCGCTTTCGCGAGCCCGGCGTCGAGATGCCGGAAGTACGCGTCGGCGCCCTCGGGGACGAAGCTCGTGCCCAGCCAGCCGTCGGCGAGTTCGCCGGTGAGCTCCAGCATCCGCGGCGACAGCGTGGCCAGGTAGATCGGGATGTCCTCGTTCGGCGTCGTCGACAGCCGCATCGGGCGGGACTCGCCGGGCAACGGAATCTGGAAAGCCTTGCCAGCGAAGGAGATCTTCTCCCCGGCGAACGCGCTGCGGATGATCCGCACCGTCTCGCGCATCCGGGTCAACGGCCGCGCGAACGGCACCCCGTGCAACCCCTCGATCACCTGCGGACCGGACGGCCCGAGGCCCAGCGCGAACCGTCCGCCGGACATCTCGGCGAGCGTGAGCGCGGCCTGCGCGAGCGCGACCGGCGTGCGCACGCCGAGCTGCATGATGCCGGAACCGAGCCGGATCTTGTCCGTGCGCGCGGCGAGATAGCCGAGCACCGACGGCGCGTCCGAGCCCCACGCCTCGGCCACCCAGCATTCGTCGAGACCCAGTTTTTCCGCCTCCAGCACGAAATCCCGGGTGCCGGGCCAGCCGGAGGACGCCTCGACGGTGGTGGCCGTGCGCATCATCCGGCGGTCTCCACGCGGTCCTTGATCGCGCCGAGTGTGGCGGTCATCGAGGCCTCGAACTCGCTCAGCCGGACGTGCACGATCTTCTGTTCCTTCTCCGGCATCCGCGCGATCACCTCGGTCACGCCGGACGGTCCCGGTCCCATCTGCGCCCACTGCGTGAGCCGCGTGCCGCCGTTCTCCGGGGCGAGGGTGAACCGCCAGACCGCGGTCGGATTGGCCGGGTCGCTGACCGCCCAGGCGAAGACGCGCGGTTCCTCGCATTCGACGATGTAGGAGGTGGTTTCCCAGTCGCCGCGCATCTTGTGGTGGTTGTGCCCGACGAAGGACCGTCCGAGCGCCGGTGTCGAACCTTCGTCGCACCACCGGACCGCCTGCAGTTCGCCGCTCAGCTCCGGCATGAGCACGACGTCCGAGGCGAACCGCCAGACCTGCTCGGGCGTGCCGTCGATCCACGCGTCCACCTGCACGGTCGGGGCGTCCGCGTACCGCGCGCCGGTCCACTCCATGGCGAGTCCTCCTCCGTTGGCGTCTCGACCAGCATAGTTGCGTAACAAGACTGACCCTGTCAATCACCACGGAGGCCAAAAGCCGTGAGGGGAACCCTGAGGGAATCTGATTCCCTCAGGGTTCCCCTCACGTACCGCTACTCCTGGGGCGCGAACCGCGCTTGGACGTCGGGGCGCTGCGCCAGGCGCTCGGGGAAGCCGGGACCGCGCCGCATCCGGGTGTCGTCCGCCGACAGCGGCTCGCCGCAGTCGGCGCACACGACGGTCGCGGTCGTGTCGTGCCCGCAGGCGTCGTGGTGCAGCACGATCGGCGGACCCGCTTCGGTGGCCAGCCACCGGTCGCCCCAGGCCGTCATCGCGGCCAGCACGCTCCAGAAATCGCGGCCCTTCTCGGTCAGCACATAGTCGTAGCGCACCGGTTCGGCCTGGTAGGCGCGCTTCTCCAGCAAACCCTCGTCGACCAGCCTGCGCAGCCGGTCGGCGAGGGTGTTGCGTGCGATGCCGAGCGCCTGCTGGAACTCGTCGAAGCGGCGGACGCCGTAGAACGCGTCCCGCAGCACCAGCGGCGTCCACCAGTCCCCGAGCAGGTCCATGGTCCGGGCGATCGAGCACGGCCACTGCGCGAAGGAAGTGCGTTTCATGACGGCGAGGGTACGCCGTCCCACGGTGCAACCCAGCAGGTCAGACGCGATGCCCGACGGTCACGTCGACAGTGTCGGGCACTTCCTCGTGCTCGTCGCCGACCGAAAGCGTCCCGGCGGGCTCCACGAGCAGCACTACCGCGCCCTCCTTCGACGACGGCTTGTGGAACGTGCCGCGCGGGACCACGAACGCCTGCTCGCGCGTCAGTGTCACGGTCCGTTCGCCGTCCGCTTCGCGCAGGCCGATCTCGATGGCGCCGTCGAGGACGAGGAAGAACTCGTCGGTGTTGTCGTGCTTGTGCCACACGTGCTCGCCGGCGAACCGGGCGAGGCGGATGTCGTAATCGTTGACGTTGGCGACGATCCGCGGGCTCCACGGCGCGTCGAACCCGGCGAGCACCGCCCGCAGGTCGAGGGGCTGAGTTGTCATAGTTCGATCTTCGGCCTGGTTTCCGGCGGCCGGGAGTGCTAGGAATCGCACATGTCGAAAGGATCCTCGCACCGCGTCGTGATGATCGTCGGCGACGGCTCGAACCCGTTCGAGATGGGCGTCGCGACGGAGTTGTTCGGCTTGCGCCGGCCGGAACTGCCGACGCCGTGGTACGACTTCGCGCTCGCGGCGCCCGGCGGGCAAGCCCGGATGCACCTCGGCTTCTTCACCCTCGCCGACGTCGCCGGCCTCGATGCGGTCGACGCCGCGGACACCGTGATCGTCCCGAACCGCCCGGATCCGCAGACCCCCGCCGACCCGGAGGTCATTGCCGCGATCCAGCGCGCGGACGCCCGCGGCGCGCGGTTGATGAGCTTCTGCACCGGCGCGTTCACCCTGGCGCAGGCTGGCGTGCTCGACGATCGCCGCGCCACCACGCACTGGCAGTGGGCCGAGGCGTTCACCGCGCACTACCCACGGGTCCGGCTGGAGCCGGACGTCCTCTTCGTCGAGGACGGCACAGTTTTCACTGCCGCCGGAAGTGCGGCCGCACTCGATCTGTCGCTGTATGTAATCCAGCGTGACCACGGCGTGGAAATCGCCAACACGGTAAGCCGTCGCCTCGTTTTCACCGGACATCGCGAGGGCGGCCAGCGACAGTTCGTGGAACGCCCGATGCCGGAGATTCCGGACGCCTCGCTCGCACCGATCCTGGAATGGGCGCGCCAGCACCTCGACCAACCGCTCGCGGTCACCGACCTCGCCGCGCGTGCGTCGACCAGCGCCGCGACGCTGCACCGCCGGTTCCGCGCCGAACTGGGCACGACGCCGCTCGCCTGGCTCACCGCCGAACGCGTCACGCTGGCCCGCCGCCTCATCGAACGCGGCGAACATGGTCTGGACCGCATCGCCGCCCGCACCGGGCTGGGCACCGGCGCGAACCTCCGGCTGCGGCTGCGCAGGCACACCGGGCTGTCGCCGTCGGAATACCGGAAACGATTCGGCCCGGCGGCGTGACGCGCCCTCGGGTCCACAGTGGACCCGACGAACGGATTGCTCCATTCGGCCTATTCAGCAAAATCCCGGTTAAGCCCCGATGACCGGAACCCACCGAAGGTTTTATGCCAGACGAACGAAAGTTGGCCGGAACGGACAGAATTCCGGCGACCCCTCACCGGATCGCGCGCAGATCCGCTAGCTTGGCCGCAGACCGGCCGAACGAACGGGGAGACACGCATGGCCAGACGCCGCCCGGAGGGACGGAACGCCCGGAGCCGGGCTTTCGCCGCCCTCGCCGGAGGCGCGCTCGTGGTGCTGCCGACGGTGACGTCGTCCGGCATCCCGGTGGCGTTGCGCGCCGCGGAACCGCCGTCTGCCGCCCAGTCCGCGCCGAACTCCCCCGGCCTGCCGCCCGGCATCACGCTCCCGCCGATCGGCGTGGACGGCAGCCTGCCGCAGCCGCCGGTCCCGCAGGCGCTCGGCGTCCCCGGCTACCCGAACGGCCCCGGCTCGGCCACCACCGCCGGTCCGCTCGGCATCCCGGACAGCATGCTGCGCGCCTACCGCAACGCGGCCGACATCATGGCCCGCGAACAGCCCGGCTGCCACGTCGACTGGGCGCTGATCGCGGCCATCGGGCGGGTCGAGTCGAACCACGCGCGCGGCGGCTACGTCGACGCCCGCGGCAACACCCTCGAACGCATTCTCGGCCCGGTCCTCGACGGTTCCGGCGGATTCGCCGCGATCCGCGACACCGACCACGGCCGCTACGACGGCGACCCGACGTGGGACCGCGCGGTCGGCCCGATGCAGTTCATCCCGTCGACCTGGGCGTCGTACGCCTCCGACGGCAACGGCGACGGCATCTCCGACCCGAACAACATCTACGACGAGACCCTCGCCACCGCGCGCTACCTGTGCTCGGGAGGCCTGGACCTCTCCACCGACGCCAACCAGCGCCTCGCGGTGCGCCGGTACAACAACTCGCAGTCCTATGTGGACACCGTGATGGCGTACGCGACCGGTTACCGGAACGGCGTCTCGAACCTGCCGGACAGCAAGGTCCCGATCGGGGCCCCGCCCGGCCCCGGCGCGGTCGAAGCCGCCGCGGGCAGCCCGGCCGGCGACGTCGCCCCGCCCACCCCGCCGCCGGTCGCCCCGGCGCAGCCGAACCAGCCCGGCACGCCGACGCAGCTTCCCGGCAGCAGCACCGCGCCGAGCAGCAACACTCCGGCGAAGCCGACCAGCACTACGCCGACCACTCCTTCCAGCACCACGCCCACGAGCACCACGCCGACGACGCCGACCACCCCGACGAGCACGACGCCGTCCAGCTCCGCCCCGGCGAACCCGGCCACGTCGACCACCACGACGACTTCCAGCACCACGACGGAGGCCGCGCCGACGCACTGACCGCGACGTTCGTATAGTCCGGACCGACCGGAAACCGGACTGTGGGGGGCGATCGTGGCGTGGAATCCCCGGAACTTGCCCGACCTCGCGGGCAAGACCTACGCGGTGACCGGGGGCAACGCCGGAATCGGCTACTTCGTCACCGAGCAACTGGCCGCCGCCGGGGCGCACGTCGCGCTGTTGGGCCGTGACCCGTCCCGGCTGCGCGCCGCCGTCGAGATGGTGCGCACCCGCGTCGGTTCGGCTTCGTTGAGCACGATCCCGCTGGACCTCGCCGACCTGGAGTCCATTCCGGCCGCCGTCGAGGCGCTCGGACGTCTCGACCGGGTGGACGCGCTGACCGAAAACGCGGGCATCACCGCGCCCGGTCCCGTGCGCCGGACGACGAAACAGGGCCTGGAGCTGGCGGTCGGCACCAATCATTTCGGCCACTTCGCGCTCACCGCGCTGGCGATGCCGGTCCTGACCGCCTCATCCGCGCGGGTAGTGCTGGCGGGCAGCCTGATCACCCGGATGTATCCCTACGACCTCGACGATCTGCAGAGCTCGCACAAGTATTCGGACTTTCGTGCGTATGCGCTGTCGAAGCACGCCGTGCAATCGTTCGCGACGGAACTCGACCGGCGCCTGCGTGCGGCGGGTTCGCCGGTGCAGGCGATCCTCGCGCACCCGGGGTTCAGCCTTGAGCGGACCAGCCCCGCTCGCCCCGGAATCACCAAGCCGGTGCCGGTGATGCGACTGCTCGCGCCCTATACGCACGGCAAAGATCACGGCGCTTGGCCCGCGGTCCGGGCCGCGATCGATCCGGCCGCGACCGGCGGTTCCTACTACGGGCCGGCGTTCGGCGGAGTGGGTCGGCCGCGGTTGGGCACAGCGATGGGCGCTTCGCGGGATCCCTTGCGGGGCCGTCGGTTGTGGACGCTTTCCGAGGAAGCGACCGGGATCCAGTTCGCGCTCGGGGGTTCCTGAGTCGCCCACATTTTGGTAACGTCGTGTTTCCAGAAACGTCGCGTTACCGAATGGGTGTGCCTTGACCAGGCTGACGCGGGCAGAACAACAGCAGCTCACACACGAGAAGCTGATCGAAGCGGGACGGACGGTGCTCGTCCGGCGCGGGTTCCTCGCCGCGACCGTGGAGGAGATCGCCGCGGAAGCCGGGTACACGCGCGGCGCGGTGTACAAGCACTTCGGCGGCAAGGAAGGCGTGTGGCTGGCGATCATCGACGCCCGCGCCGAAGCACACCTCGACCTGCTCAGGACTGCTCTCGGCAAGGCGTCCACCCGAGACGACCTGATCGCCGCTCTCACCCCGAAAACCATCGCCGACGACGAGGAAGCCGCCCGGTGGAGCCGGACGACCGCCGAATTCGCCGCCGCCGTGACGAGACTTCCCGAAACCGCCGCGGCCGCCGTCTCCGCGCAACGGCAGCACGAAGAAGAAATCGTTGCCGTACTTGACGAACACTGCCGACGACTGGGAATCACGCCAGCCGTTCCGCTGCCGCAGGTGGTCGTGCTGCTCGGCGCGCTGAGCGGCGGACTCGCCCTGCGCCGCGGCGTCGATCCCGACACCGACGTCGCGGGCGTGCTCGCCGGAACCCTCGCCGCGGTGTTCCCCGATCCACGGAGGACTCCATGAGCGTTTCGTTCGCCCACAACGGCGACATCGACCTCGCGTACGAAACCTTCGGCACCGAAGGACGTCCGCTGCTGCTGATCCAAGGTGGACTCGCCCCGATGCAAGGCTGGCCGGACGAGTTCTGCGAATCCTTGACACACAAGGGTTTCCACGTCGCCCGCTACGACAACCGCGACGCTGGCCAATCCTCGCGCGCCACCGCGGACTACACCCTCGCCGACTCCGCCGCGGACGGAACCGCCGTGCTGGACGCGCTCGGCTGGCCCGCCGCGCACGTCGTCGGCGTCTCCCTCGGCGGCATGACCGCCCAGGTGATGGCGACCCGGCAGGCGGAACGGGTGCTGAGCCTGACGTCGCTGTCCTCCGCGCCGGACCACCTCCAGCGATGGAACCTGCGCAAGGTCCGCACGCTCGTCAAATTCGCCGCCCTGCACCGAAAACGACCCAAGGACCCGGAATCCGCCGGTGAGCACCTCGTCCGGATCTACCGGATCGTCGGCTCGCCCGGCTATCCGCACGACGAAGACTGGATCCGCGACGTCGGCCGCCGAACCTTCCACACCCGCACCGATTTCGCCGCGTTCCGCCGACAGGGCAAGGCAATGTACGCCCTGGGCGACCGGCGCGCGGAACTGGCCGGAGTACGCGCACCGACCCTGGTGATCACCGGAGAAGCCGATCCCGTGCAGCCAGTGAGCGCCGGACGCGCGACCGCCGACGCCATTCCCGGCGCGAAATTCGTCACCTACGCGGGTATGGGACACGACCTGCCGCGTCCACTGTGGCCGGACCTGATCGGCGAAATCGACGCTATCGCCAGCGTGTGAACCTACTTGTCGACCTGGCCGATCCGGTCCGCGATCCCGTCGAGCAGCCGGTCCAATCCGAACTCCGACGCGTCCGACGCCTGCTTCGCCGAAGGCTTGTCAAACCCGCCGGCTAGCCAGGTCCGGTTCATCGCCGGGTGGGATTCGACGTCGAAATACGTGTACCAGAACGAAGAACGCTGCCCCCACCACGCGTCGTTGGACTGTCCTGTGGTCTGTTCCAAGTGGACACTCTCCGCCTCGGCCGCCGCGTTCGCGTCCACATAGCCCGCGACAGAACTGGCCGCCGCGACAACCTCACACGCAGGCAGACCCAGCTCGTCCATAATGGACAGAAGATATTCCTGACCGGCCAACTGCCCCGGACCGAGCGCGGGCCGCACCCGAGACCGCTCGCGGAGCCACGGATGCCGCCGGTAAATGTCACGCGTCCGGTCAGCGTAAACGCGAACCTGCGCACGCCAGTCCTCCGGCCGGGGCTCGCCGGGCCCGGGGAGATTCCGTTCGAGGAGAACGGTGTCGACCATGAGGTCGATCAGCTCGGTTTTGCCGGGAACGTAGGTGTAGAGCGTCATCGTGCCCGCCCCGAGTTCCTTGGCCACGCGGTGCATCGACGTGGCGACAAGCCCCTCGGCGTCCGCGACCGCGATGGCCGCCACGATGATCCGTTCGACGGTGAGCGTCGGCCGCCTGCCGCGCGCTGAAGGTTCCGGAGCACCCGTACAGTCGCGCCACAACAAGGCGAGCGTGCGCGCGACCTCCTCGCGCGCAGCCTCGGGACCGTCGCCCTCGTGCTCGACGATCATCGCGTCCCCTCCCGGCCTTCGTACGCATCAGCGTGGGATCTTACCTGCCGTTTCAGGACCTTCGTCCCCTCCGCGGCGGCTCGCGGGCCGCTACGCTGGGGAGCGAGGGAGGTGGTTCCCGTGACGGAACGCAAACCACCGGGCGTGTCGTACGGCACGTGGGTCGACCGGCAAATCGCCGACGCCGAAGCCCGCGGCGACTTCGAAGACCTGCCAGGAACCGGAAAACCCCTGCCACCCCCCACCGGCCGCGACGCGGCGACCGACTGGGCCGTCCGCCGCGCCCGCGAAGGCGACCTGGACCGGTCCGCTTTTCTGCCGCCGTCACTCGCCATACCGCGCGAAATCCAAGACCTGCCGGGGAAACTGGCGAAAATCCGCTCCGAACGCAAGGTGCGGGAGATCGTCGAAGACCTGAACGACCGCATCCGCAAGACCCACGCGATGCCCCAGGACGGCCCGGTGCTGCGGGCGAGGCCGCTGGACGTGGAGGAAACGGTGGCGAGCTGGCTTGCGGGGCGCGGAGAGTCCTGATGCACGCGAGCTAAGCCCGCCTTGCCCGGCCGCGATGGATCCCTTTCCCAGAACGCGCAGGCGGGGCCGCGTCCTAAGCCACGCGAGGTGAATCCGCGCAGTCCTTGCCGGAGACGGCCGCCGGATGGGATCGACAGCGGCCACTTTCCCGAGAGCCTGCGGAACGCGGCTTCGCCCAACCGGCCGCCGTCGGAGTTCCCGCCCGCTCGCCGAACCTCGCCCACCGAACTCCATCACCGCCCGGAAGCGGCCAACCGCCGAAACCCCCGCGTGCCCACCTCGCCACCCCACCCGTCCACAAAACTCCACCACCGCCTCACTCGACCGGGCCACCGCCGAAAAATCCCGCGCACCCGCATCGCCACCCCACCCCGACGGCCCCACCCGTCCACAAAACTCCACCGCCACCTCACTCGACCGGGCCACCGCCGAAAAATCCCGCGCACCCGCCTCGCCACCCCACCCCGACGGCCCCACCCGTCCACAAAACTCCACCACCGCCTCACTCGACCAGCCGCCGAAAGTCCCGCGCACCCGCCCGCAAAACTCCGCCGCCGCCCCAGCACCAACCGCCCCACCCACCGAAACCACTCCCACCCTCCCCCTCACGCCCCGCCACCCACTCCCCGACTGCGGCTACGCTGGGTAGTACCTGGGCGAAGGGAAGAGAACCGTGGTTGGAGTTCGTCGGGTTGCCTTCGTGGTCGCCGCGGTGCTTTTGCTGTTCGGCGAGCCGTGGTCGGTGCTCGTGTTGCTGCCGGATTGGCCGGTCGCGGGCACCGTCGTCGGCACGGTCGTTTTCGGCGTAGCGGCGCTGAGTTTTCCGGTGCTCATGGTCCTCGGGCACGGTCCGAAACAGAGCGACGCCGCCGCGCGGGTCGGGGACGTCACGCTCGGCGCCGTCTGGGTGCTGTTCACCTGGAGCGTCCTCACGCACGTGCTGCGACTGGTCCTGCTGGTGTCCGGAGTGGACGATCCCGCGCGGCCGCGGATCGTAGCCGGGGTCACGCTCGCCGTCGCGGCGGTGCTGCTCGTCAGCGGGAACCGGACCGCCATGCGGGTGCCGCCGGTGAAGGCGGTCGACGTCGTGCTGCCGAAGCTCGGCGCCGGGCTCGACGGGTTGCGCGTCGCGGTCATCACTGACACCCACTACGGCCCGCTCGACCGCACCCGCTGGTCCGAGCGCCTGGTCGCCGAACTGAACCGCTTGCGGCCCGACGTCGTCTGCCACGCCGGGGACCTCGCCGACGGGTCCGTAGCCAAGCGGCGCAAGCAGGTCGACCCGCTCGGCGGCGTCCAGGCGCCGCTCGGCCGGTTCTACATCACCGGCAACCACGAGTACTTCGGCGAAGCCCAGGCCTGGCTCGACCACATGGCGAGCCTCGGCTGGGACACCCTGCACAACCGCTCAACGCTGATCGAACGCGACGGCGCCCGCCTGCTCTTCGCCGGCATCGACGACCCCACCGGAGCCGCCTCGGGCCTCCCCGGCCACGGCCCCGACCTGGCCGCCGCCCTCGACGGCTCCGATCCCGAGGTCCCCGTCGTTCTGCTGGCCCACCAGCCCAAACAGGTCGCGCAGGCCCGCGAGGAAAACGTCGACCTGCAGATCTCCGGCCACACCCACGGCGGCCAGATCTGGCCCTTCCACCTCCTGGTCCGCCTCGACCAGCCCACCCTGTCCGGCCTCACCCGGCACGGCCCGACCCAGCTGTACAACAGCCGCGGCTCCGGCTTCTGGGGCCCGCCCTTCCGGGTCTTCGCCCCCAACGAGATCGCCCTGCTCACCCTACGCAGCGCCTAACCCCAGCCCCGCGCCCTCGTCAACAGCGCCACATCCCACCGAACAATTTTTTTGTCTTGACAACTGCACTAGTCGGATGCGAGAGTTCTCCCCACGGCACCACTCCGAGGAGGAACACCATGCCCACCGTCACGTCCGCCGACGGCACCCAGATCGCCTACTCCCGCACCGGCTCCGGCCCCGCGCTGGTCCTCGTCGACGGCGCGCTCTGCTACCGCACCTCGACCCCGAACGACGATCTCGCCAAGGCCCTCTCCGACCGCTTCACCGTCTACACCTTCGACCGCCGAGGCAGGGGCGAAAGCGGCGACGCGAGCCCGTACGACGTCGAGCGCGAAATCGAAGACATCGCCGCACTGGCCAAGGAAGCCGGCGGCGAGATCGGCCTGTACGGCATCTCCTCCGGCGCGGCCCTGGTGATGGAAGCCGCCCACCGCGGCGTGCCGGTGAAGAAGGTCGCGGTCTACGAACCGCCCTTCGTCGTCGACAGCACCCGCAAGCGAGTCCCCGCCGACTACCAGGCGAAACTGGAAGCAGCCGTGGCCGCCGGAAAACCAGGCGACGCGATCAAGACCTTCATGACCGAAGGCGTAGGACTGCCCGCCCTGATGGTCACCATGATGCGCCTGATGCCCGCGTGGCCGCGCATGAAGCGTGTCGCCCACACCCTCGCCTACGACGCGCAGATCATGGACGACAACCAAGCAGGCCGCCCGCTCCCCGAAGCCCGCTGGTCCGGAATCACCGCCCCCACCCTCATCCTCGACGGCGGCAAGAGCCCCGAGTGGATGCGCAACGGCGTCGCGGCGGCAGCCAGCCAGCTGCCAAACGCCGACTACCGCACCCTCCCCGGCCAGACGCACCTGGTGAAAACCGCCGCACTGGCCCCGGTACTGGCGGAGTTCTTCGCCACGAACTGACCCCGCCAGCGGACCAGGTGAGGCAAGCTGCGGAACGTGGCCACGCGAGCATTGATCTTCGATTTCGACGGCACCTTAGCCGACACGGAAGCCGCGGTACTGCGCTCCTGGCAAGAAATGTTCGCCGGACACGGAGTCGAACTGCCCCTGGACGTCTGGCACACAGTAATCGGCACCCAGAACACCGCAGCGACGATGTTCAAACTCCTGGCCGAACAAGTAGCAGGCATCGACCCGGAAACCCTGCGCCCGACCATGCGCGCCCGAGTACACGAACTCCTAGCCGAAGACGGCCCAAGAGAAGGCGTACTCGACTACCTGGACGAGGCCGCCCGCCGTGGTCTGGCGCTAGGCGTCGCCTCAAGCTCGTCCGGAACCTGGGTACACGGCCAACTAGAACGCCTAGGCCTGGCCTCCCGCTTCACCGCGGTAGAAACGGGCGACCGCCACAAGCCAAAGCCAGACCCAGACACCTACCTGGCAGCCCTGCGCACCCTGGGCGTAACCGCAGAAGAAGCCCTGGCCTTCGAAGACTCACCCCACGGCGTAAGCGCAGCGAAAGCAGCCCGAATCACCACCATCGCGGTGCCAAACCCCATCACCGCATCTCTGGACTTCGCCAAAGCAGACCAAGTCCTCCCCGCTTTCACCACCACCCCGCTAAGCGCGCTACTGCGGCAATTCGGGACGTGAAGGGCTCCTTGAGGGAATCTGATTCCCTCAAGGAGCCCTTCACGGACCGCCCGCCTACCCGTCGCCGCGATGCGCCCCAACGCCACATTGGGTGCATCCCACGCACCCAACGCCACATTGGGTGCATCTGACGCACCCAATGCCACATTGGGGCGCTAGCCCCAACCCGAAACCGCAGCCGATGCACCCAACGATCGAGGCACCCAGCCCCACCCCCGCACCCCGATACGAAGCCTCCCTGCGGTCTGGGGGTGCTTGTCAAGGCATCTTTCCCGCC